>WQTK01000283.1 GCA_009786285.1 Candidatus Fibrimonadales bacterium | reverse complement strand
ACGATTCCCCCCGCCTCAAAACCGCAGGCATTCCGGCTGTTCTCACCGCCGAATGGATGGAAAGCCACCCTATCACACGCTTTGAATGGATAAAAGTTTTCGGGATTTTATTCGGAAAGGAAAAAGAGGCAGACAGTCTTTTCGCAGAAACTTTGAAAAAATACAACAACCTTGCAGAGTTAGCTCAAAGCGCAACTAAAAAGCCGCTGGTGTTAACAGGCTACCCACAAGGCTCGGAATGGCTGGCCGGCGGCGGCAACAGCTATTTCGCGAAATTTCTGCGAGACGCAGGCGCGCAATACATTTGGGAAGCTTTGGCCGGCTCAGCTTCCGGAACCTTAACGATGAATATTGAAAATGCCTTGCAAAGCGGCACAAAAGCGCAGTTTTGGCTGCATCCAAGCCTTTGGACAAGCAAAGCGGAAATTTTGCGAAATGACCCCAGAATGACAATGTTAAACGGAGAAATTTACCAAAGCTCAAAGCGCATAGGCAAAAACGGAAGCAGAGACTTTTACGAATCCGCAGTTGCGTACCCTGACTTGGTTTTGGCAGACTTGATTTTCATATTTCATCCGGAGATTTTGCCGCATCATAAATTTGTATATTATGAACCGCTGAAATGATACGATTTTTCGCAATATTTTTATTGGCGGCGTTTGCTATGGCAAGCGCGGCTGATCCTTTATCCGCAAAATCCGGCCTTACAACTCCAATACCCACTTTTTACGAAGAACAATTTATAAAGCAAAAAGACTGGGTAACGCTCAATCCCGTGAATTTGGAAAATCCCGTTGATTCAAATTATATAATTGGCCCCGGAGATTTTTTTGAAATTCTTTTGCCAACCGGCAACGAAGGGGTGCAGGTTTCACCGGAAGGAAGCCTTGCAATTCAAGGATGCGGCTTGGTAAAAGTGAACGACATGCCGCTATATGAAGCAAAGCAAAAAATTCTTGAAACATTAAAAATCCGCTACGACAAAAAATTTATAGGAGTGCATTTAGTCCAGCTTCGCCGCTATGCCGTGAGTGTACAAGGCGCAGTATGGAATCCGGGACAAGTTATAGTTAGCGGCCAAGCGCGCGTAAAAGAGGCCATTTATCTCGCAGGGCATTTTAAACGTACTGCAAACAGAGATAGTGTTTACATATACCGCAAGGGCGATACTATAGCCACAACGGAAAACATTCCTTTGCAAACAGGCGATGCTATAGAAGTTCCTTATTTAAACTGGCGACAAACTGTGGAGTTTACCTATGCGGGAAAAACCATAACCGTTCCCTACGTTCCCAAACGTACAATAAAAGAATATGTAAAGGAGACCGGCATAAATATAGACCCTAGTTTTTCTGAAATAAGCATAAAATACCAGGAAGAGGAGTTTATTAGATGGATAGGCGTTAACCAAATGGATAAATTTGTACCCGAACCCATGAATGAAATAGAGTTTCATATACAAGCGCCTTACGTATATGTTGGCGGAGCAGTTGCCGCAGTCGGTAAAGTTCCATACAATTCTTCCATGGGACCGGCTGATTATGTAGCCGCAAGCGGGGTGACAATAATAACAGGCGATATGCACAGGCTTTCTGTTGTGCGAAACGGAAAAACAATTTCCGTGGACTGGGCAACTGGCGAGATTTTACCGGGGGATTTTATTGACATACCGAGAACAAAATATGAAGTCACCAAAGATGTAACTTTTTTTGTAGCTTCTATATTAGGAATTTTTACATCAATACTCACAATCAATCTGCTTATTAACTGATTGGAGAAATTATGTCTTTTTCCGATATTTTAATTTTTTTGCTAAAGAGAAAAAAATATTCCATTGGAATTCCATTTCTCGCAGGAGTTTTAGGATTCGCCATAGCATGGATTGTGCCGCCTTATTATAAAAGCGAAATCAGAATTTTTTTAGACACCGGTTCCAAAGTAACAGATATCAATTCTTTAATGAAAGGTACCGCAGCATCCGGTATATTAGGTTCGTTTGGAACTTCCCTAGGATCTATGGCCAGCCAAGAAAATGAGGATTTATATCTGGATATAATTGATGGGCGTAATGTTATGCTTGCCGCAATAGAGGAATTCAGGCTGGACACGGTTTACAAAAATGTAAAATACAAAGAATCATTGATAAAATTATTTCACAAAGACATAAAAATAAACATAGATGAGCTAACCGGAATTATTTCCTGCGAATATGAAGCCAAAAACAAGGAACTTGCACGCGATATAGTTCGCTTTATGGTTAAAGAAGCCAATACTAAATACGTAAAACTCAGGCAAGAACGTGCTTTGCAAACAATAGAACAATTAAGAACATTCAGGCAAAGCATTGTGACATCTGCAGATTCTTTAAGCGAAGCGTTGGTTAAGTTTTACAGAAGCAACAATTTGCTCAATTTGGAAGCTCAATTAGAACTGACAATATCTGCGCTCTCAGGTTACGAAGAGCAGATTAAGAATATGAAAATCAGCGAAAGCAATATTGGAACAGACAATTCCACGGCGGCAGAGCTCCGTAAAAAAAGATTAATTTTAGAAAAAGAATTTAAAAAATTGCGCGGAGAATTTTCAGAGGACTATTTGCCGAACAAAAATTCAGTTTACATAAATTCTGATTGGGCGGTTGAAAAAATTATAGAACAGCAAAAGCTGGAAGCTGATTTAAGAAGAATATTCGCAACTTTGGAAATGATAGAAAGCAATATAGTTATGGAAGAAAGCAACGCCGCTAAAAATATGCCGGTAATTCAGGTTGTGCAAGATGCGTATTTGGCAGATTACAAAAGCAAGCCTAAAAGGGCAATTTGGGCTGCAATAGCAGTTATTTTGTCTTTTGCATTGATAAATGGCTGGCTGATTGCAAGGGCTATTTATACTGGAGAGTTAGAAAATGAAAATAGAGAATTGTTAAAAAGAATCGTAAATTCGCTTGGATTATAAAAGTGGAATTAGTACTGGCAATTTCAGCATTATTTTTATCTTGCGTTTTTACCGTAATATTGAATAAAAAAATAGAGGGTTTTTTTCTAGCGCTCGTGGCAACGCAACAAGTATATCAAGGTACATTTTTCTTGATTTGCTTATGTGTGGCGGTTTTTATGCAAAGCTTATACATTTTTATTCCGCAGAAAAAAAATAGGTTATTTTGGATAACAACTACCCTTCTCACAGGATATATCGCAATTATATTTATGTTCAAACCTTATAAAATAAACATAACTTATTTTTTAGTTTATGCAGAGTCTTTGCTGCTTTTCATTTGGGCTATGTTTATTAAATGGGATGCGAAAAAAATAATTGCAATTGTAAGCGCACTCGGCGCATATCTCCTTGCTTTTGGCTTTGCGGAATGGCTTATAATAGGCTCGCAGCGCATTGAAGGCCCGCTTACCGTAGCTACCGCTTATGCAATTGTACTTGTTTTAACTTGGGCAATTTGGTTTGTTGAAAATTGCTTTAGCCACCGTTTTTCGTATTTATATATGGCTCTGGGAACATTTGCTGTTTTTATTGCAGTTATGCTTAGCGGAACCAGAATGGGCATTATAGGCATTGCAATGGGATTGCTACTTGGAATAGCAATGAGCAGTTGGGCATTAAAATTCAAGAATAACACACTTTTTCAAAAAATTTTTTATAGCATGCTTATAATCGGCTGCACTTTATTTGTTATTTTTACAGTATGGACATTTATTCCAAATGACGTTTTTATAAAAAGAGGATTGAACACCGTTCTTGCCGGGAAAATAGACTCTAGCAATATGGGAAGAATTACAGTGTGGATTACAGCTTTAAATGCAATTCCGGAACATAAAATGTGGGGAATAGGACCCGGAAATTTTTTAAATGCCCATAAATTATTTTTGCAATCTCTGCCAAGCGTAATTGATGTCCCAAAAGCGGCTTTAATCCATGCGCATAATATATATTTGGTAATTCTATGCGAACACGGGCTTAGCGGTTTTTTAATATTGGGAACTGTTGTACTTGCATGTTTCATGCAGTTGTTTTCTCGTTTGAAAAACAGCAATTCTCCCGGCATATATTATGCGCTTTTAAGCGGAGGAATAATTATGATGGTTTTAGGAATGGTGGACGCAGTACCGTTGTATTTGCCTACAATGGGCTGGGGTGCTTGGTACATGGGAGTGCTTGCAAGTTTTAGCTTAACAGAAGAGCCTGGGGGAAAGCCAATATGACTCAAGTACCATTTGCTTTTGAATTTGCAGTTTTGAAATATCCGGAAGCAAAAGGACTCGTGTCTATAATAATCCCCATATACAATACAGATATATATTTGAGAGAAGCGCTGGAGAGTGTTTTAGCGCAAACATTTGAAAATTGGGAAGCCATTTTAATAGACGATGGCTCCACAGACAAAAGCCCGGAAATATGCGCCGAATATGCGGAAAAAAATTCCAAGTTCAAATATGTTCGCAAAAAAGAAAACGAAGGATTGCTTTTGGCAAGGAAAACAGGTTTGGAAAATGCCTGCGGCGAATTCATAGCCAATTTGGATAGCGATGATGCTTATAAACCGCAATTTTTAGAGAAGATGTTCGAAAAAATAAAAGACGGAAAGAACGATTTTGTTTACTGCGATTATGACGATATGCACGGCAGGCAAAAATTGCTTGAAGTTAAAAACTGCAAACTTGGTGAAAATAAGTTGGATAATGTACAAAGACATCGAGATTTTGGATATACCATATGGAATAAGCTTATTAAGCGAAGTCTTTACGCAAAAGTCTTGTTTCCGCAAATTGCTGCGACAAACGGCGAAGATTTAATTCAAATGAGCCAAATATTATATCACAGCGAGCATACGGAGCTAATTCCGGAAAATTTATATATATACAGGTCAAATAGCGCAATTTCTTCATCAAAATCTTTCAAAATAATTTCACGGGAAAAACGTATAGTTCAAAACGTTGTTCTAAGAGTAGCTTATTATTTGCTTATGGAGAAATTGTTTGGCACTCTACAGGCGGAAAGAATGTCCACCGGCATACCAAGCGCATATTTTTACTTTCTTTTAAGCAAAAAAGCAATTGCATGCCATAAAATAGAATACATGGAGAATTTTATCCCGCTTTTCTTGAGAGAATTGGAGAAAACAGAAAATAAAGGCATTCGGCGAACCGTTCTAATATGGGCATGCAAGGGTTTTCCTTTGCCGTTTAGGGTTTTAAGAAGCATTAAAAGAATATTTTCTATATTTTTGCTTCCATTTAAACCATCACCTTACAGGATTTAGAGTTATGAATGTCCTTTATGTTTTGAGAAGTTTTCCGGCTGGCAGCGGCGTTGACACGGTTACAAGGATATTGTCAAATTATTTTTCGAATATTGGGCATAAGATTTGCGTGTGTTATTGCATTGATTCAAACAGCGGCGTTTTTTTGGACAATAGAATAAAACTATTTAAAATGCCCGGAGATTTAAATGAAGCATACACAAAAGAAAATATTGAATTACTGTCAAAAATTGTAAAAGAAGAAGATATAAAAATAATAATAAACCAAGAATCGCAAAGTTTGCCTTGTTGTGAGTTATGCTTTGCCGTTAAGCAAAATACACATATAAAATTAATTGTGGTTCATCATTTTTCCTTGTTGATGGCCGCTAATTTTTACACAGGTTCTGTAGCGAAAATTTTGCCAAAATGCCTGACGCGCTATTTAAAGGAAAGCAGGGAGTTGCACAGAAGAAACTTGATATTTTCAAATTGCGACATTGTGGTATTTTTATCCGATAAATATATAGAACAATATAAGCAGTTGGCAAACCGCAAAGGCTTGCTGCGTTTTTTGCCAGACTCCGCAGTATGTTACCCAAAAGACAGAGGAAAGCGCAAAGATTTTGCAAGCTCGGATAAATTATATGCAATAGCAGACCCTTTGGAAAATTCCCATGAAGAACTGCCTGAATTTGAAACGAAAAATAAAACTGTAATTTTTGTGGCACGTATGGTAGAAGAGGAAAAACGTCCGTCGCTTGCTCTTAAAGTTTGGGAGTTGTTGCATAAAAAAAATCCGGAATGGAATATGCTTTTTTTGGGAGAAGGAAAAGATTTGCCTGCTCTAAAGGAAAAGGCTGGAAATTTACCTCGAGTTGAATTTTTAGGTTTTCAAAATCCTGAGCATTATTATAAAAAAGCATCCATTTTACTCCAAACAAGCACAAAAGATTTTGAAGGCTTTGGCATGACTCTTGTGGAGGCGCAGCAATATGCCTGCGTTCCTGTAGCCATGGATTCTTACTTATCGCTTTCCGATATTATCGAAAATGGAAAAACAGGATTTATAACCCCAAACAACGATGCAAAGGCGATGGCAGAAAAAGTTCAAATGTTAATGGACAGCGAATCTTTGCGAAAGGAAATTGCAATGAACGGAATTCAAAGCGTACAAAAATTTGATGTTAATGTTATAGCAAAAAAATGGGAGAAGTTATTCTATGCACTATGAAAATAAACCAAAAGTCAGCGTAATAGTACCTATATATAATAAGGCGTCTTTTTTGCACAAAAGCATAAATTCTATTTTGCTGCAAACCGAAAAAAATATAGAAATTATTCTCGTCGATGATGGCTCTACAGACAGTAGCCCGGAAATTTGCCTAGAATTTTCAAAAAAAGATTCAAGGATAATATTTAAAAGCAAAGAAAACCAAGGACAAACCGCCACTAGAAATTACGGAAGGAAATTTGCAACCGGAGATTACGTAGCCTTTGTTGACCCAGATGACTTTATTGAAGCAAATGCCTATGAACAAATGCTTAAATGTTCCAACAATTCCGATATTGTGATAAGCGGTTTGATACATGAATTCGGAGAAAAAAAAACACTGCGAACTATGCCTCAGAATTTGAGCAGCTTTTATGAAAATGATGATATTCGCAAAACTATTATACCTTTGTTTTTGATATATGGAAAAGATGTTGGAGAACATATACAGCTCGCTTCGCTGTCAATAGCTTTATTCAAAAGAAAATTTCTAGATGAACAAAATATTACTAGCAACGAAAAAATAACTTATTCCGAAGATTGGCTGTTTTTTTTAGAAGCCTTGCTAAAGGCAAAATGCGTTGCTATTGAGCATAGCGCTTATTACCACTATGTGCATAATACACAAGGATTAACGGAAAATTATAGCCCAAAACTCGCTTTGGATTATGTTGAAGTGTTGCGAGGATTGGATAACATGGGAATTTTTGAGCATATACCGCCGCAATTCAACAAACATCCGAATTTAGCTTACAATTACTTATTGCATGCCATTATAAACTTATCAAGCAACAAAGAATCCATTTTTATTTTAAGCAAAAAAGCTAAAAATATTTTAAATATGGATTATTTTAATTGTTTAGGGCAAAAGATAAAGTCATCTAATATCCCTTTTAAAAAAAGATTCTTGTTTTATTTTGTAAAGTATAAACAAGCTTTATTATTGACTTTATTGTATAAATTGAAGCAAAAATTTTATAAAATAAAAAGTTAATCTCTATGCTAGTTTCCGTTCTAATGCCAAGTTACAATCATGCGCCTTTTGTTGAAGCTGCCATACGTTCCGCTATGGAACAACAGGGAGCAAATTTTGAGCTTTTGGTTATAGACGATGGAAGCAATGATGAAAGCCCGCAAATAATAAAAAAACTTTCCGAAGAATTCGGATTTTATTTTTTGGCGCGCAAAAATAAAGGCTTAATGCCAACGCTCTTAGAGCTTGCTAGCGCAGCAAGAGGAAAGTATATTTGCACTTTGGCATCTGATGATGTTATGCCTCAGAATCGGCTAAAAATTCAAGCAGCTTATATGGAAGAACATCCGGATGTTCCAGTATGTTTTGGGCAAGTTAAGAGGATTTTGCCAAACGGAAAGCTAGAAGAGCAACCATATGCCCCATATTTAAGCGGAGTCCCAGAAATTTCTTTTGAAGAACTTTTTCTTAATAACAAATCTTTGCATGGCTGCACGGAATTAATCCGCCGAGCCGCATTTGACTCTGTTGGAGGTTATTCTCAAAAATTCAAACTTGAAGATTATCCGCTATGGCTTGCTTTATCCAATAAATACGGGAACCTGCCGGTGTTGCCAGATGTATTTTGTCATTACCGTATTCTTGCGAACAGCAAAAATATGCACAGAAATTTTACTCTGATGCACAACCAAGTTTTTGAAATAATAGCAGAATACAAAACAAATGCTCTTTATAAAAAGGCTATCGCCAACTGGAAAGCTAATTGGTTTTCGTGCTTAACATACTATAATAAAAAAGAAGCATGGCAAAGATTGCCGCAGTTATTTTCTTTTTCTAAAGTATTTCTGCGAAGACTGCCAAAATTGTTTATCCCAAGAATGTTTTTGAAAGGTTAAATCTATCTGCGCAAATATCTTGATATTGCGGCAAACAATAAAAATATTCTGTATTTAATAATAAAAAAAATGGAATTCTTGCTTGCTTGCCCAACATCGGTATTGCTTGCGGTATTTGAATGCCGTCTGTATAAAACTAAAGGCTCGGAAATATATACCGAAGAAAACTTCAATTCCGATATCAAGCCAAGCCAAAAATCATGTACTAAAACACTGCTGGGAATTGGCAAAATAGAGTTTTTGATATTTTTGGTAAACGCAAACAAACAACCGCAATAAAATGACTTTACCATAATATTTTGCCAAAATCCTTTTTTGTAATTTGCATATTCGCTCAATTTATTTTGCCTTTCCATGTTTTCTTTCACAACCCAAGCATCGCTGATTACCAGATTATCTTTGTCCAAACATTTAATCATCGTCTCCACTTTCGCCGGAAGCCAAACATCATCATGATCCGAGAGAAAAATATAATCCCCTTTAGCGTTTTTCAAAGCATTTTCAAAATTTCGAGTAATAAAATAAAACTTATCAGTTAAATGAGAGCGCAAGTAAAACGGAACTTTGATATTCTTTCTGTCATGGTTAAATATTTTAATTCGCCTGTCATTAAAATTTTCCAAAATTTGCAAAGTATTATCCGTAGAGCCGTCATCAGAGACAATGAGCTCATCTTCTTGCCCTAATTGAGCAAGGATAGATTCTACTTGTTCGGCTATATATTTTTCGCCATTATATGTAGCCATGCAAACTGAAATCATCTTTTTGCTTATCATTTGCTCTATAAAATAGAAATTTCTATATTCGTGTTAGTGCGCACACGCAAATCCATACGCAATGTGAGCGTAATGCTCTTAACGCAGTTTATTACGCTGGCACTCGCTTTTGTGAGCCGTACAGTATTTATAAAAGCGCTCGGAGCAGAATATTTAGGGCTTAATGGGTTATTTCTCAATATTTTAAATGCCTTATCTTTAGCGGAAATGGGAATAGGGGCGGCTATTTCTTACGCATTGTACAAACCTATAGCCGAGGATAACAGGGAGCAAATAAAATCCCTGCTCGCTTTTTACCGTAAATGCTATTTTGCGGTCGGGGCTTTTGTTGTAACCGTTGGCTGCCTGTTAATCCCGTTTTTGCCATATTTAATAAAAGGCGAAGTTACCGTACCGGTTAATTTAAGCCACGTTTACCTCTGTTTTCTGGCTAATTCCGCAATCGGATATTTTTTCATGCACAAAAGAACTATAATAGACGATACGCAAAATAAATACATAACTAATTCGGTAGATTTTATCGGAAAAGTCATCATTTCCATTGTCCAAATTTTTATACTTGTGAAATTTCAAAATTATATGTCATTCTTATATGCTCAAATTGCAGGAACTCTGCTGATATCGGCTACAATATATTTTATTGCCAACAAAAAATTTCCATATATAAAAGATTCCTGCGAGCCGCTACCGCAAGCCGAAAGGAAAAAAATCTGGAGCAATATTTCAATTCTATTCTTGCATAAATTTGGCGGTGTGGCTATTTTAGGCACAGATTTTTTGATT
This sequence comes from Candidatus Fibrimonadales bacterium, assembly GCA_009786285.1. Taxonomy (GTDB): domain Bacteria; phylum Fibrobacterota; class Fibrobacteria; order Fibrobacterales; family Fibrobacteraceae; genus Fibrimonas. The sequence continues at coordinate 4,839 of WQTK01000283.1, read as the reverse complement.
ATTTCCGCATTTGTTGGAATTTCAGAAGTTGGAATATATTCAAACTATACACTTATAATAACTACAGTTTCTACTTTTGTATCTGCATTTATAATAGGATCGAAGGCAAGCATTGGGAATGCCATAGCAACACTTGGGAAAGACGAGTTGTATAACGTATTCAAAAAACTATCGTTTTTAATTTTTTGCATAAGCGGTTTTTCCTCAGTTTGCCTGTTGAATTTGCTTAATCCGTTTATAGATTTATGGATAGGCGAGGCATATATTTTGCCATATTCCGTGATTGCAGCAATCACAATGAATTTCTTTTTTACGCAAAGCCGCTGGCTGGTGTTAACTTTCAAGCAAGACGCAGGCATTTTCAGGCCGGATATGTATAAGCCTTTGATAGAAGTTGCATTCAATTTGAGTTTATCAATTTTCCTTGTGCATTATTACGGAATTCTAGGAGTTGTGATTGCTACTTTGGCAAATACGTTTTTTATTTGCATTGGCATAGAGGCATATATAATCCACAAGCACCTTTTCAAGCGCAGTGTTTGGATTTACGCAAAATCCTATTTAATTCAAATTTCAGCATTGCTCGTTGCTTTCGCAACCAGTTTCTACATAAATGGTTTTATGTATAATTTTGTGTTAAAATGCTTGGTATCAATTTCCATTTCCATTGTTGTTTATTTTCTATTTTTCTTTAAAACAGAGGAGTTCAAGTATTTTGTTGGGATTATTAAGAAAAATCGTTCTCTTTAACAAAAGATTGAAACGAGAATCGCATGATGATTATTTGGAAAAGACTGTCATCAGTCATGTGGATAACAATATGGTAGAAATAGCTAGAAACAGCTATAAATTCCCCATATATGTTAGAAATAACACTACGGATGTCTTAGTCTATAAGTCTATTATAGAAGGCGCGGAATATGATTTTTTTGTGGAAAAAGAGCCGGAAGTTATAATAGATGCCGGGGCAAACATTGGACTCGCTTCTGTGTTTTTCGCAAATAAATATCCGAATGCGAAAATTATCGCGATTGAACCTGAAGAGTCAAATTTTGAAATGCTGAAAAAAAATACAGCTTCTTATTCTAATATACACCTGGTGAAAGCTGCCTTATGGCATTCTATTTGCGAACTTGATTTATTTGGCGGTTACGATGATTGGGGCTTTAGGCTTGGAATGGACAAGAAGGAAAGCCGGCTGAAGAAACAGCATTTAACAAAGACTGTTACTGTTGATAAATTAATTGAAGATTTTGGCATTAATAAAATTGATATTCTAAAAATTGACATTGAAGGCAGCGAAAAAGAAGTATTCAACAATTCCTCAGCTTGGATAGGCAGAGTAAACTCAATAATAGCGGAGCTGCATGAAAATATAATAAAAGGCTGCAACAAGGCATTTTATAAAATTTCAAAAAAATACAACGGCATTTGCAAGCATGGAGAATATGTGTACCTTACAAAGGACAATTACATAAAAATGGATAAAAGAAATCTGTGGAACCTGATATGCCAACTCCGCTAATCTCAATTGCTATTCCGGCGTATAATGCAGAAAAATACATAGAGGAATGCTTAAACAGCATTCTAAGCCAAACATTTCAAAACTGGGAATGCATAATTGTAAATGACGGTTCCACAGACAACACGCTTGGAATAATTGAAAGTTTTACGACAAAAGACAATCGCTTTTCATGCTACAGCATTCCCAATAGCGGTTCTGCAAAAATACCAAGAGATATAGCCATATCCCACGCCAAAGCAAACTGGATAATGGAAATAGACGCTGATGACTATGTGAACGATGATGTGTTGGAAAAACTCTACGCAAGAGCTATGGAAACCGGAGTTGATATTGTATATCTCAGAATGAGAATCTTTAACGAACAAAAATCTCAATATTTTCTTCCTGGCAAGGATTTTGACATGCAAAAAATCTTAACCGGAAAAGAAGCTGTTATGCTCACAATGCCAAAATGGCAGACCGGAGCAATTGGAATTGTTAAAAGAGAATTATGGAACTCTCGCTCAACACTGAATACCGGAATCAAACACATGAATATAGACGAATACGATACACGGGAGATGTTAATAAAAGCAAATGCTGTGGCGTTTGAAGATGTTATTTACAATTACAGACAGCATACGGCTTCAATCACAAAGAAATTTTCCATTAAACTTTTTGAAACGATTATAACGGATAAAATGCTTGAAGATTTATTTTCAGAACATTTTGGGAAAGGCAGCCCGCAAAAAATAATTGCATCCAAATACCGAATTAAAGAACTGTTTTCAAAACGCACGATGTTGTTCCGCATAGGCTCAAAACTGCAAATAGAAGAGCGGAAAAAAGCAAGGGACATGATAAAAGAGTATTACCCATATAACTACGCATTGCTTGTATTCGCTTCATTTTGCCGCTATATTCTTAGATCCGTATTTACTATATTTCCCGTATGCCGTTAAGTTGCCCGCAAGTAATAAGCATCCCTGTTGTTCACGACACAAGAGGGAATTTATGCGTTGTTGAAAAAAAAACTGCTCCGTTTGCCATAAAACGCATATTCTATTTATGCGATATCCCAGGCGGCTCAAAACGAGGCGGGCACGCTCACAAAAAGCTAAAGCAGTTTATAATAGCCGTAAATGGCAGTTTTGAAGTAAGCGTTCAAGGAAAGGATTTCAAGAAAACTTATATACTCAACCGTTCAAATTTTGGACTTTATGTTCCTTCAAAGCACTGGTGCCAGCTCAAAAACTTTTCCAGCGGCGCAGTATGCCTTGTGTTGGCCAGCGAACATTACAATGAAAATGATTATATCAGAAGCTTCAAAGATTTTAAAAAGGCATACTTATGATTATTTTCAACACAAAAGAATTTACCGAATTCAACAAGCATAAATGTTCCGAACTGCATTATCTGGATTTCAACGGCATCTGCATAATTTTAGGAGAAAAGAACGGTGAGCTTTATTCTCCATTCTCCGCGCCTTTTGGCGGATTCTCAAGTTTGCAAAAGAAACCTAGCTTGGATATGATGGAAAACGCCTGCGAAAAGTTATATGAATGGATAAGGGAAAAAAATAAAAAATGCCATATAACACTTCCGCCGCCGCTATACAACGAAACTCTTGTTTCCTTAAGTTTTTATGCTCTGCAAAACAGAGGGTTTTCCATTGAATGCACAGACCTGAACTATTCTATTAACTTAGAGAACTCCTTGCAACCCAAGCCGAATTTTTGCAGAAACCTGAAAAAAGCATTGAAAGAACCTTACTCGTTCAAAAAGTGCGAAAATGACATTGAACGCAAAGCCGCTTATGAAATAATAGACAACAACAGAAAAGAACGAGGCTATCCGCCGCACCTGTCTTTTGAGGAGTTGCAAAAAACCGGAAACATTTGCGACATAGACTGCTTTTTAATATGCCTTAAAGAAATTCCCGTAGCCGGTGCTTTTATATACATAACTGCTCCGCAGATTGCGCAGTTGATTTTGTGGGGAGACAACAGGGAATATTCAGAAATGCGTCCAATGAATTTGCTAGCCATGCGCATTGCCGAGCATTACAAGGAAAGAGATTTTTCTAATTTTGATTTAGGGCCTGCTTCAAAAAACGGAATTCCAAACTTTGGGCTCAGCCGTTTTAAAGCGGAAATGGGTTGTGAAATAACCCTCAAGCACACTTTGGCATTATGATTCCATTTCTCCCATTAAACCGCATAAATGAGAGCTTTGAGCCGGAGCTTTCCGAGGCAATTTCAAGAGTTGTAAAATCCGGCTGGTATTTGAGGGGGCAAGAGACCGAAAAATTTGAAAGCGAATTCGCCGAGTTTTGCGCAATGAAAAATTGTGTTGGTGTTGCAAGCGGCCTGGATGCCTTGACTTTGATTTTCGCCGCATATAAAATTATGGGCAAGCTCTGCGACGGCGACCGTGTTATTGTGCCTGCAAACACATACATTGCCTCCATTATGGCTATTACAAAAAACAATTTAATCCCCATTTTAGTAGAGCCAAACGAAGAAACTTTTAATCTTGGCAAAATAGCGGATGCGCAAGGCGCAAAAGCGATATTGAGCGTAAATCTATACGGAAGGCAAGCCAATTTGCCAAAAAACGATTTGCTGCTTATAGAAGACTGCGCGCAAAGCGCAGGCATAAAACCCAAAGGAGACGCAGCGGCATTCAGCTTTTATCCGAGCAAAAATCTGGGCGCGCTTGGAGATGGCGGCGCAGTTGTTTCCAACAACTATGAGTTGTGCGAAATAGTCAGAACGCTTGGCAATTATGGTTCAAAGAAAAAATATATCAACGATTATTTGGGTTTTAACTCTCGTCTTGACGAGATTCAGGCGGCGGTGCTTAGAGTAAAATTGAAGCGTTTGAATGAAGATAACAAAAAAAGAAATGAAATAGCGATGCGCTACATTGCAGAAATAAAAAATCCAAATATAATTTTGCCAAAGCCAGGTCCTGAGCATGTTTGGCATTTATTTGTTATTCGCAGCAAGCAAAGAGACGTTTTGCAAAAGTGCTTGCAGGAAAGCGGCGTGGAAACAATGATTCATTATCCTGTGCCGCCCCATTTGCAAAAAGCGTATAAACATCTTAATTGCAAGCTGCCCTTAACTGAAATGTTAGCGAATGAAGTGTTGAGTATTCCGCTTCACCAAGCGATGAGCGAAGAAGAGATTGAGGTGGTTTTAAAAAAATGTATTGATTCTTGGCGAGGCCCTTAGCATTTTCTATCTTCCAAAAGGAGAATCCGTAGCGAAGCTAAAATCTTATTGTGAAAGACTGAGGAAATTCCCCTCTTGGGAGGGTGTGCCAGCGTA
>WQTK01000282.1 GCA_009786285.1 Candidatus Fibrimonadales bacterium | reverse complement strand
AGTTTCATCATCCCATATATTTCCAAAACCTTCGCAAGCCTACTGCTTGGTTTTGGCTCGGCAAGCATTATTTTCCCACATTTTGCCTGTGGCTTCGCAAACTTCTTGCGCAGGTTTTTGGGTTATTCTTTCAAACATCGCAGGCGCTTTCTCGTTTATCACCGCAAGCAAACCATATACATCGTTTGCAGTACCTGTAAACGAACTTACCAAAGTTCCTTTTTCCGCTTTCATAAAGTTCTACTTTAATAGTATAATCCTTGTCGAAACGCCCTATGTGTCCCTGCCCCACATAATCGGCGTTCACTTCTCTGCCAAGTTGCGCTAAACAACTCGATCCCTTGCACTTTCTTACGGCTTCTTCCTGCGATCCCAAAAAAGCCACTATGCTTTCCTGCGTCATAACGGCATAATTTTTTTGAGGCAAAACCTCAGTGACTATCTCACGCAACCTGTCTGTTAAATGGCTTAATTCCGAAACCTTTAAAGGAGGATCTTCGTCGTCAACAGTATTTATTATAGCTATGCGCTTCTGTTGCTGCCCATATGCAGCAAATACAAGAAACAAGAGCAAAAAAAACATTTTATTCATATTTTTCCTTCGTAACTCCTTGCAATATAACGACTTTTATTGCGCTGATTTTGGGCATATTGAGGGGTAATATAGAAAAAATTTAGCAAGCCTCCGTAGGAGGGTCTGTTTTTTTCACTAACCAATAGTTTCAAATCCTAATTTTTCAGCAACGGCAAGCATATTTTTATCAAAAGAACAAATGTGAAGATTATTATTTCTGCTGTTTTGCTTAAAGAAAAGTGCCGTAGCAATATGAATTGCATCCAAACTTCTGCAACCAGCAATGGATTTATTTTTAGCGATAGCATTTCCAAATGGTTCTTCTATAGGCTTGTAAAAAACATCGCCCAGCAAATTATCTAGAATTCTCTCTTTTTTGCTAAGCCAATTAGCATCAAAGCGATGCATATTGATTTTATAGTATCGTTGCAAAGAAATACAAGTCTCTATTTTAAGAAGAATAGAGCTAACCCTTGCCTTGCTGGAGTTCCAAGCAGTCCAAGCCTCTTCAAAACGCTTCTCATCAAACAAAATCGCCAGCAACAGCGAAGAATCAAAATACGAAATCATGAATTAAAACCTGTCTGCGCGAGAATATTCATATGCACTCCACCAATCAAGTCCGGGCTCGGGTTTTTCTGGTTTTGGAGCAGGTTTAATATTTTTTGGCGCAATAATGCGACCCATAGCAGCTTCCTCAGCAAGCCATTCTTGAAAAGTTTGTTGCTCAGCGATGTCTATCTTTTGGATAAAGGCTCGCCGAATTTTTGTTTGTGTTTTTTCAATGGTTGCAGTTGACATAAAAACTCCATTATGAATGGCTATAAGTATAATATAGAAATTAGCCTCTTATATTCCTGTTCGTCCGTTAAATTCACGCTCTGCGGGCTGAGCGATGCGTAGCCCTCGGCTAGCCACCAGTCATCAGTACCTTCATTTACCTCCGGCACTTTGTAGCCAACGAGGTTGTATGATTTGAGTTCTCCACTAGCCACTAGCCACTCCCCATTAGCCACTGACTTAGAATCTTCATTCACCAAATATGCGGTTTCTTTGCCTAGGTAGTCTTTGGATTTTTCCGCTTCTACGTAATAGTCGTGGAACATGCTTGTGCTTGTGGTAGCCACTTTTACACCTTTGCAAGGCTTTTCTTTGCTGCATGGCGGAACATTGAAATTCCATAGCGTTTGCTTGGGCATCTCGGTAAAACTTTTTTCCTTTAAAATTTTTTGCACCCATTTCAAGGCATAGTCGAGAGCTTCATCGCTTTGTTTTTGCAAACTCACCGCAATGGAAGGCAATCCCCACAGGGCAGCTTCCCTGGCCGCCCCAACCGTGCCGCTGTAAAAAGACGCAACGCCTGCGTTGTCCCCATTGTTCACGCCGGAAATAACCAAATCAAAATTTAAATCTTTGTAAATATGCCTTAGAGCAAATTTCATGCAATCTGCCGGAGTGCCGTCTACCCAAAAAGCCTCGCACGGAAAATTTTTCGCAGGGGAAAAATGCAGGGAGCGGTAATAGGAAAAGCTATGCCCCACACCGCTTTGCTCGCATTGCGGAGCTACCACCTTAACATCTGCGTACTGCATAACAGCCTTTGCAAGGGCAAGCAGATTGTACGCTTCAATACCATCGTCGTTTGCTACTAGAATATTCATTGTGAGTTAGAATGTAGAAAATCAATTACGATTATCCCTCTGCCACTTGCGTATATTCTCGTGATGCCCGGATAGCAAAATTTCCGGTACCTTCATTCCCTCAAACTCCTGCGGCCTTGTCCAAACAGGGCAGCCAAGCAACCCATCCTGCGCAAAAGAATCTGTCTCTGCGCTCTCCATCGCGCCAAGCACTCCCGGAATCAACCTAACAATCGCATCGCTCAAAATCATAGCAGGCAGCTCGCCGCCGCTAACAACGTATTTGCCAACGCTAACAGATAAATCAACCCTGCTCTGCCTTATGCGCTCGTCAATGCCTTTGTAATGCCCGCAAACCAAAACCAAATGCTCCTTTTGCGAAAGCTCCTTTGCCAAAGAATGCGTAAGCTCTGTTCCGTCTGCCGCAAGCAAAATCACCGTTGCATTGTTCTTTTTAGGTTCGCAAAAATCTATAGCCTTAGCCAAAGGCTCCGGCCTGAGTACCATCCCGGCCTCAATTCCATAAGGCGAATCATCCACCTGTCCATAATCGTTAATTGCAAAATCTCTTAGATAAATTGTGCGAAAATCCAAAATGCCGCTCTTCCGGGCACGCCCCATTATAGAATGGCTCATAGCCTCAAACATCTCAGGGAATAATGTGATGCAGTCGATTTTCAACTTGAAATAAACTCCAAATTCACAATGATTCTCTTATTTCCCATATCAATTCCTAAAATGCAATCGTCTATCCACGGGGCCATTATTTCTTTGTTTTCAATCAACAAATTAAACACGTTAACCGAGGGCATTTCCTGCACGCTTAACACTTTGCCTACAACTTTGCCTTCTCTGTCCACAACGTCAAAGTTTTCAAAATCGCTGAAATAAAACTGACCCTCCGGCGCAGGCAGCCTCTCGGCCTCCGGCACCAGAACATGAGCGTTCACAAATGGCTGGGCTGATTCGGGAGTGTTAAAACCCTCAAAGCGAAGCTTCCACAAAAGCCCGTAAACTTCGGAATGGGAAACTCTGGCTTCCCTGGCCTCTCCGCTTGAAAGCTCCAAATAAACTCTTTTCAATAAAGAATGCCTCTCAATGTCGTGAGTGAGAGGCTTGCAAAGAATATCACCAAAAATACCGTGAGTTCGCATTAAGCGACCCACGGTTATAAATGAATTCACACTCTAGCCTTCTTGCTTTGGAGCCTCGGCTGCGGCTGTTTTTTCCGCTTCAAGGCGAGCTTTGGCTTTGGGGCTTAGTTTCGCTTTCTTGGCCTTTGGGGCCTTCGGAACCGGAGTTTTGCCTTCAATGCTTCTTCCTGCGCGCTTTTCGTGGAAAAGCTCCATTATGCCTTGCTGCTTCAACAAAGAGCGAACCGTATCGGAGGGCTGTGCGCCAACACCGAGCCAGTACATAACTCTGTCAAAGTTAAAACGGACGTCAGCTACTTTCAAGTTCGGATCGTAAAAACCGAGCTGTTCCAAGCATTGACCGTCGCGAGCCTTACGGCTGTCTGCCACCACAACCCTGTAAGTGGGATGGTGGCGTTTTCCAAATCTAGATAGGCGAATTACTGCTGCCATAAATATTTCCTATAAATTGCGAAGATAAAATATAGCAAAATTTTTCCGTTCCGTCAAGGTTACACAACCCCGTGGGCTATCATTGCCTTGGCTACCTTCAAAAATCCTGCTATATTTGCGCCATTTACCAAATTTCCGGGGGTATTGTATTCTTTTGCGGCATTTTTTGCCGTTTCGTGAATATTTACCATGATTTGGTGAAGCTTTGTGTCAACCTCGTCAAAAGTCCATGAGAGCCGTTGCGAGTTTTGTGCCATTTCAAGCCCTGATGTAGCAACTCCGCCGGCATTAGCAGCCTTGCCTGGGCCATAAGCTATCTTGGCATCCAGGAATACTTTAACCGCTTCCGGGGTAGAAGGCATGTTTGCGCCTTCAGCTACTGCAACGCAGCCGTTTTTAATTAGGGTTTGGGCAGCCTTTTCATCAAGCTCGTTTTGCGTGGCGCTGGGCAGGGCAATATCGCAGGGAATTGTCCAAATGCCGGAGCATCCGTCCTTGAATTTTGCGCTTTTTACCTCTTTTGCGTATTCGCTTATGCGCTTTCTCTCAACTTCCTTGAGCCTTTTCACAACGTCCAGCTTAATTCCGTTTGCGTCGTAAACATAACCGCTTGAATCAGACATAGCGATAACCTTGGCCCCGAGGCTCATGGCTTTTTGAGCGGCGTATATTGCAACGTTTCCGGAACCTGACACTACAACGTTTTTCTTTTCAAAACTGCTTTTTCTGTCTTTGAGCATTTCTTCGCAGAAGTAAACACAGCCGTATCCGGTGGCTTCCGTTCTTGCTAGAGAGCCTCCATACAAGAGTCCCTTTCCCGTTAGAATGCCGTGGTAAATATTTTTGATTCTTTTGTACTGCCCGAACATATAGCCTATCTCTCTGGCTCCCACTCCAATGTCTCCTGCGGGAACATCGGTGTCTGCGTCTATGTGCCTGTAAAGCTCGGTCATGAAGCTCTGGCAAAAACGCATTACTTCGTTGTCGGATTTTCCTTTGGGGTCAAAGTCTGCGCCGCCCTTTCCGCCGCCCATCATTAGGCCAGTAAGCGAGTTTTTGAATATCTGCTCAAAACCCAGAAATTTGATTATGCTGGTGTTTACGGATGGATGGAACCTGATGCCGCCCTTGTAAGGTCCAAGAGCGGAATTGTATTGAATTCTCATGCCCCTGTTTACTTGAACTTTGCCGGAGTCGTCAACCCATGGAACCCGGAAGATTATTTGCCTTTCTGGCTCCGTGATTCTTTCCAGAATCCCGGCTTGCTCAATCTCCTTGTTCTTTTTGATTACTGGGGTGAGTGAATCCAGAACCTCGGTTGCCGCTTGATGAAATTCCGCTTCACCTGGGTATCTCTTTTTTAGTGTTTCCACTACGCGAGACACGTATTGATTGCTCATACTGCTTTTCCTGTTTAGAAATGACTTTGAAAGAATTTAGAAATTTAAAAGATTCCCGCAGGTTCAAAAACGAAATATCTAGCCTAGAGGAGCAGCTCGGCATTTTCTTACTGGTGGCCAATAAAAAAATAACAAATTCCCAAATTTTATATATTTCTTCTTATGAAGACTGCTGAGTGGATATAGTTTGAACATCCCGTTTTTTTTGATATTACTCTTTGCCGCAAGCGTCTTTGCGCAAGGTATAAATCCTGATTCCTTGCCTGTGTGGAAAGGTTATGAGAGCATTGACGAGCAAAAAGACACTGCGGAAACAAAAGAACACAGCTTAAAAACAACCGGCAGCAAAAGCTTTCAAACCAGCATAGGAAACGGTGGGGCCGACATTCAGCAAGAACTTAGGCTCTCCATACAAGGCGAAGCCGCAGACGGAATTTATGTTGACGCATACCTCGCAGACTTAGGCCGCCCGGCAGGAACGGAAGTCACAACAACTCTCAGAGAAACCGATGCCGCATACATTAGCCTGGAAAGCAAAAGAGCAAAACTGGAAATGGGAGACTTGAACTATGAAATAAACAGAAACGCTCTGTTCGGGTTTCGCCGCCAAACCCTCGGAGCAAGCGGAAAATTAAAAGGAGACAACTCCGAAGCCATCGCTATTTACGGAACAGACAAAACCGAGAGGCAAAGCGTAATTTTTTACGGGCAGCCAAGCCAGCAAAAAGGCTATCTGCTTTTTTCAGACAGCGCGTTTGGGCTTATAGCTCCGCACACGGAAAGGGTTTACATGAACGGCAGGCTGCTCGCATCCGGCAAGGATTACGAAATAAATTACGCTGGTGGCGTTTTGGACTTTTTGGGAAAAACCATACCCGGCCCGGAAGATGAAATTCGAGTGGAATACGATTCTTATTCTTCGCAAAGCTCAAAAGAGCTAAGAGGCGTGGAAGCGGCGTATCATTCTAAATACATATCATTAGACATTGCCGGATTTAATTTAAGGGATTCGCTGAAAAGCGATAAAATGCTCGGAACAAGGCTTGGATTTTTATACGGCGATTTGGAAATGGCTATGAACGAAAATGATGACAAAGCGTATAAATGGCGGCTCGGAAACGAGAAGGTTTTCCTGAAAGGCGGCTACACGGATAGCGGTTTTGCAAAGCGCGAATATGAGGGAACAGAAAATGCGTGGGATGCCTATATTTTGCGCGACAGATGGCGCATGGACAGCGTTCCCGCAGGAGATTTGCGCTATGATGAATTCAGTGCTACCGCAAGTTTGCCTTATAAGTTTGAGCCCGGTTTTTTTATTGGCCACAGAAATTTTGAGGCGGTTAGAACAGAAGGTTTTTTGCGGAGAAAACAGAGCAAAATTACATTTGCCAACGTAAATGGCGATTACTGGCAAAGCGAGGCGGAAAGCAGGTTTTTGCAGAGCTATGGAAATTTTCGCATAGACAACGAAGATAATTTGCGCTCCGTTTTTGGCTGGGAACAAGAGAACATAAGCTCTGAGATTATGCGAGAGCAAACGGACACAAGCGGATTTTCAAATTGGAAAACTTTTATTTCACTGAAGCAAAAAGACTGGCATTCAAACACGCTTTTCCAAATAAGAAAAGATGAGAATATGTCTTGGCTTTTTGACCAAAGCGCAAGTTACAACAATCAAAATTCTCTTTTGCGTGGCGAAGCATCTTACTCTTTTAACTATACAAACGAAGTTCCTTGGGTAGCGATTTACCGCAAAGTTCCAAGCGGCGCAGGCGATGTTTATTACGATTCCTTGACCGGGCAATACATAAGCGGAGCAGACAACGGCGATTTTGTTTACGAGGGAATGGGCCGTGCAGACTCGCTTGCGAGCAAGAGTTACAGAAATAATTTAAAATGGAATTTGTCCGCTTATCCGAACATTCTGATAAAAGAAGGTTTTTTGAAAGACATGACTTTTTTCGCAATCGGGGAATGGCTGCTGCATAAATCGGAAAAATTGCTGTATCTGGAAAATTCAGGGCTTTGGGAACGTCCAAAGGGTTCTTTTATGCTTACTATCATCAACAAATGGGATGAAGAGCCGCAGGTTAAGGAAGTTCTGTTTGGGCAAGAGGCTACTGCTCGTTACAAGGAGGTTTCTTTGAGAGGAAAGAGGGAAGATGTTGAATTTGCTCTTAGCGATTTGAACTGGCTCTCTTATGAAGGCGAGCTTTCTTGGCTAAGAGAGCTTGGAAAAGGATTTTCTTTGCAGCCGTTTTGCTCGCAAAAATACGCAACCGGATTTTACATGGAAGACGCATGGAACACTATGTTGCGCAAGGGCGGCATAAACGGCAAATGGCAAAATGAAAGGGGTGCTTTGGCGCAGCTTGGCGTTTCCGGGAATTATGTTGAAAAGTCCAGCGAAATTTCTCCTTATTCCGCAGTGGACGGTTTTGAGGATGGCTTTTCATGGAGGGCAAGCGCGCTTGCGCAGATGGAATTTGGCGATCATTTTTCCGTTTCCGGGCAATATATTCTAAGGATATGGCGAGGCGAGGCGTTTCAAAAATTCAATCTGGAAGCAAAAGCGGTGTTTTAATTTTAAGCAGGTTTTTAATTGCCCAGTCAAAGGACACCAATGTGCGTTCTTGTGCCATAAGCAAAATATAGTAAAACTTGATGCGTTTTTACCTTTTTCTCCCATTTTTCTTTCTCCTTTTTTGGCTCACTGAAAAATTAAGTCTTTTTTAACTGCATTTTAATAATAGCAGTCTCTCTTTCTATTTCTTCTTGCAACTCTTTCACAGATGGCAAATAAAGTCGGTATTTGCTAGCAAAGAGCCGTTCGCTTCCTTTCAAAACGGAATAACGAGTAATATTAGAATCCGTTTCCGAACATAAAACTATTCCTATAGTAGGATTATCGCCTTTATTACGCTTTAATTCGTCGAACATCCTAACATACATATCCATTTGCCCGACATCTTGATGAGTGATTTTCCCAATTTTCAAATCAAAAAGCACGAAACATTTTAATATGTAATTATAAAAAGTAAGATCAATATAATAATCTTCTGTTTCTGTGCGAATAAGCTGTTGCCTTTCTACAAAAGAAAAACCCTTTCCCAACTCCATCAAAAAACTCTGCAAATTATTCAAAATCGCTATTTCCAAATCGTTTTCTGAATATCCTTTATTGTTCTTCAATCCAAGGAATTCCAATACTGTTGGGTTTTTAATAAATTCTAATTTGTCAGATTGAAAAGCTGCCGTTTTTTGTTTCATTTCTTTTTCAACACCATCTTTAACTTGCGACAGCAACAATCGTTCATAGTATTGAGTGCTAATATTACGATCAAGGGTTCGATAGCTCCACATTTGGCTAGCCGCCTCTTTCATGTACCAATCTCTTGCTTTACGGTTTGTAACTCGCATAAGACGCTCGTAGTGAGTCCATGATAAAATAGCAGGCAAAGATTGGGCAGGCAATGCCTGTCTTTTTGGCGATCCTTTAAATCGGGCAGGCAATGCCTGCCCGATTATAATATCTTGAAATTCAAGATAAAATTTGCGAAAATTTTTCACATTAGTTTCTGAATAGCCACTTCCGAATTCATTTGTTAACTCCTGAGCCACTAATTTAATTAAGTATTTGCCATATTCCGCTTTATTTTGACCCGCTTGCTCCTGTTCTACAATTTTTCTCCCAATTAGCCAATTAGCGCATACTTGCGATAAATTTACAGCCGAATACGCCTGTTTTCTAGCTGATAGTATAATTTGCTTCAATTCATTAAGAAAATTATATTCTCCGGCCTTCTTAACTTTAGTCTTTACGCCACCACATTTTTTCATACTCTTGAATATAGAAATTACTATATTTACCCTATGCAGAAAATCAAAATAGCTATCAGCAGCTTTGGGAACATTGGCCAGGCGATATTTAACACGTATCAGGACCATGTTGCCAAGTTCCTCTTAAAGAACGACATCAGCCTCGTGGGGATAATTCGCCGCAACGCAGGGAAGAAAATCAACGGCATTCCCGTTGTATCCGATGTTAGAGCGCTCAAAACAAAGCCGGATGTAATTCTTTGCGCAGGCCCAAGCGGGCACGTAAAAGAAGACATAAAAAAGTTTTTGAAACTTGGCATAAGCACGGTTGATTGCTACGATGCCCATCCCAATATAATTAAATACCGGGAAGAATTAGGCAAAATCGCAGTTAAAAAACATGCGGTTTCCATTTTAGCCTCCGGTTGGGATCCGGGTTTTGATTCAATTCAGCGGGCTTTGTTTGCGCAGCTCTCCCCTATTGGCGAAACGTTCACAACCTTCGGGCCGGGGCGCAGCATGGGGCACACCACAGAAGTCAAAGGAATAAGAGGAGTAAAAGACGCTGTTTCCCTGACTTTGCCGAACAAAATGGCGCCCGGAACGCATATACGCAAGGTTTACGTGGTTGCGGACAAGGCAGAACGAAAACGCATTGAAAAAGAAATAATCAACCACCCTTACTTCGCAAAAGATCCCACAACTGTTAAGTTTGTGCCAAGCATTTCCAAATACGACACCAACAAGCATCAAGGGAATGTGCTGAATTTTGGCAAAGATGTGAATGTGGAAATTACGCTTGCAGGCATTAACCCTGTTATGACCGCAAACATGATGTATGCGTCTGCCCGTGCGGCTTTTCGTGCCTGCGCAGCGCAAAAGTATGGTTGCTTCACGGTTGTGGAATTGCCGCCGCTGGATTTTATCCAAGGCAAAACAGCCAAAGAAAGATTGCAGGCGATTAAGTATTAGTATGCCCATAATCTATACCCTAACCGATGAGTCACCGCGCCTTGCGACTGAAAGCTTGCTACCCATAGCCAAGTCCTTTGCGGCAGCAGCCGGAGTTGAACTGGAAACTAAGGACATTTCCCTTGCGGCACGCATTTTGGCGGCATTTGGGCTTGCTCCGGACGACCTTGCGTATCTTGGCAAATTAGCTCAAGAACCTAGCGCAAACATAATAAAGCTTCCAAACATTTCCGCAAGCATTCCGCAAATAAAGGCGGCAATTGCCGAGCTTCAAGGCAAAGGGTATAAAATTCCAAATTACGAAGACAGCCAAGAAATTTATGACAAAGTAAAAGGTTCAGCAGTGAACCCCGTGCTAAGGCAAGGCAACTCGGACCGCCGCGCGCCGCTTTCTGTAAAGCAATACGCAAAAAAGCATCCGCATTCAATGGGCGAGTGGAAAAATGATTTTAAAACAAAAGTAGTTTCCATGAACTGCGGAGATTTTTACGAAAGCGAAAAATCCATAACCATAAGCGAAAAATCCTCATTCGCAATTGAATTTGTAAATGAAAAAGGGGAAAAAATTTTGCTCAAAAAAGCTGCTCCGCTTTTGGAAGGCGAAATTTTGGATGCTTCCGTGATGAAAATAAAAGAACTGGAAAGTTTTTTGGAACATCAGTGCGAAGAAGCGAAGAAAAACGACATGATGCTCTCCGTTCACTTAAAAGCGACTATGATGAAGGTGAGCGATCCCGTGATTTTTGAGGTTGCGAAAAGAGTTGCGCTTAAAAGCTCGGCAAAGCTTGCGATGGATTTTAACAGCCCAAGCGATGTGATTATAGACGCTTCCATGCCAGCATTGATTCGCCGTGCTCCGCAAAACGAGCTTGCCGTTATTCCGGATCGCTCTTATGCCGGCGTTTATTCTGCCGCCATAGATTTTTGCAAAAAGAACGGCGCGTTTGACCCGGCAACAATGGGCAGCACAGCCAATGTCGGTTTAATGGCGCAGTCTGCGGAGGAATATGGCAGCCACGACAAAACTTTTATAGCAAAAGAAAACGGAACTATACAGGCAGTTGACGCAAACGGCAAAGTTTTGTTAATGCAAAAAGTTGAGGAAGGCGATATTTTCAGAATGTGCCAAACCAAAGACATTCCTGTTCGCAACTGGGTTCATTTGGCTGTTGAAAGGGCGCAGTTAACGCAGACTCCCGTTGTTTTTTGGCTGGATCCAAACCGTGCACACGACATGGAAGTTGAAAAAAAGGTTAAGGACGAGCTTTCAAAAATAGATTTCAGCCATTTGGACATAAGCATAAAAAGCCCGATTGAAGCGACTTTATTTTCCATGCAAAGAGCGATGGACAGCTTGGACACGATTTCTGCGACGGGCAATGTTTTAAGGGATTATTTAACGGATTTATTTCCGATTTTAGAACTTGGCACTTCTGCGAAAATGCTTTCCATTGTTCCGCTTTTGTCTGGCGGCGGAATTTTTGAAACCGGGGCGGGTGGTTCTGCGCCAAAGCAGGTTGAGCAGTTGTTGCAAGAGAATTATTTGCGCTGGGATTCTTTGGGAGAATATTTTGCGCTTGCGGAGTCGCTCAGTTTTTACGCAAGGCAAACAGGCAGCGAGAAGGCAGCGGTTTTGGCAAAAGCGCTGGACATGGCAAACGGCAGCATTTTGGAGTTCAATCGTGTGCCTGCCAGAAAGCTTGGCGAGTTAGACAACAGGGGTTCGCATTTTTATTTGGCGCTTTACTGGGCAGCGGAGCTTGCCAGGCAAAGCGACGATTTGGATTTGAAATCCAAGTTTGAACCCATAGCAAAGTATTTGAGCGAGAATGAGCAGCGCATAGTTGCAGAACTTTCAAATGTTCAGGGCAAGGCAGTTGACATTGGCGGTTACTATTTGCCGGACGCAAAAAAGTTAGCGGCGGTGATGAGGCCGGTAGATTATTGCATTAATTAAAAAAACTCCCCCAAGTTTTCACAAGGGGGAGGGTTTTAAAAATAACTCTTATTAATTACCAGCTAACTCCGCAGTTACAAATATTGCCGCATTTTAGGTCAACTTGCAAGGAATATTTATTTTTTGTCCAAGATGTTGGAATAT
This sequence comes from Candidatus Fibrimonadales bacterium, assembly GCA_009786285.1. Lineage (GTDB taxonomy): Bacteria > Fibrobacterota > Fibrobacteria > Fibrobacterales > Fibrobacteraceae > Fibrimonas. The sequence goes on along the minus strand of WQTK01000282.1, from coordinate 2,480 downwards.
CGACCGCTTTATAATCGTTACCGCTTATAGAAACAGCAGACGCTCCTGTGCCTATTGTACCGGTAACTGATCCATCACCGCCATCTCTAGTAACTTGACAGAAGAACTTAGCTTTACCACCGTCTGTGCCATCCGGCTTCCAATCAGATGGCAAATCCATTTCAATAACCGTAGCTTCATTCGGAAGCTTAATCGGCTCATTATCCTTTTTCAACTCATAGATAGCACTCTTAATCGTTAACACCGGGCAGTTTTCCGATGGTGATCCATAAGTACCGCAATTTGCGCTTGCAACTACAGTTATTGGCGATGCGCTAACATCGGCATCTCCCAAGACTTTCGGGAAACCATCGGAGAATGTAACTCCTTTGCCGCAACGTCCATAATCATTAGAAAGGGTGGCTGATGGAGTGGCCTCTTGTCCTTTTGCCAAAACAGTCTTATTATCCTTCCATGTGCAGGGTCCAAGCGTCGGATTTGCGACTACTGTTGCTACTGCGGAATCCAGTCTGTTGACAGTACCACGACATGTTGCAATTGCAACGGCTTTAACCGTTCCCGCTGCATCTGTATTACCCTCTATCTCTGTGCTGACTTCTCCGCAACGAGCTTGAGATTCACCACCATTTGTTATCGCAATCTGGTTATCAACTGCTGGAGCCGTGCCTATGTAAAAATAACTGCCACCAGTTGTATAATCCAAATTTGTGAACTTAATCGAACCTGTTTTAGTTGGCTTTGGCGGAGCCTGAATTGTTACTGCGCAAGTCTTTGACTCTGTGTTCTGCGATGCTCCCGAGCCGCATGTAACAGCACCTTTAACCGCTGTGACTGCGCCACTGGTTGGCCATGACCACTTTCCAGTAAAATTAGCTCCAGCATTCGTGCAATCTCCAGACAATTCACCGGCAGTTACTATCGACCCGGTAATAGGATAGTTTACATAGCACTGAAAAGTTGTAAATGCATTTCTAGCTTCAATTTCCACATAAGTTTTCGTTACGCAACCTTCGCCAGAACCTGTAACATTAACGCTAACAGTTACTTCATCGCCGCTAACTGGGCTAGCTGAATTCACAGTGCAAGTGAATCCGGGAATCGTAGCGCAGCTATTGCCGCAAGAGGCACTGCTTGGAGGAGGAGGAGCCACAGAGCTGCTGCTGGGCGTTGAGACTGTACTGCTGCTGGGCGTGACTACCGTGCCGGAGCTGGACAGGCCGGGACCAGCGGAAGATATTGGTGGTTCTACGGAGTTGGAAGATTGCTCCTGCTGTACCTCAGAGGAAGAGCTTTCCGGAGGTGGAGGAGGTTCTGGAATATCTTGATAAAGTTCTTTGCACTCCGGATGTTCGTAAAGGTCAACACCTACTTTGCAACGCTGTATTAAACCGCCGTTAGACGCAAGATTGTCCTTGACATCGGTCATTTTCAGATAATCCTCTGACCCATTGGAAAGGTCAACAAGATCGCCGGAGCCGCATGCTGCCAAAATAGACAAAACAGCCGCAAGTGCCGCAAACATAAGATAAAGGCTATACTTTTTCATAAAAACCTCTTAGATAGAACATACACTATATAATATACATTTTTTTTTATCAAAATGAAAGAAAATACAGAAAAAAGGCAATTTTTGCCTTTTTTCTGTGATATTTAACCGTTTCTTAAACAACGTTGGCTTGGAAACAGCCTTATGATTCTACTATCCTAAACTTACCACATACCTGCACAAGATATTGAGGCAGGTGTAACAATTGTACTGGTACTTGCCTTACAAGATCCACTACCACAAGAACCCCAACCCATCTGTTCAAATGCAGTACACTCTGCATCGTTAATAGTAAATGTTTTTTTCGTACCATCAAGAGTTCTGCAAACTAATTGACCACCACCGCTACAAGTTATAGAATGTGTACCTGCTGGAATAGAGGTTTCAGTGCTAGTAATGCTGATGGGCTGAGCTGCTGAACTACTGCTCGGTGCCAACGAACTGCTACTCGGTGCCAATGAGCTACTGCTCGGAGCCAACGAGCTGCTGCTCGGTGCCAATGAGCTGCTACTCGGTGCCAACGAACTGCTACTTGGAGCCAACGAACTGCTGCTCGGAGCTAACGAGCTGCTACTTGGAGCAACGCTGCTGCTCGAAGGCGCAGTTACCGTTATTGTGCCGGAACATGTGGCTGTTTGATCTGTTAAACCGCAACTGGCTGTTGCCTTTACAGTATGAGAGCCTGCCGCAAGAACATTGTTGATATTGGGACTCCATGTAATGTTAGCAGCAGTAACTGTGGTTCCGCCACAAGTAACTGCTGGCTTGTTTGGAATTTGCGTAGTTGTTATAGACTGAGCAACACTGCCACAGGTAAAGCTGGGAAGGCTAACCGTCAATGTGCCACCGCAAGAAATTTGCATTCCGTTACAAGTACCTGTAGTTGGAGTAGCTTTAACACTATTATATGTACCTGCTGCTGTCGGACTGCTCC
>WQTK01000281.1 GCA_009786285.1 Candidatus Fibrimonadales bacterium | reverse complement strand
GAAAACCTTCCGTCCGTGCTGCGCTCTAAACGGGTAAAAGTTTGCTGCGTATAAGCATTGCGGTAGTAATGGGCAAGCTTATAGTTATTGGCCAAATTAGGTGATTGATAAATATTAGCTCCACCTATTACACTGCTAGGCGTCCCTTGAGGAACTTGCTTACTGTTTGGATCGCTAAATACTATTGTTGTTGCATTTAACGGTAATGTATAATAAAGAGAATAGTACATATTCTCCAGAGAGCCTGCACGGAATTGCGCCAAACCATATTCCAATGAAGCATCGCTGTTTAATATGGGCAAATTAGGCAAATACGCAGGAGAGGCTGCAAGTTCAGCTTCAAAACCCTTATTGACATTTATAAAATTCCCGGAGAGTTTTGCCTCAAATGGCTGTTGGTCAAAAGACACAAAAGCATTAACAAGCAGAGCATCTTTACCCTTATATGAACCTGCTTTGGAGAGCTTATATTTGACATCAACAGGTGGCAGCGATGTTTTATAATATGGATATAAATTATTGCCAGCCGGTCCGGCAATGCCCGGAATTAAACTGTCAACTGCAACATATATTAAAGATTGTACTGAATCTGCAGGAACTCTTATATCTTGTCTATGGCTCCAGTTAGAAATGGCATATTCCGTTCCAACACCAAAATTAACAGGCCCTGAAAGCGCTTTTTTGCTATTATAGCCCAATTCAAAGCTCAATACATTATTTTTCTCGTAATCCACCACGCTATCTGCTCTTACTTTTTTCAATGAACTGCTGTATCTGTTAAAAGTATAAACATCGTTCACCCCAAAAGAGGCTCCAAATGCTTCAACACCAATGCGAGCGCCTGTTGAAAATCTATCTTTATTTGGGTCAAAATCAAAAGATATCCGGTCTATTCCATCCGCAACCTTGCGCAACCGCACCAAAGTTGTCTGCAAAAATATCTTGTCAAAAATGCCTGCGGAAGTATTGAATTCAAGGTTCAAACCCTGCAAAAGCCTACGGTTTGTGCCGTCTAAATATCTCTCTTCCATTGCATCCTGTTTAAGAGAAGTGAATATTTCCGGCTCCATTATAGATTCCGGCTCCGGCAAATAAATGGTCAGCGGCGTATAAGCAATGCGCATTGTTCCCAAATTGAATTTCAGTTTTTTATTCAATATATTGCCGTCATAAGACCACCACCTGATTATAGGAGTATTATTTCCCTCGCGATAAGCAGATTGCCAGTCTTTGTGAAACCGCAAATCAAAAGTAGCTTTAGTCTCTTTGTTCGGGCGAATGGAAATACCAAGCGTAAAATCAGTAAACGCCGAATATTCCGAAGCGTCTTCATTACCAGAAAGTGCCTTTGAATCCAAAATGGAACCCAAGGCTCCGGCTTTCGCGTTGCCGTTCAACGAAAAGCCTATAGTGTTTTCTTCTATGCTATCCAAAACGCTGTGCAATGTTTCTTGAGCAAAAGAGAAGCCGAAACACAAACTCAAAACTATTAAGGCATATCTCATACTTTAAAACTCCACATTGATGGTTGCTTCAAGAATATTACGCGAAAATTCATGCTTCAACTCCGTTTTTCCAACGCCATTTACAGCTAAATAACCAGGCAAATTCGTTCCGGTGGCTATAGCATCCGTATCAACAAAACCATCTAATTTATAAGTATTTTCAACATCAATAATTCCGTAATTTATGGAAAGCCATGCGTGCGGAGCTATAGTGTAATCAATTCCTGCCATCCATTGGTTTTGTGTAGCTTCTACAATCGGAACTATTTTAACCCTTAAGCCGAGGGTTTCTGCGTTATTTCTCTGAAGCAAAGCTCCGGCATCATTCAATTCGGAATTTATTTGCTGATAGCCAAAAGTGAGGCCGAATTTTCTGAAGAACCTGTAATAAACGCCAGCATTTATAAAATCGCTGGTGTATTCCGTTTTCCCATAACTATTAGTCCACGCCTGTTCTTTAGCACTGTGCTTATAACTGCCGCTAAGTTCAAGAGGATTCTTCTCATAACCGAGAATTCCCAAAATGTTTACCTTTGCCCCGCCGCCGAATTCCGTGTATTTTGCGGTTTTTGCGCCGGCATTGGCAGAAAGTTGTTCATAACTTGCAAACAACCCCTTAACTTCTGCCAAGTTCTTCCAGTTGGCAGTTACAACTTCTTGATAGCCTACACGGTTAGAGGTTGCGAAACCGCCCGGCAAAGCCATTTGCAAATTCAGGTCGGAAAGCTCTTCCAAAAGAGCAAGCTCCGCACGAGTTAGCGTTGACGGATTCCAAGAAGTTTTTGCGTAAGGGCTTATGTTATAGCTGATGGTTTGCGCGCCGGTTGGCGGCGCTCCCTCAGAAAGCGTAACTGCCATAGGCGAATGTTTTGGCGTAAAGAAATAAAGAGCGTCAAAGGTGGAATAAAGCGGAGAATAAACTCCGTATTTGCTTATATTAAAAGTTTGGTCTGTGCAAGCAGCATTGCCGCATCCCACATCCTTATCAGTATTAAGCACCCTGCGGGCAAAAAACGATGGCGATTGCGCTACATTATTAAACCAAGCGGAGTCATTGCGAATAAAAGAATTTGAAAGAACAACATCTACAATGCTTTTATAGCCAACATCTGCCTGAACCAGCACGGCGTTGCCTTTTTCATGTTTCTTATAAACCTTGTCATCAGACATAGCAAACTCTCCAGTTATGTTTGCTACCAAAAACTTGCTCTCCAACATGCCGGCAACATCCGCGCCTGCCCTGCCTGCGAAAACAAAGGTTTTTTGCTGCATAGAATCCAAGGTATTGAGCAAAGAGTCTTTATTAAAAGCGTTTAAACCACAATTTGAGCATTCATAATATTTGGAAGAACTTTTATCATCCGTAATAGACAAATAAGTTCCTCCTACCAAGAGATTTTTATTAAGAGGCAGCCATTCAAGATTTCCCGCTAATAAAAATTTGTCAAAGCGTCCTGCTTGCGTTGCTCCCGAAATGCCTTCGTTAGGCAGCATATTGCCCATTGCGCCGCTTGCGTCCAAATAACCTGCGCGACGAAGCCTTGCGCCAAGCGCCTCTATGCGAAGCTCGCCAAAAGTTTCTCCGAGTTGGGGCCTGAATTGCAAATTGAAGCCTTGCAAATTCCTTTGATTGCCATCCATCAAAGCCTCTTTTTGAGCCATTTCCCTTTTGCGGGCAAATGCCACAGGCTCATACATAATGTCTAAGCCCGGCATATAAAGAGTCAGTGGAGAATATGACTGGCGAAAGTCTCCCACAACCCAATAGAAGCTCTCTCCCCAATTGCCTTCAATATTCATCCACGGAACAGCTACCATTGTAGAAGCAGAGGCAAAATATTCCTGCATTCCAGCGCCCAAACGCAATTTCAAATTTGCGCTTATAACGTCCCATGGACGAAATTTAAAATCCAAGTCCACTTGAACAAATTCCGATATTTCGTGGCTTGGCATTCTATTCGTAAAAACACCCGCCGCATTAGGCTTTTCTTGCGGAGATTCAAAATAAGAATTAAAAGAGGCGCTTCTAATCGTTCCCCCTATATCAATTCCCTTGCGAGCATTAATATCCTCAACCCTGTTATCTATATCTGTTTCCGTTGCAAGTGCAAGAGAGCAAGCGGCAAAAAGGGCAAAAATCAGTTTCTTTTTCATATTTCACAGCCTCGTTTTAAAACCAAACCTTTGTTTCGGCTTGAATATAGTGAACTCTCCAATCATTCTGCGGTAAAAACTCATCTCTACTGGTCAAATATTTATAACGGAAGTGCAAACCTGCACGAGCGGCAAAATCCCAGTCAAAGCCAAAACCAAGCACTGTTTGCAAAATATTTATGGGAACAAGCTGGTAATCATAAATATCGTTAGGATATAGAGATGTATTGCCGCTTCCTAGTGTTCCGTTAGCACTGCCAAGTTCAGCGTAAGCCTTTTCTGCACGGAACATTTCAAGACCAAAAATCAAAATTGCGTGCAAATTAGGAGTAATCGCAATGGCAGGCTCGGATTGCGCAAACCAATTCCACATAATCATATCATTTGAATATTTATCCGTATAGGCAACCGGAACAAAAGATGTTGAAACTCCGGAAAGCGCAGTATAAAGAGAGAGCATTATATTTCTATTGGTATTAAACCAATGTCCTATATCGTAACCCATGTCCAATACTACAGTTGAATTCCATTTTACGCTCTCAGGCATATTGCAGGCATCATTAGACATCGCGCAATAAAAGGCGCCTTGAACATTTTCATAAGGAGTAAAAGTATCCCAAGTTTCAGCATATCCGCTACGCAAGCCACCGCTTAAATTGTTCAGTTTGTTGCCTCCGGATTCTCTTCCGGCCAATCTGTTTGTATAAAATCTTGTTTTATCCGCATACCCCGCATAGCCTTTATCTGCGGTATAGAATGGTTTGTGCCTAGTCCAGCTCGTAGAAGTTTCCCATAAATATCTTCCTACCAAATTATATCTAAAGCTTACTATGTCGTTGCCTTCTTCCACTTGGCGATGAATTCCGTATTGCACATCAAAGCGCCCACGGTTAAATTCAGGTTCTAGCTTAATGTTTGCGCCAATCATATTAGGCCCATAGCGGAAGGTTCCCGCTCCAACATAAAATTGATCTTTCCGCCATGAAGAAACTCTATCCGGATTAGCCATTGAATACGGCGCATAGAAATCCTTTGGCAAATAAATGAATTCCAAAGTCATAGGCTCCCAATGTTTATCCTGAGCCTTTACATAAAAGCCAAAGACCGGGCTGGATTTGGAAGAGTTGTACTCAGTAGCATTATAGCAAGATTTGTTAGCTAAAGGATTGGAGCAACCTTCAGAGGGATGGAAAACAGTAGTGTCGTCCCAACTAACCGCTAAATCAAAAGACAAAAAGAACTGCGGCGTTAAATTGCCTTTTAAATCCAAAGTAGCAACATGAACATTTTCAAATTTCACAGTGCTGTCAGCAAGATATTTAAATGGACCGAAAACATTGTCTTCATATATCTGCGCCGGGTCAAAATCAATGCCCATATAATTTGCGCCGAGAGTTAAACTGGCCTGCCCGAATTCAATTTTTTCCTTTGCGAAACGCCCGGCCATCACAAGACCTCGGTTATCATAAGTACCTACCATTGCGAGTTCGCTGTTGTCTCTTGTGTTAAGGCGCAAGCCATCTCTGGTTCCAATATCCACATTCGCCGGTTGCGAAAGCATAAACTGTGCCTTTAAATCCCAAGGCAATGTGTGCATATCCAATAACATGCCGCCAAAGGGCCTGTTTGTCCAAAACGCTCTGCCGCCCTCTTTTACCGGTTTGAAACTCTTTTCTTTGTAATATGTGCTAACTACCTTTTCTTCTTCGTAAAGTTCGTATTGAGAGATAAAACGCGGGCTTGTTTCACGTTCATATATGCTTAGCGGGCTTTGAGTGGTCCAGATAACTCCGCCCATAATCAAAGTCGCGCCAAATGAACCACCTCGCATATCTACGCCGGAAGTCATGGTTTCCGCTATAGCTGCTCCGTAAAAATCCGCTGACGGATGGAACCATTGCACTCTTTCCCCAGTATTGCCAAAGTTTTCCCTATTGGGCTGGAAAGCCTGATTATTCGTGTAAAAACCGCTAAAATCAAATGGCAGGTAAAGATTGGAAAACACGGTTAAATAAGATGCCGGCGAAATCACAATAAAAGCGTTTAACGCCGAATTGACAAATGTGCGCATCGTTTCGCTGCCCTGCAAAGTAGGAAGCCTAGTGTATTCGTAATGGCCAAAGCGCACGGTAAAATCACCGGAAACGGCAACGGGGGAATCATCTTTGCCTATTACCGTGGAAGCATTGTATTCCCCAAGAGAATCCAAACGTTCCTGCAGGGGCACAAAATCTTGTGCCTCTACAGAGAACACAAAGACAAAAAACAACAAACTGAATAATTTTACTCTCATGCAATCCTCACAGAACATTGCGGAACGGATAACCAGCCGGGCCTTGATATTCCTCTCCAACCTTCTTAATCACTATATCGTCAAGCCAAACTTTAAAATACTTATTTTCGTCTTTGCGAACCTCTATTCTAAAACCCTTTACATTATTCCAGGAAAACGGCATCATTACCTCTCTCAGATTTTTTGAGTCCCAGTAAACGCCTGTGTACCCGAACAATTTGAGAGGAATGGTAATTCTCTGCCATTCCGTGGTTATTTCGCCAAAGCTTTTTGAGCCTATTTTTACTTGCAAAGATTCGCCGCCGCTCTTTACGCCATCGTCCACAAGCACGTATTGGGCAATTTCGCCGCCTTGAGAACCTTTAATCCAAAATTGCAAAACGCCTTCTTCCAAATACGGTTCTATGTTCGCAGAACCGGCTATGCAAATGGCAACGCCTGAATAATCGCTTGCCACTAATTCTATTTCCATGGACAAATCACCTTCCATAGCGTATTTATCGGTAAAGAAAGGTTCCGGGTTTTCGCGCGGGTACTGGTAGGTGTAGCCTCCGCCTCTGGGAATGCTTTCTCGCATTATTATTGTCACCACATCCTGGTCTGCATGGAAGGGTTTAACCGTTTTTGGCAAAAAGCGCTGAGAATCTCTGTCCCGATAGTCACTAAAAGCGGCAAAAACGCTGGTAAAACATAAAATCAACGCCACAAAGAAAATCATTGCATTAATATAGTAATTTTTGCAACGCCGTTTTGCCGGAGAATGTAAACTCCGTTTTTTGAGGGGGTGCTTATGAGCTTGCCTTGGAGGGTATATAGCTCATAAGAGGTACCTTGAGGTACCGGGTACTTGTTTTTTGCGTTTTTTATATGCACCACGTCCGGGTTCCAAGGGACGGTTTTGTAATATTCGTTTAACTTTTTGAATATATATTTGCCAGACTCTGTCATTTTTGTTGTATCTGACCAGTTTTCCGGCAAGCTTTGGTCAAAGGCTCCCCCGCCGCGAATGGGAACAGCGCCAAAAAACGCCGAACCTTCGTATTTATCGTTTATATTCCACGCCACGGAAGATATTTTCCTGCTATCCATATAGGCATGCCAAGCATCGCTGCGCTCGGTATTGTGCGTGTTGTAATGGTCTGTGGAGCAATCCCCATAAGCTATTGGGCTGCAGCCGCCGTCTGCGCTGGTTGTGCCGTATTCGGTTATAAAAAGAGGGATTGTGTCGTTTATCGCAGAATTCATGTTATCGCGCCAGCTGTCCACGTTATGGCTGGCGGCATAAAAGTGCACAACATAAGCTATGTTTGCGTCTCTGATTTTTTTGCCTATGACTTCTTGGATTTTTTGGGAATAGAAAGGGGTACCCACAAGTATAAGGTTGTCCGAATGTTCCCTGATTAATGGAATAATCTGCTCGGAATAAGATTTTATGACTTCCCAATCCACGCTGAGAGGCTCGTTATAAAGCTCAAAGATAACATTGTCATATTCGCCGTATTTCTCTGCCATATAAGCAAAAAAATCCATAGCTTGCGCAAGTTCATTTTGAGCGCTGTGCGAATGCCAGTCTATAATAACGAAGATATCATTTGCTATGGCGGCTTCAACTATTGTTTCTATTCTTTCCCTGTTTGCTACGGCATCAGGGTCGCTAAATTGAAGGCGGGTGGAGCCATAAGAGGCTCGCACAAGCTCTGCCTTCCAGTCATGCGCCATACGTTCAACTGCGCTTGCGTTGTAAAAACTCTCGCTTTCCCAGCCTGTATTGCTCCAGCCAAAGCTAACGCCCCTGACTTGTGCACGTGCTTTTGTTTTTGCGCCGTCTATAAATGGGGTATTAGGGCGAACCTTTAGTTCGCCGTAAAATGATACAGGACCGGCAAAGGAAATTGTTAAAAACAGAATTCCAAAAAATATGGATTTCAATTAACTATCCTTACAGTCTTAACTTGCGATCCATGCTGCAAACGCAAAATATAAACGCCTTTTTGCAGGCCAAGGTTTTTAAGCGATGCCTCGCTTGAACCGGCGTTTTGCCAACCATTCAGTAGAGAACCCATATGTTTTCCGGAAAGAGAATAAACATCGAGTTTTGCATGGCCGCTATGCGCAAAATAAAGCTCTACCCTGCCGGAGGCAAGGGATTTAAGGCCCAAAGAGCCGCTACCCGCAGGTCCAGAAATAATTGGAGACTGGCAAGAAGAAGGATCAACTTCGCAAGGATCTATAGGCGGATCAACATGACCGGGTATTTCCGTAGGTGGAGTAATGGTGCCTATATCTGTGCCGTCGCCGGTTAAAGTCATATTAGCCCTGCCTGTAGGAGATAGCGCAGTTCCATCTGTTATTACTGCCAAAAGAACAACCTTGCCTTTTTTGCCGGCTTCAGGGTAATAAACAAAAGAATCATTAGACACCTTTTCCAACCGTCCCGGATATTTAGGATCCAAATACATTTTTTCAAACCATATTGGATCGCCATCTGCGTCTTTACCATTGAAATTCGCTATGTTAATGCCTTTAGGCGCAGTATTGGGCACACTAGTTAATTGGCAGCAAGTTGTATTTGTGATAGCCGTTATTGTGGGTGCCATATTTTGAACCCTCAAAACAACGCTCCCCGTACTGGTCGCAGTGCTGCCAGCTTTGGCCTTAACCGTATAGCTAAGCGTTGCTTCCGCAAATTCAACATTGTATTGAGAAGGGTCAGGGGTGAAAATTATCGAATCTTTATACTGCGTAATGGCAGCCGATCCTATGGAAGATGGCGAAACAGAAACATTAGTCAATTCAAGCCCGGAGTTAGTGGGATCACTCGCTGATAAAGTTGATGTAAGGCTTAAGCCTCTCGGAGTTCTGCGACTAACAGCAATAGGGTCTTTTGCCGGCAAAATAGGACGTCTGTTGGCTATGTCTATTATAGCTTTGCACTGAACAGTAATGCTGTTTTGCGTGACTTTGTATATAAATCTAGCCTTGGCATCTGGCGAACCGCTGTTAGACGTTGCATATACAATGCTTTTTTTATCTGAACCAATTGAAAGTTCGCCTGAAGATACCGAGCTAAATCCCGTAACTTCGCCTGTTAAACCGAGCTGGGAACTTAAAGTTACTGAGTTTCCATCATTAACGGTTACTCCGGAAACAACATCTTTGCATCTCGGATGATTTGACGGGATTTTCGCAGTCCATTTATTTTTTCCCATATAAGTCTGAAAATATTTCCCGGAATTAGTTAAGTTGCTGGTTGAAAGAGATGCCGCATTCGCGCTTTGGACAAACATCGAAGAGCCTTGAGGAGAACCGGTGGCTTGGCCAGGCTTAGGCGCGCTGCTCGCATTCCACATGCAGTTGCTAACATTGTTTTGGTCCATCCAATTTGTCCAACTGTCTGTCGCGCTCGTATTTACGTTTCCGTCTCCATCATAATTAACCGCGCCCCATTCGGAACCAAAAACCGCATAACCGGCAGATCTTGCGTTTTGCGCGCTTGTGCCTATGTTATCTCCGCTTGGGAAGGTATGGGAAGCTGCGTAAAAATGAAATGTGAACGCAACATTCTTATCCTTTGAAGAACCCCAATTTGCCGATTGTTGCTGCGGCTGCTTTGACCATTGAGGGCTGCCTATAAGAACCAGATTTGTATTGCCAGTGCTGCGAATTTCGCTTACAACTCCATCTGCATAAGTGGTAACTTCGCCCACGCTTGCATTTATAGGTTCATTATACACTTCCCAAATTATATTGGGAACATCTTTATATTCGGTTGCCATTTCTTTGAAAAATGCCTTTGCCAAACTGAGTTCCGAATGAGCATTATGGGAATGCCAGTCAACTATAACATATATGTCGTTAGCTATGGCTGCGTCTATAACTTTCTTAATCAGCGTTTTTTGGCCAACGGCATCAAAATAATACCCTCTGGTTCCGCCAGCGACATTTATTTCCTCTTTGCCGTCTCCATACCAGCGAATTCCCATTGCTGCGCGAATTACGCTGATTTCCATATTGTCAACAAACCAGTCAACAACTTCAAGTCTGTAAAAAGGAGCTCCTGAGCCATCGCTCCAAAACAAGCTCGGACCCTTTAACAAAAGAGGTACCGAAGTTCCGGTTTTTTTGCCGCAAATATTATTGCTGCAAACCTCTAGCGCGCCAAAATGGCTAACAGGCCCAGCAAATGCGGTGGAGAATAGAATAGCGAACAGAAACGCTAATGAGTGAAAACTGATTTTTTTCATATGAACCTCGCTTTTAAAATTAATTGCAAACTCCCGTTGGAACCACACCAGACGTACTGCGCCCTGCGTTTAATTCTCTAATCCAAGTTTTTACCATTGTTCCGCTTTCAGTAGTCGGGCCGTTCACATCCATGCTTGCCAAAGCGGCAGAAGTCTCTTTTGCCGTTACAAGCGACCAATTTGCCCAAGACACGCCAGCGCTTTCAACAAGCGACATCCAGCTATTGTTATTCTCAACATTTATAGTACCGGTACCGCTAGAAGCAGGAGTTCCCCACTCGGAGATGAATATCGGAAAGTTTGCGCAATAAGCTTCTTTAAAGCGTGTTTGATAGCCCATGTGAGTGCCTGCGTAGTAGTGCAAAACATACATTAGGTTATGTCCGGCAATTGGATCGCTTGCGGCTACTTGTATATTTGCTGAGAAATTGGGAGTTCCAACTAAAATTATACCATCAGGATCGTTGCCACGTATCGTGTTTATCACGCCAACGGAAAAAGACTTTATCGTTTCCCACGATGTTCTTTCCGCATTAGTACAATTGGTCTCGGTTTTATCCCAGTCGCAAACCGGCTCATTGTAAATTTCGTAAATAACATGGGTATATCCTTTCTCTTTTGCATAAGAGGAAACTTCTCTGAAGAAATTGTTGGCCGCCTCTGCATGGCCAGGTCTATGGGCTATATGGGAATGATTGTCTATAATCACATAAATGCCGGCATTTTTTGCCCAATCCATCATGTTTTTAGCTACGCTAAGAGCAACTCCAGGGTCTTGCTTAACATTGCCTATTGCCGCACGTACAAGATTTGCTCCCCAAGTATCCGGATTCGCAAGTGCCATAACCGTTGCTTCCGTGTAAAACGAATTGCCGGGCTGTTGGCCGCCCCAAGGCCCTTCGTACCAATACAAGCTCATGCCCCTCAAAACAAATTTCTCTCCGTTTTTCATAAGGTTTGGACCATTCACAGACAGTTTATTAGCCGGAGGAGGTGGTGGTGGTGGCTCTTCACCAGGATTGCCGCCTGGTTCCTCGCCCGGAGTTTCTCCGGGTTCCACGCCGGAATTTTCACAAGATTCTCCAGCGCAGCCATTATTATTAGAAGTACAGGCAAAACAGAAAAGCCCAACAAAAACAAAAAGCAATAATTTTTTCATAGAATCTCCAAAATACAGCCTGATATATAATAATATAGATTATTTAAAATTAAAGTAACAAAAAATGGGCATTTTTTTCAAAAAAATGCATTTTTTTGTGATATTTTGCGTATTTCTTTCTATATTTACATTAAAACACCTTGGGAGGTTGCTTATGTTAAAAAAAATAATCGCAGTTAGCGCCATGTTTGCGCTTTTTGCTTGTTCCGGCACTGATAATGATGATCCGGAGCCACAGTCTTCATCCGGAGGAGATGTTGGAGAAATTTCCAGTTCTTCTTTGGATAACGGCGAACTTGCTTCCAGCAGTTCCTTGGACAATGCAGAACTCAGTTCAAGCAGTTCCGAAGGGCCTACCGGACCGCAAATTTTTGAAGTATCAATAGCAACTTTTAACAACTTGCCTTCCGAATTATTTAAATCTTATAACTCAGCAGGCCCTTATCCCTATGCTTTTACATTAAAAGATAGCAAGAATGAAGATTTAACCCAATTTTGGGAAGTTAGCGATCCTGACTGCCCAACTACATCGCAAACGGCAGTGCCTCCGGAGAAATGCAGGCTTCTTGAGCTTCAAGCTACAGACGCAATCTTGCAAAATACCATAACAAACCAGCATTCGGCCCTTCATTACGATGCCGTTCTCAAGAACGCAGTAGGAACTGCCGCAAATGCCAGAGCTGCTGTTCAATTGAAAGAATACAGCGTAAAAGCTGCCGGAGATCAAGCCGCGCTTGGCTTAAATGTTGGCGATGGCTCAAATGAAGGCAAAACCATTAAGCAGCTCAGCATTACCGAACTTGACGGAATTACCCAGTTTATCTATTTGCGCAAGGGCGGCGCCCATACGTTCCGTGCCGCCAAAAACGATGAGGATTTCTGGCAGTACGAAGTTCCGGCAACAACCGATACCGCAGCTATAGTAATTCCTGTGGACGAGCTCGAAGGCATGGGTTCTTTTGCCGCAGAAGGCACAACATTTGATGTTTCGGAAATCTCAAAATTCCTGTGGGTTGTTGAATACGATGCCAAAACCCCGGCTAAAAACGAAGGCTCAGTTATGGTGCTCCGCTTTAGAGCGCAAGTAATCAAGGAATAAATAGCCAAACAAAAAATCCCCTGTTCATTGAACAGGGGATTTTTTATTAAACTCTTATTGTTTATTTAACAATAATCTTGTTTGTGTAGCCAAGAGACGGAACACGAATCATGTAAACGCCTGTGGGCAAATTGTTCAGATTCATTTTTTGTACTGTGTTTGCGACAGTCAAGTTCTGAGAGTAAACAACCTTGCCATGCAGATTAATAACCTGAACAGCAGCCGGCTTTGAAACGGTCATATTGACAATATTATTAACCATATTGAAATTCACAGCACTTGCAACTTTAGCACCGGAAGCAATAGGAGTAGAACCTGGGGTAGTACATTCACCTGCCCAGCCGAATTGATAAAGCTTAAAGTTAACTTTTGTTTCTTCATATCCTTTAAGACGAATTTTAACAGAGCGCATTTCACCTATCGCTTTTGACAATGGCCAAGGAGCAGAAGACCAACCCTCTTGTCTAAACACGCCTGTTCCACCTTCGCCGCCAGTCCAAGGGAAATCCTTTACTTGAATTCCAGAGCCTACCGGAATTTTAGTATGCCAAACGTCATAGGGAATTTTATTTTTTGAAGAAGCCTCATCTTCTATCCAGCCAAGCTCAATCCCAAGACCTTCATCTTTTGCGCTGAATTCTTTATGATCGCTCTCATATGTTAAGCAAAAACCATTTTTATTGGAAAAATCCCTTGGAATGTTCGGGGAAAGCCCTGCCTTGTTATCCGCCCAACTAAGATTAACAGCTAGCGCTGCTATATCCGGCTCATATAAATCATCAGCAGGAATCTTTTCGCCATTGCCTATGCTAAATTGAAGCTCAAGGCTATTTTCCAGCAAAGAAGTGCCATCGTCAATATTCGTTACCGCAGGCCCTTCGCAATTGGTATAATCTGGCCCAACAAAGCTCACTATATTTCCGCCTATCTTGGCTTTTAAATAGTTTAGCTCTGTACTTTTTGTGCTTGAAGGTCCACAAGCTTTCATAGTATCTCCTGAGCTTGGCCCGGCTACAAAGCCAAACCACCAACCGCCGTGATCTTTATAACAAGGATCTTCCGAGTCCGTTTCATTAAAAGCCGGACCATTTATGCACTCAACAATCCAATCAAAATACACTATCCCAAAAGGAGCATCAGGAGTCCACAAGGAACCCTGTGCAAAGGACAGACCCGTGGCCAAAGCTATTGCCAAGCCTACCATTTTTAACCTATTCATAAAAGCCTCCGCTAAAGTTATACAAGCTATAATATACATTATTTTTTTAAAAAGAGACAGAAAAATTACATTTTTAAGACTTTTTTGACATTTTTGTGTGATTTTTATGGTAAAAAGCCTCCACCCCAAGCTCCCTAAAACAAAATATGCACCGTGACTCCTGCTGCAAGCAATGCGCACCCCACAGAAAGTCCTATGTTTCTCATTTGCTGCCCGTCGTTGGCTTTTTTCAAAGTTTCGTTGTACTGCGAGTTTGGCAAGTTCGCAGGCATTTTTTTATAGTCATCGTATAATTTGTTTGAATTGACGTGCTTGTAAATTCCAAAACCAATTGCGGCAGCTCCCAAGGCGTCTAGACCTATTGCAACCCAGGTTGAAGTTTTAAGATGCGTTTGCCCTGGCTGATGGACGAACTGTAAAATTTTACTCAGATTTCTTTGCTTAATGGACTATTGACAATGGGAAATTATTTTTTGTATATGCTTGTCGATAAATTTTCTATTTTTAAAACTTGTATTTCATTTTTTACGGAGATGATTGGCTATGAAAATTAAACTTTTCCCTTTGCTTATAGGCATTTCGTTTGCCTTTACTTTCATTTTTTCCTGCTCCAACGAAGGTGTTGATGGCAAAAACGGTACCGATGGCACAAGCTGCGCAATTGAGGTTACGGCAGGAGCGGAGCTTGTAAAAGGCGATTACAAAATCATTTGCGGAAATGCGGTAGTGGGGTATCTGAGCAACGGAACAGATGGCACGGACGGCGAAACTGGCGAGCAAGGCCCTAAGGGTGATAAAGGAGATGATGGTCTGCCGGGAACAAATGGCGCAGACG
>WQTK01000280.1 GCA_009786285.1 Candidatus Fibrimonadales bacterium | reverse complement strand
TTTTTTGTACAATTTTACATTTACATTATTGGTGTTAATTGCAAATCTTGTTTCTGGGCAAGGCTCGCCTTGCCCCTACAAAACGTTGGTGAATGCAAACGCTTTATTCCACTACTTTGTAAAACTTCCGCTTTCCAACTTGCACAATCATTTCATTGCTAACTGTAAATTGCCCATTTACATCCGAAACAACACTGCCATCTATCTTAACTCCGTTGTTCTGAATCATGCGCCGGGCTTCGCCCTTGCTTGCAAATGCGCCAATTGTGACCAGCAAGTCCAAAACCGAGTAACTGCCTGCGGCAAGTTTTATTTGCGGCGTGTCGCTGGGCAATTCATTTCCGCTGTGAATGGCTTTTTCTCTTTCCGCCGCTTCCTCTGCGGCAGCATTACCGTAATATTGCGAAACTATGTCGATGGCAAGTTCCCGCTTTGCTACCAAAATGTCTTTTGAAAAATCATTTTTTACAGTCAAAAGCTCAGACCAGCTTTCAACCAAGCTGTCTGCGATGTTGTAAATCTTGTGGAACATGGTGTCTGCGCTTTCGTTAACCCCAACATAATTTCCCAAAGACTTGCTCATCTTCTGCTCGCCGTCCGTGCCCAAAAGAATTGGCATGAACAAGCCTATCTGCGGCTCCATGCCTTCTCTTATTTGCAATTCTCTGCCACGCAAAACATTGAATTTTTGGTCTGTGCCGCCAAGCTCAACATCGCTGTTGATAACTATGCTGTCATAAGCCTGCATAAGCGGATACACAAACTCATGAAGGCTTATTGGCTGTCCTTCCGCATAGCGAGTTTGAAAATCTTTTCTCTCCAGCATTTGCGCAATGGTTATGCTGCCCATAAGCTCGGTAACTTTGTCAAAAGGCATTTTGCTGAACCAGTCGCCGTTGTAGCGAATTTCGGTTTGCTCCCTTTTCACAATTTTGAAAAACTGCTCCTGATATTCTTTGGCGTTTTCCATAACCTGCTCGTGGCTAAGGCGCGGACGCGTTTTGTTTCGGCCGCTCGGATCTCCTATCATAGCAGTGTAATCTCCAACAATCAAAACAACCTGGTGCCCAAGGTCTTGAAACTGCCTAAGTTTTCGCATAACCACCGTATGCCCAAAGTGCACATCCGGCGCAGTTGGGTCAACGCCAAGCTTTATGCGCAGCGGAGTATTGGTATCTATTGATTTCCGGATTTTTTTTGCAAGCTCGTTTTCAGGAACAACTTCTTGCACTCCCCGCATTAGCACGGAGAGTTGCTCCTCTAAAGATGGAAACATTTTTTCTCCTAAAAATAATGCAAGCAGCGAAGCCCAGCCATGTAATAAGATTTTTGCTGGAAGTTG
Organism: Candidatus Fibrimonadales bacterium; assembly: GCA_009786285.1. Taxonomy (GTDB): domain Bacteria; phylum Fibrobacterota; class Fibrobacteria; order Fibrobacterales; family Fibrobacteraceae; genus Fibrimonas. The sequence continues at coordinate 13,140 of WQTK01000280.1, read as the reverse complement.
GTTTTGGCTTCTGTGTCTGAGGAAATAATAGTTGTGTAATGCGCTTCGGACATCAGTTGCGTTTCATGCCACCACACAGCCCTGCTGCCCTGCTCAATAAATCCTTCCGGCATAAGCTCTGTATAATAACCGCTTGGCAATGCGTTGAACCCGTAGCTATCAGTTCCATTGCCATTATTGCTCCATCCGCTCTTGGATTTCAGCCTGCCGCCGGCAACATCGGCTCCGCCGGCATAGTTTACTAAAGCTTGCCAGTCTTCCGACCTTGCAACGGCAAAGCTGGGAGGACATAAGCCGGGCCAAAGAGACGCACCGGCTTTATTAGGGCAGTTTTGATTAGTGCCATTGCAGTTTTCCGGCAGTGCCATTGCTGTTGCCCAGTCGTATAGATACCCATAGTTTTCACAGTTTGCGGCCGTGTTTCCGTAGCATTTACCATTTTTCGCTATCGATATTTCCGGGGGGTATATTGACGGATCGAATTTCACATTTTCTGCCAGCCACATTTGGTTGCCTATTTGAACTATTTTATAGACTCTGTTGTTGTCAAGAGCGTCTAAAGTTATGCCTGTTATTATTCCATTTTCCTCGCATGTCATTCCGGGTTGCGGCTTTATTATTTTGTCTTCGCCCGTGCCTTCTTGCCTGCATCTAAGCAAGCTTTCATGTACGCAGGTTCCCCGTGTTTTTTCAAGGGAGCATTTAGGATAGAGCTTGCCCTCAAAGCAACCTTGCTCATAAGGGTCATATTCCTTTCCATTGCATTTTGGATAAAGCTGGTCTTCTTTGCAAAAATTAATTGCATGGTCATAGGGCATTCCATTGCAGCAATACAGTCCTTGGCAAACAGAAGTTTCGTTGGAGCTGCTGGAGGTTCCGGCTACTGTTCCCGAGGAGCTGTTTCCGCCGCCAGCAGAGCTGGAAGAGTTGCCTGTGATTTTTGACGATGAAGAACCTCCGGAGACTTCTTCTCCGTTTCCTACTTCTCCGCATGCAAATACAAGCAATCCAAAAATTGCCGCTAACAAGCTATATTTAACATATTTCATAGCAATAATATAGAAATCGCTGATTTTCATGGCTAGATTAGTGGCTAGTAGCTAGTGGAAAAAATGCAAATTTATGTGATTTTCGTCACATTTACACTTTTTTTATCATTTTTTTTGATTTTTTCCCCGCGAGAAGCGTCTAAGTATATGTAGGGCAAAAAAATAGGAGAATTCTAATGCCGGAAAAAACAAAAGAAGCAAACCGCGAGTTCAAAAGCAGCCTTTTCACTATGCTGTTCAGCATAAAGGAGAATTCGCTTTCGCTAATAAACGCCGTGGACAACGCAAACTACGGAAGCGACACCAACGTGAAAATAACAACGCTTGGAAACGCTTTGGTAAAAGGGCCGAAAAACGATATATCGTTCATGCTGGACGGAAAAATACTGGTACTGATCGAGCACCAGTCAACAATCAACAACAACATGGCTTTGCGATTTCTGATTTATATTGCGAGAATATATGAAAGAATAACTGGCCGAAAGGATCGTTACCGCAAGGAAAGGATTTCCATTCCCAAGCCGGAGTTCGTGGTTTTATACAACGGAAACGAGGACATGCCGGAGGTTCAGGAGCTTAAGTTGTCCGATATGTTCAAGGACTTGGGCGAGGAAGAGCTTCCCAAGCTGGACTTGACTGTGAAAGTGCTTAATATAAACAAAGGGCACAACGAAGAACTCGTGAACCGTAGCATGGTTTTGAGAGAATACTCTACTTTTGTATATTTGGTAAAGGAATATGCCAAGTCTATGGAATTGGGGGATGCTATTCTCAAAGCCATAGATGACTGCAAACGCCAGAATGTTCTGCGGGACTTTTTGGCAGAACATGAGCAGGAGGTTTACAACATGTTGCTAGGCGACTGGAATTGGGACGAGGCCCGAGAGGTCTGGGAAGAGGAAGCCATGAATAAAGGCGTTGCCATCGGCGAGGCGAGAGGTGTTGCCATCGGCGAAGCTCGTATTGCTCGACAGATGAAAGCCAAAGGCTTCAATACCGCTGTTATTTCGGAAATGACCGGTTTGCCGGACGAGGAGATTGAGCGTTTATAGTAGAGACGCAACGGAGGGCGACAGGCATAGATTTAGAAAATGAGAGAGCCATGCCTTAAAGCTCGGAAATTCAATCCATCGGAGCTACAAAGGCAGACACATAGGTCTGCCACTGAGCATTGTGTTTGATTATTATCGCAAAATTGTGTTCAAATGATTTTTTTGCCATAAAATTGGATTTTTGCGAATGTATCGTGCAATTTCTGCGTATTTTGCCTCGTTGCGTATTATGTATTCGTAATAATTGCGTTGCCATAATTTTTTGCGGAATGGCAACCATCATGGCAAAGGGCGCGTATGTCGCATAATATGGTACACGTCATGGCAAAAAGGGCAGACACATAGGCCCCTACGTATTGGAATGTGAATTGCATTATGTTTTGCGGTTACGCAACGTTGCGGTGCAATGCCATGATGGTTGCATTACCCCAACGACGATGTTCTACCCAGTGGTGCTACACGTTGCGGTGCTACAACACCTTGCCTTCTTGGTAGCAGGCGAAGATGTAACTGGGATTTTCGTAATAGAGGCTGCTGTTGAAATTCTCTATTTTTTCTGAAATCGGCGAATTGTAAGCTTTTAAGAGTGCTTGGATAAAATCTATTTGCTCTTGCTCGGCTATGTTTATTACAAGCCTTTTGTACACTTTGCCAATGTCCCAGTGCGAAGGAAGGGAATATTTGCTTTCTGTTGGAAAGCTGTCGCTTTGAATGGCGAATTTCTCTATTAGCTCGTCGCTTATTTTGTCTATGTTTTCCGAATGATAAACATCTGCCAAGCCAAAAATCCTGTTTAACTCGTCTTTTCCTATTGCGTTTGCGACCGTAGTCCTGTGCGATTTGATTTTGCGAGCTATATAATCTATCAGAGAACACAAAAAAAACAAATCATTATGCTCCTTTAGCTCCCTGCCTATCATATTGCAGCCTCGCTTTTCAGAAATTTCAAGCTTCCCAATGCAGCTTCTGTGCAAAAAGTTATCTGATGCGTAGGATGTTTGAACCTTGTCAGAACCCAGAATTGCTCTCTTGTTAGAGTGCCATCCATATAATCGCTTATATAATTGTAAATTTGGTCATTCGCCATTGGGCCGCTCACAATTTCATAATCGTGTTTTTTCCAGCTCCTGCAAAAAATCACAAAATCAAGCCATTCTTCTGTCATTTCGGAAAATTCTCTCGTTTTAAGCGAAGGATTTTTTTCATATTCGTAAACATTAAGAATGGGGGAGCTATAACGGCTTGCCCATCTAACCGCTTGTTCTTTTAAAATGGTGCAATAAAAACCTGTGCCAAAATCCTTAGCATATTTTCCTGCAAGAATTTTAGGGCTTTTGATTTCTAAGTAACTGCCGTGGTATAGGAGCATATATTGCATAAATTTAGAAAAACAATATTCCCCTTTGGAGATTCAGAATTTGCAAGCTTCCACTAGAAGGTCTTTTTGCATTTTTCTATATTAACAACAAACATTTTTTCCACTAAAGATGAATAAAGCTTCTCTAATAATAGCCGCAAGTTTGCTCGCAAGCCGGGTGCTGGGCGTTTTGCGCGAAATGCTTCTCGCCAAAATTGCCGGAGTGAACGAGCAAAAAAATGCTCTGGACTTGGCGTTTATGATTCCCGATATCCTGAACCATCTTATAGGCACAGGATTTTTGTCAATTGTTTTTATTTCTCTGTTCACAACGCATCTGCTTAAAAACAACGAAGACGAAGGCTGGCGGTCATTTAGCAATATTTTCAATGTTTTGGGCTTGTTCTTGCTGATTTTGGCTGTTCCTGCGTTTATTTTTATGCGTGAACTGATTCTGCTTTTGACCGCTGCGCCCCCAAGCGAAGCAATTTTGGCTATGGCAACGCATTTTGGCAGGATAATTCTGCCGGCTCAGTTGTTCTTTTTTGCCGGAAGCTTTTTAATAGCTGCGCAGCAAGCCCGAAAACAATTCTTTATACCATCGTTGACAGGCATAATTTACAACGCAAGCATAGTGGGTTGCGGATGGGCTTTCAAAGAAAACGGAGTTGCCGGTTTCGCATGGGGTGTTCCCATCGGCGCATTCATCGGATTTTTTGTTCTGCAAATAATAGGCTCCTATAGAGGCAAGGTAAAATATTTTCCTGTTTTTAATCCTATAAACCAAGAATTCATCAAAACCATAAAACTTTTGCTCCCTATGGTCTTGGGCGCAGGCTCAATGTTCGCATTGGAATTCGTAATTCGCAGCTTTGGCTCAATGTTTGGCGATTTTGGAATTTCCAGCCTTAATTACAGCTACAGGCTGATGTACACCCTTGTAGCCGTCTTTGGGTTTAGCGTTGGCGTTGCAAAATATCCGGACATGGTTAGAATGTTCAAAGAAAACAGAACAACAGAATTAAATGAAAAAGTATGGGGAGACTTGGCAAAAATCTTTGCTATTCTTGTGCCGGCAATCTGCGCATTGACTGCAATTAGCCTGCCTGCGGTGAGGATTTTGTTTGAAAGAGGGGCTTTTACCCAAGAAAACTCAATTCTTGTGAACAATTTGCTGCTGTTCTATTTGCCGGCAAGCGTTGGGCTTTGCTTTCAGGCGCTTTTGATCAGGGCCTTCTATTCCATGGAAAAAATGTGGCTGCCTACTATTATAAATACTTTGACTTTTGCGTTTTCGCTGTTTTTGTATGCTCCTATGGCAAAAATCATGGGAATATATTCTGTACCCATCGTAAGCTTTGCCTGTTCGCTTGCTCAACTGTTTATTCTTTTGACGTTTTGGGGTGGCAAAGGCTGTAAGCCTTATATAAGGGATTTTGCCGTTGCTTCTATTGCTTTGGCTGTTTTCTCTTATTTGGGGCTTTATTCCGCAATATTCTTCTATGATTGGCTTTTAAATGCGAATTTACCATATTTATTGGTTTATTCGGCTGTTTTTTCCTGTTTATTTTTTGTTTTTCCGATTTTTTTGCAAGCTTTGCTAGGTTCAAAGTCTTCTTCTTATATTATATTTTTATTAAAAAAGAAAATATTAAGAAGGTAACTGGCTCTGTTAGCAAAGTTAGGAATTCCTGCAAAGCTCTGATTTTTATGGAATTATGCTTTTTTTATATTAACTTATGCTTTTGAAACCCCGGCTTTTTATTAACAAGTCTTTTCAAAAGTTGCTTTTTTATTAACGTTTGTACGGAAAACTTTTTGCAAAATTGCATTTTTCCAAGCTAATTAACACTTTTTTAACATTTTTTTTCGTTTTCCCCTTGACTTTCTTGCAAAACTTTTCTAAATTATTGCAACACGGCGGTTTAGCTCAGTTGGTTAGAGCGACGGAATCATAATCCGCAGGTCCGGGGTTCAAATCCCTGAACCGCCAGTTCTCCCTACAAAGGGTTTACTTTTTAGAGGTAACTATGGAAGCTGTGATACAGAGATGGGGTAATGATTTCGGTATTAGAATACCTGTTGGAGCGGCTAGAAAAATGTCCTTGAAAACAGGTTATAGGGTGTTTATTGTGCCTTTAGAACAGAGAAGCAACGAAATTACTCCTCCAAGAAAAGGCTGGGCAAAAGCATTTCAAAAAACAAAGAAAAAAGAACAAATGTTAATTCCCCAAACAATAGTAAATAGCGACTTTGAATGGGAATGGTAAAATGAAACAATACGATATTTATCTAGCTAACTTAGACCCAACTGTTGGCAGAGAGATAAAGAAAACAAGACCTTGTATTATTATATCCCCAGATGAAATGAACAACGGCTTATCAACTGTAATCATAGCTCCAATGACAACTAAATCCCATAATTACCCTTCACGTGTGCAAATAGAATTTCAGAATAAAACTGGCTGGGCGGTTTTAGATCAAATCAGAGCCATAGACAAAATAAGGTTGGTAAAGGCTTTGGGTAAATTGAACGTAAATAAAATAAGCGAAATAAAAAACGTGCTAAATGAAATGTTGGTAAGGTAAAGCAATGATATTTAATCTTCTTCCAAAAAGTCTGCTGGGAATTCATTTTTTTTCATGCATTCGTTGAGTTCGGTGCTATTGAGAAAATTATGATAATAATTCATTATATACCCGCCATCCGTTTGAACTTTATTCCAAGCTTTTGTGCAGGCTGCTTGAAATTGGGGAACAGTCCTGTCTTGATTCCAATGGCAAGTCTTACCGTTGTAGGTATAATTAAAGGCTAATCTTCCTGTACCGGTTAGAGAGGCATATACATATATTTTTTCCGTTCCTTTACTTGCTTCGTATGCATTGCAATTAATGGCTTCTATTTTCCAGCCATTTGATTCTTTTGAATTAATTTCATCTGTCATGCAAAGCTCGCTTGTAAGCTTAAGAGTATCTGCCGTAATTTCTGCTTTTACAATTTGCCACCCGCCTTTGCATTCAGTGCGATTCTCATCTATAGATTCACAAACTTTGTCCTTGTTGTTTTTAATCCTTGTCCATGTTCCAAAAAGATCATTTGATGTACCGGAAAAGTGAATCGTATCGCTCCACCAATAGTCTTGATAAACTAGGACATTATTGCTTATTGAATAAGTTACTTCATCAGGTTCATTGTCAATCCATCTGTATAACACCCCGCCTTCTTCGCAAATATACCGTTCATCTGTTTCAAAATATTCAAAAAAATTACTGATTATGTTTCTCAAGGAATAAGTTTCTGTAATTTGGAGTGCGTCTGCGTTTTCTCCGACTGAACTGCTGCTTTTCGCCAACATAGCAGAACTGCTGCTTGGCTTTTTTTCCGGGCAAATGTCAGATGGCGTTCCTCCCCAGCTTTCGCACTCTTCAGAGAAATCGGTATATTTATAACAATCGTTGCCAATAATGCAATATTCCGGCTGGCTCTTGCCGCTGGAGCTGTTCCCGTTAGGGTCTGAAAGATTGTCTCGTTCATCTTGAGAGCAGCTCAAAATAAGCAATAATGCGCAAAATAAACTCAGCCTTAAAATCATATTGGCAGAAATATAGAAAATCAAAAACTTGCGTTTACCTCACCATTATCTTCTTCGCTTTTATACCCCTTGCCTCTATGTATATTCCTGGTGCGGTTGGTTTGGCCGTGCCTAAAAGAATACCTTTCAAAGTGTAATACCTTGGGGTTTGGCTAGTAACTAGTGGCAAGTGGCTAGTGGATAAAATGGGCGTTTCGTCGCATTTGTTTACCACTTTGCCGTCTAGGAAGTCGCAGATTTCTTCACTAAGTGCAATGCATTTTTCTGCTCTTTTGCAGAATGTCGCATAACCGCCTTCGTCGTCTTCCATTTCTACTATTATTATGGAACGATTAAGAGGCGCATAGTTGTCTGCGGAGATGTCGTCTGTGATTATAGTGGCGGTGGCTTTCTGCGTTGTTTCGACCCGTTTTGCTAAAGTTGAGAGTGATTCATATTTCAATTCTACTTTTGCTTTTCCGCTAAGGACTTTCGCAGCGTCATCGGTTTCTTTTTTCACGGTGTCTGTGGCGAAGCCATCGTATGCTACGATTGAGTCGAGGATTTGCTGTAAGGCGGCGGTGTCTTGGAACACTTCGCTTGGAACCCAGATGGTGTCTGCGTTGTATTCGAAGTCGGGAAGGGTGGTTTCAAATTTTGGGGTAAGCGGTTTTGGTAGTATTTCGTAGTCTATTGTTCTTGGCTGCGGGTCGTAGTTGTCTGCGTTTGAGGATGTTATTGTTATGTATGGGGCGTTATGGTTTTCATCATTGTATTTGCCTGCGCCGCTATATAGGTAAACATTGAAGCTGATGCCGGATTCACTTATGCTGGCGGTAGGGCCTTGGGTGTATTTGTTGTAAACATATTCAGGTTCCTTCGTCCATATGACTTGTAATTTTTTTTTGGCTATTGTATATGGGCAGGTGGTATTTTGCAGGTTTATGCCTCTGTTTAGGCTTGAATCGGCAAGTTTGGCCGTCACAACGTGGCTTTCCGCATTTGTTCCCGCACCTGTCAAAACCAGCGCATAGCCTATAGAATCCGGTTTGGGGCTTTGCTCTTTGCCGCTGTAAATGAACTCTGATCCGCAAGCGGGAGCCCAAGTTATTTGCACATTGTTCACCTGCCATATTTCAAACTTGGCGGAGTCTATGTGCGCTTCGTAATTTTTGTTTGCGGGGAAGGTCACTTCCAATATATATACGCCAGGATTGGGAAATTCCGTGTAGCTGTCTATGCTAATGTATTTGAATGTTGCATTTTTGTGATCGTTTGTTATTGAATTGACAATAGGCTTAGGTTGTTCTTCGCCAAAGTACCAACTATCCATTTTTTCTATGTTGCCGGAGCCGGGAGCTTTGTGGATTGTGAAAGAAATGGTGTCTAGGCCATAATAATCCTCGATTCCTGTTATTATGATTTTAGCGATGCCAGCATCAGTATTTTCGTCGTATTTTAAGGTGTAGTCAACTTCTTTTGTTAAAGTTACTTGTTTTGAATTGATTACGGTTATTTCTGGTTCCTTTGGTAAGCCATCGTATGTTTGCGTTGCTGTGTCAATGATTATTTTAGTATGCGCAATGTTTTTCTCCTCTAGAAAAATCGGATAGCCTTCATTTGCGTTCTTTAGCATAACCCAAGTGCTTTCAAAATCCCACTCGGAGTAGGTGTTTTGGTTTTTCATCAGAAGGGTTGTTTTTGGAGTACCTATAGAATTATTTGCCTTTGTTGAATCCGAGTTATAAAAGGAGTTTGTATAAGTGGCGTTTGCACCGTTTATACCGCCAGAATTATTTCCTCCTATTACTTGTCCTATGAAATAGGAATTATTTACCATGCCGTGATTGCCGCTTATGCCGCCGACATAGTCGGAGCCGGATACATAGCCTATGGCGTAGCAATTTTCTATTTCGCCATCTTGCTGGGCATACGCCGCAACAGCTAAAAATATTGCAAGCAAGTTAAAATTCAATGTTTTCATACACTCCTCAATTTTTCAAGCACCTTACGGAATACAGGTTCGATTTATAGCCGAAGTTCTGGTACACTTTTGTTTCTAAATTGATAATGTACTGATAGTAAGCGTAGGGGTTACTTTGGTACATACTGGTCCACCAGTAGCCGTAGTAGCCGGCTCTGCCGAAGCCGGTTTCTTCATAATCGCCGCCAGGGAGGGCCGAAAAACCGTAGTCATCTGTGCCATTGTATGAGCTACCGCTCCAACCGCTCGTTGCTTTCAACTTGGACCCTGCGACTTCTGCTCCTCCAGCAAAATCCGTCAAATCTTTCCACTCTGAATGGATTGGCAAATGCCAGCCTGTGGGGCAAATGCCTTGGTGATTTTCATTGGCAATATATTTGTCATTATTATATGTTGCATTAATATTCATAGCCGTAGCCCAATCATACAACCGTCCGTATTTGGCGCAGTTTGAAAGATTATTATCATAACACTTGCTGTTCGTAGCATTGTAATTTAAATTTTCCGCCATCCACGTTTGCTCTCCTATTTTTACGGTTTTATATATCCTGTCGTCACGAATGTCGATCAAACAATTATCGCAAATTTTCAAAGTATCGCAACTGGCAGTCAAGTTTGGAATGCCGTCGCAAGTTCCTGTAACCGTTACTACATAATTTCCCGCCGAAGGATTGTCCCAAGAATATGGTGCGTTTAAAAAATTTTCATCTATAAGTTGGTCTATACTGCAAGTCACTGTGGGCTTACTGACCGGTACACCTGCGACTGCATTTTTCGGTAAACCTGTGCAAGAAAGAGTAGGCATTTTTTGCAGGCGACCGCTTATTCCGCCAACATTGAGTTTGCCTTTAATAAAAAATCCTACCAAACCAAGATTATGAATTTTTCCCTCATACGCAACGCCAAACAAGCCTTGGTAATCAGCGGTATTATTGTTTATATAAAGACCGCAGACAACCTTGCCATTGCCATTGAAAGTGCCTTTGAAACTGTTGGTAGAATTACCTATAGGAGTCCATTTCCACAAACTATTTTCACTGGCACTAATCCATTTTCTCCACCCACCTTGTGCGTTAGTATCGTTCAAAACAATGTTCGCACCAAGCACAATGGTCTTACCCTGAAACGATGTGCCCCTGTTCACAAGCTGTGCAAGTCCAGCTAACTCCTCAGCAGTAAAAATAGTATAAGAAGTTGCGCTTTTGTCAATAGTGTACCAAGCGCTATCCACCGTCCCTTTCCACGCCGTCTGCGCAAAAACAGTTTGTACCCCAATACCCCCGATTAAGAGGACAAGCAGGATGGAAAGTTTTTTGTAAATGAGCTTATACGGCTTTAATTCATCTATCAAAAGTTGGTTCTGCATATATGGAATATACAATTATTTTACGTAAAAGCGTCGCTTTTGTTCAATTTTGTCGAAAGAAATCCGGACTTTGTTTAAACTGTTCGAGCAAGCCGCATCAGCACTTATTCCAGTTTGCCCCGAAATTTGTGCAAAATATTTCTATATTTGCCTTGAAATTCATGCAAAAAGGGCTTAAGTTTGGGTTGAAATTATGGCAAATGCGTATTTGGAAAGACAAATTGACAAGGAACTCCTGCTCTGGAAAGAGAGCAAGGAGCGCAAGGTTCTTTTGCTCCGAGGGGCAAGGCAGGTGGGGAAATCACGCTCAGTTGCTAAGCTGGCAGAGAGTTTTGAGCATTTTATAGAGGTGAATTTTGAGAAAAACCGAAATATACACGCACTGTTTGAGGGCGACCTAAATGCCAAGGAGATTGCCGAAAACCTGTCTGTGCAATTCAAAAAACCTGTTATCCCTAACAAAACCCTAATCTTTTTTGACGAAATTCAAAGCAGTCCCAGCGCAATTTCCTCACTCAGATTTTTTTCCGAGGATTACCCCGAACTGCATGTAGTAGCCGCTGGTTCTCTTTTGGAATTTGCTCTGGAAGAATTGCCTTCGTTTGGAGTTGGGCGTGTCCGTTCAATTTTTATGTATCCTCTTTCTTTTGCGGAATTTATGAATGCGTGCGGCGAAAAATTGCTCTGGGAAAAAGTTTGCGAGTCTGCGCCGGAAAAACCTTTACTTGAACCATTCCATGAAAAATGCATTAATTACTTGAAAAAATTTCTGATTATCGGCGGCATGCCTGCTGTGGTGGCAAAATACATTGAAAACGTTGGTGTTTTGGAATGCCAAAAAATACTTAATGATTTAATAATTTCATTAAAAGCGGATTTTTTCAAATACAAAAAACGAGTTCCGAATTTGCAAATTCAGGCGGCATTTGAAGCCGTGGTTCATCAGAGCGGCGGCAGATTTAATTATTCCGGCGTTGATCAATTAAGTTACAGGCAGGTGAAGGAAAGCTTGGAGCTTTTGCAAAAAGCCGGGTTGGTTATTCCTATTGTGCATTCATCGGCAAATGGAATTCCGCTGGGCGGAGATGTGAATTTTAAGAAACAGAAATACATTCTGCTGGATACCGGAATTTTTCAACGCTTGCTCGGTTTGGAACTGTCTGATGTTTTATTTGGCAACGAAATTTCGCTTGTCAATAAGGGAGCGATAGCAGAGCAGTTTGCAGGTTTGGAATTTCTAAAATCGGCTTCGTGTTATGATGAACAAGTGAGCCTTTATTTTTGGTCTAGGGAGAAGCCTAAAAGCAATGCGGAAGTTGATTATGTTGTTCAGCGAGGCGAGAAAATAATTCCTGTTGAAGTCAAGTCCGGCTCAAGCGGCAAAATGCAGAGCCTCAATCTTTTTATGGCAGAGAAAAATTCCGAGTATGGAATTAGAACATCGCTTGAGAATTTTTCTTTTTACAATGGGATTAAAGTATATCCGTTGTATGCGATTGGAAGGATTTTTTTCTAAATTACCCACATAAATCGGAGATTTTTATGGCTTTTGAATACGAAGAAAATCTGCAATACGGTAAGGACAATACCGAATATGACCTTATAGCCAAGGCTTCTGAGGCGGGAATTTCCACAGCCGAGTTTGATGGCAAAAAGATTTTGAAAGTTAGCCGGGACGCTTTGGCCAAGCTGACGGAAGCGGCATATTCGGAAGTTAGCTTTCGTTTGCGCCCTGCCCACACAAAACAGGTCGCGGCAATTTTAGATGACCCTGAAGCCAGCCAAAACGACAAGCTTGTCGCATTCACAATGCTCCAAAACTCCTGCGTCGCAAACGAAAAAGTCCTGCCATTTTGCCAAGACACCGGCACCGCAGCCATCTTTGTGAAAAAAGGCCAGCGCATTTGGACCGACTGCAACGATGCAGAAGCCATATCCGAAGGCGTTTACAACGCTTACAACAAACTGAACCTGCGCTACAGCCAAATTGCTCCGTTGGATATGTACGATGAAACCAACACCGGAAGCAACCTGCCTGCGCAAATAGATATCTATGCTGCGGAAGGCGACCATTTTGATTTTCTTTTTGTTGCCAAAGGCGGTGGCTCGGCAAATAAAACCTACTACTGGCCCATGACCAAAGCCCTGCTCACACCCGCAGGCCTTGAAAAATTTTTAAAAGAAAAAATTAAAAGCCTTGGCACAGCGGCATGCCCTCCTTACCACTTGGCAATAGTTATAGGCGGCACAAGCGCAGACGCAAACTTAAAACTCGTAAAGCTCGCAAGCACGGGATACCTGGACAACATTCCAACCACCGGCTCCAAAAACGGCAGAATTTTCCGCGATTTGGAAATGGAAGAAAAGGTAAAAATACTGGCTCAAAAAAGCGGAATTGGCGCGCAGTTCGGCGGCAAATATCTTGTGCACGACGTGCGCATAATCAGAGCAAGCCGCCACGCCGCAAGTTGCCCCGTTGGAATGGGAGTCAGTTGCTCCGCAGACCGCAATATAAAGGCGAAAATAACCGCAGAAGGTTTGTTCCTCGAAAAAATGGAGCACAATCCTGAGCAGTATTTGCCAAAAGGAGGCTACGGCTCTTTAGGTCTCTCGCAGCCGATTGGCATAAACATAGACCGCCCGATAAAAGAAGTTCTTGCGGACTTGAGCAAGCTTCCTGTGAAAACAGCGGTTTATTTAACCGGAACCATGATAGTGGCTCGCGACATAGCTCACGCAAAATTAGCGGAAATGCTGGAG
>WQTK01000279.1 GCA_009786285.1 Candidatus Fibrimonadales bacterium | reverse complement strand
GGATGTACAATTTGACTTCTCCAGCCTCGTATTTGTACGGTTGTCCGAGTTCAAAAAGAGCTTGCGAGAGTGCGAGAGCTTCAAGGACAAGCTTCTTTTTTCCATTCGTCACGCTCATGAGCTTGACGAGCAGCCCCCTCAGCTTGAAGGCGAGGTGCTTGACAAGATATTCCAAGCCGCAAAAATTGCTAATTTTACGTCAGAGGAGTATGCTGATTATATGAATGGAGTCAGAGGAGACTGGGATCATTGGGCTGAGATGGACTATGCCAAGGAAATAGGCTTTACCGCTGGCCGGGAAGAAGGCATTGCTGTTGGCCGGGATGAAGGCATTGCTGTTGGCGAAACCAAAGTCCTTGACCTTATGGCGCAGGGTTATGGCTATGAGCAGATTAAGGAGCTTTTGAGCAAGTAAGCGCTTAAGTGTGACGAATATCACACATTTTTGCATTTCCCATACCCCTTAAATTCGCTCAAATTCGCCGTTTTTACAGAAAAATGACAAAAAATTACAAAAAAATGACAAAAATGCATTTTTTTTGGTCACATTACGAAAAAAAAATGTATATTATAGATAGTTAACACTGCCAAAAATGTTTTTGGCATAAATATGGAGTTCTTTATGAAGACACAGAAAAAGGGTTTTACCCTCATTGAGTTGATGGTGGTTATAGTCATCATCGGTATTTTGGCAGCAATTGCTATTCCAAAGTTGTTTGGCATGACTGCTAAGGCAAAGGCACAGGAAGTTCCGGGTGCGGCTGGTACTTGGGGCAAGTTACAGGCGGCTTATGTTGTAGAGTCATCTGAGCTAGGAACTAACACTTCAATCGGTTATAAGCATCCTGGCCAAACTGAGTTTAATGCTGGTCCTTGGAGTAATAATAATTTTATATATGGTTCTGGTCCATCAGGATCAGGGACTGCGGCTATTGCTCAGTGGACTGCGGTTGTTGGAGCCAAAGATCTTTCTGAAGAATGCAGCTCAGGTAAGGGGTGGACTGCAACTGCCGAGGCCTCAGGAGTCGTCTCTGCGACAGTAAACGCGGACTGCGAGAAATTGACTCCAAATTTCGTGAAATTAAAATAATTTGACGCAAATGCAGAAACTAATAAATGACTATTGCCATCGTTAACGATGGCAATAGTTATCGTTGAAAATTTTAAACTATTTTATGCGCAAAAAAAATATTTTTGGATATAGCTATTTTTTCTTTGCTTGCCTAATTCCTTTAGCAATTTTTATTTTGCCAATTCTTGGCTATAAAAATTTTATATATAAACTTGATTCGTATTCCCCTTTTTGGATATTCTCACTGCAACTTGGCCTTTGCCTTTTATTGTTCGCAGAACTTTCCAAAAATTTCGCATTTTGGCTAAAATCCCTTGTCTCTAGTCCAAGGTTCCTAATCCCTGTAGCCTTGGTAATAGCCATCACTCTCCTAACCAGTGTGCTTTTCATAGAGCCCCGCGCCCGTGTTTTGGGAGATGAAGCTACGCATTTGGTAATTGCCCAGAATTTTTACCATAATCAAATAGGGCAATCATGCGCAACAGGTTCTTTTATAGAAGATGGTTTTGCCTGTGTTATGGGAAGCACCGTAAAATCAAGGGGCCTTAGCTATATTTATATGCTTGGCATGCCATTTTTCGGCAAACAACTGTACTGGGTTTATACATTACACTTATTCTTTTTGGCCATAGCATTGTTGTCATTTTATTTTGCGTTACTTGCGTGGCTCAAAGAGCGCAGCGTAGCTTTGCTAGCCACAGCTCTGCTCGGTGCTTGTCCAATTTTGCTGTTCTGTTTTCGCTCCGCCTCTGTCGAACCAATTTATGTAACAATGTTTTGCATCTCTCTTTTGTTTCTAAAATGGGCTTATGATGGAAATACCACAAGGCATTGGCTTTTAATGGCCTTAATTCTCGCCTTCTTTGCCCAAACTCGCCCCGAAACCATATTCTGCCTATTTGCATTTATAGGAGTAGTATTTTATCGTAATTGTCCTAATTTCAAATTTAAAACTATCCTCTCTCAACTCTCAACTTTCTTAGTAACCCTCTCCTTCTTTTCCATTCCAATTCTCTGCACTTTGTCTTTCAATAGAGACAGTGATTTGCAAGGCGGGAGCATGGGCGCAAGAGGGCATTTGTTCAGCAATATAATAAGCAACTTCAAAATAATGGCTTTGCCTTCCACAGATGCTGATGGCATATTGAAATATCCATTTTTGCCATACTTCACTTGGCTAACCCTATTCGGCCTAATCACTCTAATTATCCTAACAATAAAAGAATTCCGCAATAAACCACTAGCCACTAGCCACTCCCCACTAGCCATCCCATATAGATACATCACCGCATTTATCCTAGCCCTCTCTCCTCAATACCTTTTCCTCTTTGACAGTGTTAGCGCAGATTTAAACATGAATGTTCAGTGGAGATTCGCTCTTATAATCCTGCCCCCAATGGCTTTCCTAGGCGCATTATTTATATGGCAAATGATTATACTGTTAAAAAATCATGTAAATCCTAAAATCATGGAAATCGGGGTTCTGACAATTATCATTGCAACTAGCCTTTCCCAATACAAAACTTTCATAAAAGACATTCCCAATATAAATAATTTTGCCTCAATAGAAGATTATGAGATAAACAAATGGATTAGGCAAGAACCGCCTAAAAGGATGCTGTTTTTTTACTGGTTCATGTATATACCTCTTGCTCATGGGCACTCAGCATATACGTATAACGATCTTTTGAATTTAAATTCTGAAGATATGCGCGAAATTTTGGAAGATTATAAAGGCGAGGTTTATTTTATAAATTCAAGTGCTTGCGATGCTATTGTTGGCACAGCAAAAATGCAATCACCCAATACATTCAGGCAGTGCGATAGGGCGTTGCGTTATTTTAACACAGAAGAAGTTTTTAGAAAAAAAATAGTTCCTTTTATGAATGATTTCAGCATCCATAAAATTTTAGGTTTTAACGATATAGATTCCCTTGGCTTGCTAAGAATTTTAAACAAAACTGAGTCAACAGATTCTACTGTGAATTTGTCTTTTAAACTGCCAAAAGAAGATGATAATCCTTGGAAAATACAGCATTTTGTAAATGATTCTTTAACTAATGAAACTCCATATAAAAAAGGAGATAATTATGTTGATAAATACAACATTTCCATCTTTAATCGTGACACCAACATATGGCGCCTAGACATAATAAACACCATCACAAATGAAAAAATCCATAGTGACTTTTGGCAACTAGTTAAAACTAAAGGAAATTAGTTTCCATGAAAAAACTTGCTATTCTAATTCCTTTAGCATTGCTCTTTTCCTGGCTTTGGATAAAAAGTAACGAACCTATTGTCCTAGATGCAACACTAATAACAAAAACTGGTGGTACCTTTGTAAAGTATCCATTTGAAAAACCAGAAATAACAGAAGGAGAAAGGTATATTTTAACTTTCAGCCTGCCTGTTAGCAAAGTGTACCACATCAAAGCTCATGACTCATTAGAGGCTGTAAATATTTTCCAAGGCTCTCCGTTTTGTCTTGAGCAAGAATGTATAATAGATCTTACTGCACCAGGATATACACAGCATGCAATGGATATAACTCTAAAACATACAGGAGCAGAAATACCATTATCCATACAAATTATAAATCATGGCGGAATCTGCAATCTTTCTTTCGGTATTTACTTGGTTACTATTGTTTTACTAATTATAGTCTCTTTAAAATTATACGAAAAAGAACTAGGCAAAAATTCCTTATGGATATTAAGAATAATATTTTTCGGCTTAATCGCCTATGCCTTTGCGGAATTTTGTTCAGGCATTTTTTATGAATTCGCAGGAGCTACCAATGTATATGACACCCCCATTTTTTTTGCAATGGGCAGAGCAATAGCAAACGGATATAAATACTACACCGACATATATGAAATCAAACCTCCAGGTTTTTACTTCTTAGTAGCACTTGTTATTAAAATTTTTGATACCGCAAAACCTATGCACTTCCTGCAAGGCTTAGTTTTAATTCTAATTGCAGCCTTTCCAGTTATCGCATATTTCAGATTTTCAAAAGAAAAAAATATATGGTTTCTATCTATAAGCATTTTATTTGGGATGCTCATCGCTCTTTATACAAAATATAGAGCCGGTGAAGGCGAAATTGAAAGCTTTGGAGCTTGCATCGCTCTCATTGCAATTTATTTTATGGCTTCAGAAAATTTTGAACCGAGAAAAAAAATATACATTCCTTTGATCGCAATTTTTATGATAGGCTGTTGTGGAATGAAAGAACCTTTCTTTTTTCCAATTCTGGCAAGCTCTCTTTTATTCGCAAATAATTTTAAAACATGGTGCCAAAAATTTCTTTTGCCTTTTGCAATAGCATGCGTTTTAGGTTTAATTATACTTTTAGTTACAGATTTATTCGAAGGATATTTAGGCTACTTGCAATATATGACCACAGACCACGCAAGTTCTCAAGGCTCTCCCTTTGGAAGAATGTTCAAAGTATGGCTTTTAATGCTGGATTTAGATCGCTTCTCTTGGGGACTTGGTTTATTATGTCTATCTATTTTAATATCTCTGTTTTTAAATTCAAATAATAAGTTACAATTATTATGGAAGCTGCCAATCGGGTTTATTCTGGCGACACTCTCAGCTTTAGCTGTAAGTGAAACTTATGATCATCATTACATTTTTGCTCTTCCTTTTTGCCTAGCAATATATTTCTTATGGATAAAAACAGAAAAAAAGAATACACTAATTGCAAATTTCGCATTTATTGCAATTATTATTTTCACCATATTCGCAACTTTTAACTTGCCAAAAAATAATTGGGAATACAACTTGGAGAGAAATTTAACAATGCAAAAAAGTGCTAAAATAACAGCACTCTATTTAGATACAATAATGGACAAAACAAATGTAAAACGATACATGGTTTTAAGTCTAGCCGGAACCCAGCCTTATGCTTATACAAAACATTCTCCGTTTGGACCATATGTTATTTTGCATCCTCTCTGTTGGGAATTACAGGGAACTGTTTGTTTAGATATGTATATGAATACATTAAATAAAGCAGAAATTATCGTTTACCAAAATATGGACTTTCCAATTGAATACCAAAAAAAGGCTATAAAAATTTTAGAAGAGGAATTTACTTTGACTCCATGGGAAGAAATTGCCGATATTCCTCAACCGGAAGGCATGGAACGCATAATATTATTTAGGAAAAGAGAAAGCTCACCATGAAAACTATAGCTCTAACCGGCGCAACAAGCATGATTGGAATTGCTTTAATAAAGCAATGTATTCTGAATGGCATAAAGGTGACAGCCTTCATTCGCTCAAATACTTCACGATTAAATCGTTTGCCAAACTCTGATTTGATTAAAATTGTAAGCTGCAACCTTGAAGTCCTTAAACCCAAAATCCGCAATAGGCACAAGAGTTCTTTTTCCGTTGGTAAATACAACTTATATTGGCTTGCCATTATCACTATACACAATGCCAAAGGTTTCATTTGTGAACAAAGTAGCATAATGCGTGTAGCTAAACAGCGTTATTTCTAGAAAAAAGGCGGCCAGCAGGGCTAGGGTAAGTCTTTTAATCTGAGTTAATAAACGCTTACTATTGAATTTTCTACATTACCTCCCATGCCTCAAAAATACTTCAACATAGCAGGCCCTTGCAGCCCAGCCAAGCACTATACGCTTGACCCTTTGCGTAATTTTAGCAACGAATTTGCTGATTTAATAGATTCAGAGCAGTATTTCGTCATCCACGCCGCAAGGCAAAGCGGAAAAACAACCTTGCTCAAAGAGCTTACCCGTAAAATAAACATAGAACAACAATACTATGCCTTATATTGTTCTCTGGAAGTAGCTCAGTCATTCACAGACCCGGAAAAGGGAATACCACAAATTGTTCAAAAAATAGAATCTTGCATAAGAAAACAAGGCCTGCCTAGCGGCTTTGCTAAAGATGCCAATTATAGCAATATATCCAATGTACTAAATGACTGCCTTTCAGATTATTGCAGAGAACTTGACAAACCTTTGGTCGTACTTTTTGACGAAGCCGATTGCCTAAGCAATGGAACTCTAATAACTTTTTTGAGACAACTCAGAAATGGATATATAGACAGGCCAGAAGTTCCCTTTGTCCATTCCATCGCTCTCGTTGGAATGCGAAACATCCGAGACTATAAAGCAAGCATTCGCCCAGACAGCGCAACACTCGGCAGCGCAAGCCCGTTCAATATTATAAAAGAATCAATGACTTTGAAAAATTTTACAAGAGACGAGGTAGCAGAACTTTACAGCCAGCACACAAAAGAAACCGAACAAATATTTGAACTTACTGCAATTGATTATATTTACGAACAAACTCAAGGCCAGCCTTGGCTTGTGAATGCGATTGCCTGCGAATGTGTAGAAAAAATTTGTCAAAAAAAATATTCCATTCCCATAACGCAAGAAATGGCAAAGACTGCTATTAGCAACATAATTATCGCTAGAGGAACGCATTTTGACTCTCTTATGGAACGCCTAAAAGAAGAAAGAGTTCGCAAAGTGATACAACCTTTGATTTTAGGCGAGGAAACAGACAGAACAACCGACAACTATCTGTACGCCAAAGATTTAGGCCTGATAAGAGATTTTAACGGGAAAGTTGAGCCATCCAATCCTATTTATGCGGAAATAATTATCAGAACCATAACCCAAACTGCGCAAGAGGCAATCAAAAACAGCAAGCCGGAATTTAATTTGCCAAAATACATTGTCGATAAAAAAATTGACATGAATACTCTTCTCAAAGATTTTCAAATTTTTTGGCGGGAAAACAGCGAAATATGGAAAGAACTATACGATGAAGGCTTTTATGAATACAATGAAGCCGCTCCACATTTGGTAATGCAGGCATTTTTGCAACGCATAATAAACGGCGGCGGCCATATAATTCGGGAAATGGCTTTGGGTACAAAACGTGCAGATTTGTGCGTTGTTTACGAAGGGCAAAAGTATCCTATTGAACTCAAAATTAAAAGCAATATAAAAAACTATCCGACAGTTTTTGAGCAATTATCCGGCTATATGGATAAACTAGGTTCAAGTGAAGGCTGGCTTGTTGTTTTTGACAGAGATACTGAAAAAAACTGGGAAGATAAATTGTATATGGATGAAAAAGAATATAACGGGAAACTTATTCATGTTGTGGGAGCATGAGTTTTTTAGAATCTACTGTCATCTTTATCCTTGAATTTTTTAATAAATTCGCAGGTTCTTATGGAATTTCCATAATCTCGCTATCTATATTTTTAAGCATAATCCTTATACCTCTATACCATATAACCAGTATTTTTGAGAAAAAAGAGCGAAATATAAAACAAAAACTTGATATTTACATAACAAAAATAAATACAATAAAAGATAAGGCTACCCAGCATAAGCAGCTTAAGGAACTTTATCGTTCGTTTTCATACTATCCATTTTACGCCCTACGCTCGTTGTCTTCATTGTTTATCCAAATTCCTGTTTTAGTTATAGTTTATAGGGCATTGAATAGCTATGCGCCTCTAAATGCAGAAGGCTTCTGGCCTTGGGCAAGCAATCTTGGGCAACCCGACCATCTGTTTTTAGGCTTAAATTTATTTCCTATAATCATGACAGCCTTGAATATAGGCTCTGTCTATCTTTCATCAGAACCCAATTCGAAAGAACGCAGGCAAGGTATTTTTATAGCAATGATATTTTTTGTTTTATTGTACAATCTAAGTTCTGCCCTATTGATATATTGGACTTTTAATCAAGCATTTAATTTTATAAGATATGCAGTTAAATTTAACAAAGAAAAAAGAATTTTACAATTTAATTTTAAATTCAAATATGAAAAACAACCAAAGACTTTATTTAATGTCGTATTAGCCTTATGTACAATGGCTTTTCCCGCTTTTTTATATTTCAAAAATAACATTGTATATTTTATAGACAATGATGCTATAATTTATTTCTCGGTTTTATTTGGTGCTGCTATTTTGCTATCTCTGCTATTTTCTCATGTGATAGTATTGACTTTAATCCTTACATTTATGTTTTTTCCTATAATTAATCATGTTACAATATATTATGGTAATGCGATATTAATGCGAATACTGATATTTGGAGTATTTTTATACTTTTGTACATTTTTAAAAAAACAAAAAATCTTATTATGTATTTTTTTCGCCAGCGCCTCTATTTATGTTATTTTTGGAATCTATCAAAATTATCAATACAGAAAAACAAATATTGCTAACACTAAAATTGAGATACCGAAAGATCTTTTAGATTTGCCTCTAAAAGATAGTTCAAGTATTTATCTTTTTTTGCAAGATGGATTTCCTCATCAAGATTATGCAGACTACTTAAAATTGCCAGACTATAACGAATTGATGAATATATTAAAGTTAAATGATTTTAATATATACAATGTTTATTCAATGGCTTCGCATACTCTTGCGACTATGTCCAGCGTTTTTGACATAAACGCCAGTATCATACCTAAATCAAAAAATCAAGTTCCAACAGACGTAAGCATAGCAACAACTTTCACATATACTTCGGAAAATTTGGATATGTATAGATTGTTTACAAGTGGGAATAACAAAAGTAATTTGTTGTTGCAAGAAAATGGCTATCAAACTGGATTCGTAACACCATTCTTCCAATATATGATGAGTAATGAAAATAATTTTTATAACTTTGAAATTAATCTGCTAACAACAAAAATAAAAAATAAAATGTTAAAAGCTATAGCATTGGGTTATTTAAATTCTGGAATTTTTAGAATAAAAGTAAGGGATGACGCCTCGGAATTTACGGAGTTCATAACAAAATATCCATTAAAAGATAATTTATTTGCTTGGTACACATCAGGCCCTGGACATTCAACAGATGGAGCATTAGGAGGAGCGGAAGCAGAAATTGCCGATTACACTACTCGCTATATAGAAGCCATTCAAGGAATGAAAACAAAAATACTTGCTGCCGTCAAGAACAATCCCAATGCGATAATAATCTTCATGAGCGACCACGGCGGCTTTTTAATCGACGATGGTTTAAGATTTCCTCCAAACTACGACTTCAACAAAACGGACTACATGAAATTCAGAGATATATTCGGAGCATTTATGGCTATTCGCTTCCCAGACAAAGAACGTGCTGCAAAATACGATAAGGATTTCAATGTTGTGCAAGATTTATTCCCTATAGTCTTCGCCTATTTATTTGACAGCGAAATTCCTCTTAAATACAAAATTCAAAATACAGAAGTGCAAATTGGACCTCATAAATTTGATAAGGGTGTTTTTTATAGGGATTTTTACAAATGAAAAACTGTTTTGAATTTTCTATCTTACCTCTATGTCACGTTTCTTCAACATAGCTGGACCTTGCAACCCAAGCGAGCACTATATGCTTGACCCTTTGCGTAATTTTGGTAACGAATTTGCGGATTTAATAGATTCAAATCAATATTTCGTCATCCACGCCGCAAGGCAAAGCGGGAAAACAACCTTGCTATGGAAACTCGCAAATAACATAGAAGCTGAAGGCAAATATCATGCTTTATACTGCACATTAGAAAGCGCACGGGAAATGGCTTTAGGCACAAAACGTGCAGATTTGTGCATTGTTCACGAAGGGCAAAAGTACCCTATCGAACTCAAAATAAAGAGCAATATAAAAAGTTATAAAGATGTTTTTGAACAATTATCATGTTATATGGACAAAGTCGGTTCAAACGAGGGCTGGCTTGTTGTTTTTGACAAAGAGACTGGGAAAAGTTGGAAAGAAAAATTGTATATGGATGAAAAAGAATATAACGGAAAACATATTATTGTTGTAGGGGCATGAATTTCGGAAATAAAAACGGCTATTTAGATCCCGGTACCGGCAATGCCTTAGTCGCGGCTTTGTTTGGGCTGATTGGCTCAATAGCATTCTTTGCGAAAAATATTTTCTATCGCATAATAGGCAAAAAAGAGGAAATATTCAAATGCGATTTGGCTATTTTCAGCGAAGGCAAAATGTATTGGATTTATTTCAAGGATGTTGTGGAAGAATTGATAAAAAGAAAAGTCAAATTCGCATATTATACAATGGACATAAACGATCCTGCACTTGAACTTTATGATTACGGGAATCCTGGTTTTGATTTCAATCAATTCAAGGTAAAATTTGTTGGTACAGGCAACAAAGGCTATTCTGCAATTAGCAATTTAAAAGAAAAGAACATACTGTCAACAACTCCTAATATCGGAGCTTCTGGCTATCCAATTAAAAAACCAAAAAATTGCAAGAACCTTATCCACATTGCCCATGGCCCAAGAAGTGTAAGCGCTTATAAAAAATATGCTCTTGACTGCTACAATACGATTTTCAGCCACAGCCATTTTTTTTCAAATGAGATTAAAATCTTAGAAAACAAACGAAATTTAATCGCAAAAAATATAATTGATGGCGGACTTATGTATATGGACTCTATCATTGAAAAGGCTAAAATATTGCAAAATGAAACAGATGGCAAAACTATTTTAATAGCAAGTACTTGGAACAAAAGAGGATGCTTGCAGATTTATGGATCAAAATTTATAAAAGACTTGTCAAATGCCGGCTACAATGTGATAGTTCGTCCTCACCCATACTCATATATTTATGAAAAAGAATTTATAGAAAACTTACAAAAAGAACTGCCAAATATCACTTTCAGCACAGAAACGGACAATTTATCCGTAATGGCAAAAGCAGATGTTTTAATCAGCGATATAAGCGGAGTTCGCTTGGATTTCTACCTGTGCTTTGAAAGACCCGTTATTTCGCTTGAAAGTGAAACTGAACTTTCAAGTGAATATGAGCAGGCAGACTTGACTGAAAATTTCGATATTAATATCAGCGAAAAAATAGGAGTTTGTGTAAAAAAAGAAGAAATTACGAATATAGTACAAATTGTACAAAACGCAAAACAAACAAAGTTTATAAACAAAAATTCTATTTTGACAAATGTTGGGAAATCAAAATTTCTTCTTGCAAATTACTTGGAGTCTATCAATGGATAAATTATATTGGGTAATTTTTCAATGAAAGCCGTTATTCTAGCGGCTGGAGTAGGTAGCCGATTTAAAGAGTTTACAAAGGACAAGCCTAAATGCCTGTTGGATATAGGCGGTGAAACTTTATTGGACAGGGAAATACGTTTTTTGAATGAATTAGGTTTTGAAAAAAACGATATAATAGTTATGGGCGGTTATAAAGCTGAAATGTTAGAAGGCAGAAATGCACGCATAGTTTTAAATGAACTTTATGATAAAACAGATAATTCTTTTACTTTGGGGCTTGCACTTGAGCAATTGGCGGAAGAAGATGCAATAATAATGGATGGAGATCTTTTATTTGAACGCGAAATGTTATCTGAAATTTTGAATTGCAAAGAAAAAAATGCGGTACTTTCCAAGAAATCAAACGATTTAAGCGAGAGCACAGGAATACTAACAAATGAAAATGGCTATGTGCTTGATATAGGGAAACATTTAAAAAATACAGGCTATGTTTATATAAGCATTTTTAAGGTAGGCAAGCAAACGATACCCGGATACAAAGCCGCTCTATTAGCAAAAGAAAAAAGAGGAACCTGGTACACATCGCCTTTATCGTCAATACTGGCAAAACATGCTTTTTTTAACCTGATTACGGAATATAAGTGGCACGAAGTAGATGATGCTGAAGATTACATTGCCGCAAAGAATTTTTTTAATTTACAGTAAATTCAACAGAGGTTATTCGTGATTGATATAGAGTATATGAAGGTGATTATTTTAGCTGCGGGCCGCAGTGTTGAGCTCGCGGATTTGACTAAAGATAAACCTAAATGCCTGTTGGAAATCGGCAATCAAACTATACTGAGTTATCAAATAAAAATATTGAAAGAATGCGGATTTAAAGATGAAAATATTTATGTTGTTGCCGGATATAAATCTGAGAAAATTCATATAAAAAATGTTGAAAATATCATTTATAATTATGATTATGATAAAACGGATAATGCACATAGTTTATATTTGGCCTTGCAAAAAATAGGAACGGAAAACGATGTCCTTGTTTTGGATAGTGATTTAATATTTACTTCTGCAATTATTGAACAGATAATCTCGAAAAATTTCGGAAACTCACTGTTAGTATATAATGGACAAACTGACGTTGGAGATACGGGCATAATTGCAGAATCAAATGGACGAGTAGCAGAAATCGGGAAACATATAAAGAATACCGATTATTCTTTTACCGGAATATTCACGATAAATAAAGATTCTTGTGTTGTTTTTTTAAATTTATTGCAAAGCGGTATGTATAAAACCAACTGGTACACTGTGCCGCTCAACAAATGCCTTTCTTCAATTCCATTTTTTATGGTTGATATTACAGATAAAAATGATTTATATGAAATTAATACTTATGATGATTATGTTAAAGCTAAGAAGCAGTTTGGAGAAAAACGAAAAAAAATCCTGCTTACCGGAGCCTCTGGTTTATTAGGAGAGAAATTGTTTAATGCTCTTTACCAAGACTTTGAATTAGTTGGCGTCAGAAAATCCACAGCTGGTAAATATGCATCGCTAAACCTTGCAAACGAAGAAGAATTGCAAGCATTTGTTATGCGATTAAATCCGGATATTATAATACATGCGGCAGCGATAGCAAGTCCGGATGCTTGCGAGCAAAATAAGGAGCAGGCGTATATTGCGAATGTTGTTGCTACACAAAATTTGTGCCGCATTTGTCAAATAAAAAATATAAAAATGGTGCTAATATCTACGGACTATGTATTTGATGGCGAAAAAAACACAGAATATTTACCGACAGACGAACGAAAGCCAAAAAATTATTATGGTCTCACAAAAGTTCAAGCAGAAGATATAGTGTCAAAATTACCGGAAAGCCTTATAATTAGGATGCCAGTTCTTTATGGTTATAATAATGATGAGCAAACACATTTTCTGATTAAAACTCTAAATAAACTTAACAAGAACGAAAATTTTGCTTTGGATAATAGCCAAATTCGTTACCCTGTTTTAGTTGATGAAGTTGCAATGGCCATAAAACAATTGCTGGACCAACAAGGTATTGTGCAATTATCAAGCTCGCATCCTGTTACTAAAGCGGATTGGGGAGCTGTTATTGCTGAAAAATTTGAACTGCCTTCTTCTCTGATTAATCCGGTTTCCAATGAGGCTGCTTTAGTTGGCAGGCCGCATCATATAAAAATGGATACCGCACGTGCGGATTCGCTTGGAGTTTGCATTAGCAACATACGAGAAGGCACTCATATTGTAAAAAAACAAATGAATTGCGTATTTAAAATGATTTATAAAAGCCATGCCCATGAAAAACTTTTTGGCGTAAATGTTGGTAAATTTCGCTATGACTTGGGGAAAAAGCTTGCTGAAGGCGTAAAGCCAGAAATTTATGGAGACATAGATTATATTATTCCAGTGCCTAACTCTGGCTTGTATTATGCTATGGGATTTGCAGAAGTGATGAAGAAAACTTATGTACAAGCACTTGTTATTTCTGAAAATCAATCCAGGAGCTTTGATATAATTGATTTATCTTCGCGTAAAAAAATAATTGACAAAAAAATAATTCCAACAGGTGAATTTATAAAAAATAAAAATATTATTCTTGTGGATGAAGCCATATTTACCGGCACTACGCTAAAAATGGTTTGTGATATGCTTAAAGCCTGTGGTGCGGCGAATATACATATATGCATACCAACTCCAGTATGTATTTCTCGTTGCAAATATTATATACAACCAGATAGGCAGTTGCTTTCGGAATATATTGCACCAGATGAATTTTCAGGCTATTTCGGAGTTAAGACCGTGAATTTTCTTGAGTATAAGATTTTTGTAGATGCAATTAGCACAACGAACAGCTCTATGTGCTATCATTGTTTTAAACGATAGAGGAGATAATATCCCAGTCTCCTTTTGGGGCATAGACCTAACAAATCACTAATTTATATATGCCACAAAAAAATTATTCATCCAAAACTGAAAATATCTGTGCTCCACTTTCCCAAACCCCGCCTCAGAAAAAATATCCGCCAAATCCTTCTTGTTAAAATACTGCTTGTGGTCCCTAATCTCCGCCTCGTTCACTATTCCT
>WQTK01000278.1 GCA_009786285.1 Candidatus Fibrimonadales bacterium | reverse complement strand
CCCATAACAACGGCTTGAACATCTTCTGCCGCTACTCCAAGCTTCATCGCAACAAAGCAAGCGAGGCGGGAGCTATCCAAAACACCCGCCATGCCAACTACTTTTTCGGAGGCAAAGCCAGTGACTTTTTGCATTGCGTAAACCATTGCGTCAAGAGGGTTGGTCACCACTATGACAAATGCGTTTGGAGCGGTATTTTTAATAGCCAAGCCCACTTTTTCAATAATGCCGAAATTTATTCCCAAAAGGTCATCGCGAGACATACCGGGTTTGCGAGGAACGCCGGCGGTAACTATAACCACGTCTGAACCGGCAATATCTTCGTAATTGTTTGTTCCAGACAGCACTGCGCTGGTATTAAGCGAAAGCCTCCCTTCCATTATGTCCAGAGCCTTGCCCTGAGGCACGCCCTCCACAACGTCCACAAGCACAATGTCGCCCAGTTGTTTTTGCGCCAAAACAAGCGCCATTGTGCCGCCAATCTGCCCTGCGCCCACAAGCGCAATCTTCTTTCTAGCCATGATAACCTCTTTTTTGAATTTATGGTAAACTAGAAATTATTAATCCGCCCTTATCATTTCAATGCGGCGATTTTGTTCCCGGCCTGCCGGGGTTTTGTTGTCTGCTATCGGATTATCCTGGCCAAAGCCCACCGCTTTCATGCGGCCCATTGACACCCCTTGCGTAGCCAAGTAACCCACAACAGCCTTTGCCCTGCGCTCGGAAAGCTCCAAATTCGTCTGCGGCTTGCCTTGATTGTCGGTATAGCCATGAATTTCAATTTTCACCTTGGGATAAGCCAAAAGCTGCTCCGCCACGCCATCGAGAACTTTCTTGGCATTGGGCGTTAGCGTAGCGTTGCCGCTGCCGAATGTAACGCCTTTCAAGTTGACTTGCGCTTCAATTACCGGCGCTGGAGGAGGAGCCGCTACTTCAACTTCCACCGTTGCCGCTTCCGTGCCGCCATCTCCGGTAGCAATCAGTTTATAGACCGTGGTTTCTGCCGGTTTTAGCTTTTTGTTGCCTTTGGCGGGAACTTTTCCCAAGCCTTCTATGCTAACCTCAGTTGCGTTTGACACTTGCCAGTTCAAGGTCACGGTTTGGCCGTCTTGGATTGTTTCAGAGCTTGCCGTGAACAAAATTGTCGGAAGAGGCCCGCCCAACACCTCAACTTCCACCGATTCCGTTTTTGTGCCTCCAGGCCCGGTAGCTGTAAGGGTAAATGTAGCAGGCCCCACGCTTGCCGGCTTAACCGTTTTGGAACCCGTGTTCTTAACCTTTCCTATGCCTGCTATGCTAACCTCGGTAGCTTCGGTAACCGACCATGTTAAAGTTACAGGCTGCCCTTTTTGAACAGATTCTGAGCTTGCGCTAAAATCGATGGAAGGACCTGCGGCAGCTTCCACAACAACTTCTATGCTTTTCTTTTTTGTGCCTCCGGGTCCGGTAGCTGTAATAGTATATATAGTTGTTTCTGTGGGCTTTACTTTCTTTTTGCCTTCGGTGCCAACCTCTCCAACGCCTTGGTTTATGCTAACTTTGTCTGCATTGGAAACCATCCATATTATTGTCGCCGATTGTCCGGAAGAAATGGATTCCTCGCTTACGTCAAACTTGATAACCGGAGCTTCTTCTTCCTCCTCTTCCTCCTCTTCTTCTTCAGGGCAGCCCTTATTTTCAAGCTCGCCGGGATCATGAGGGCATTTGTCCACGCCGCTGCAAACATCTGCGTATTCGCGTTGCCTGTTTTCCCTTTTCACCCAAGGGTCGCAAACTCCGTCATCATCTATATCAGGATTGCGATCGTCTTCTTCTTCCTCTTCTTGTTCGGTCACAAAAATTCTAACAGTTAAGCCTCCAAACACTAAATATTTTGGAACCAGAGTAGCGTTGTAAGTTCCGTATCTTTGAGTGCCATCAGGAAGTTTATTCATGGGAATAGCCAATTTTTCTATGTATTTATCGTCGTCTCCTACACGCATTTGAAAGCCGAGTTGCAAATCGAAATGCTTGTTAAAATGCAAAGCTGTGCCAAATGCGAGCGTGGAAGTGCCGGCATAGTCTTCTTCGCCAGCTTTATTTTTGGGAAACTCGCTTGGCATATCTTTGTAAAATTCACCCATCAATGATATATATTGAAAAGGAGTCCATTCCAAAGCGGTGGCAAGGCTTTGAACTTTAGGATAAGACGAACCGAACTCTCCAAGTGTCATCCTGTACATATAGTTTATGTGAAGCATCAAAGGAATTTCCGTTCTAAGATAATTGAAATCAAAAGTGAACGCTCCCCCGAATTTAAACATTGCTCCTCCGTTAGTATAACCTGATGCACCGGGTACAATCGGAGATGCAGAATCTTTTGTATTCAAAAATGAGGGATCGCGAATCCAAAGTCCATAATAATCCGTGCGACCGGTGCTCAAAGCCGCGCCCAAAATCAAAGAAAGGTTAACGGGCGCATCTCCCCAAGGGGCTCGCAGCTTGGCTAAAAATTGCAAATTCCCCCACCCGGCGGCATCTATATTGTCTGGGCAGTCATGCCCGCCAACCAAGCAACCATTGTCATTAATGTCGGATATAGGGCGGTTTTCGATTCCTATAAATTCACCGTAAAGAGGTATGCCAATTCCAAAGTCAAAATATTCCGAAAGCCCAAGCGAAACAAACGGATAGCCGTTTATGCCTATGTAAGTGGACCCTAAAGGCGCATAAGACGACTTCTCCTGGCATAAACCGTATGGCTGTTCATTGCCCACGGGAACGCAAATTTGCCCGCCATCTATCATGCTGTGCAAACCCGCTCCTTCTGCGAACAGGCCCACCCCAAAGCGGCCATGCCCAATGGTATACGCGCTCTGGGTTTTGTGAAATCCAAGCTGCCCGTAATAGTTAAAACTGCCTTCGCCGGCAAATGCAGAAATCGCAAGCAACGCAACAAGCAAAACAATGAATTTCAATCTTCCCATATTTAGAAATATAATAAATTATCTTTTCTAGATTGCAAAAATGATAAAAAATGTATTTTCGTGTGCTATTTTACCGTTTTTTTGCATATTTGCGATAAGTTACGGGCATGCACAGGGTTTACCAGTGGTTTTCGGCGCTGTTTTGGAAACCGGCTCTGGGCTTCTTGAAGGCGATAATTACGGAAATGGAATTGTGAGAATCACCCCTTTCGCAGGGGTTTGGCTAAACGGCATTGGCTTTGCGAGGCTTGGAATTAACACAAACAATAAAAAGGAAATTTACTCGAATGGAGCAACGGAAGAAGTAAAAAGATTTGACATTTCCATGCAAATCGGATTTTCCGCAATTGGCCCGGAGCGCCCTTATATAGCAGCTTCATATGTCAGAAACAAAGCCTACTACCCAAGCTCGGATGCCGCATGGAATGAGTGGGGTGCTGGCATTGGGCACAGATTCATGTTTTCGCCATTAGCCGCCATAATAATAGAAGCCGAGCACAGATGGATAACAAAGCACTACGACAGAGACAAAGGCAGCGATATTTCCGGAAGAAGGCTGCAAATCAACTTTGGGCTGGTAGCGCAGCCGTTTTAGCTTTCTCTGGGAATGACAAACCAGCATATGAGGTATGCCAAAAAGCCAAAGCCTGCCAATATCACGCAGCAAAGCCACATTACACGGACAATAGTTGGGTCCAAGCCAAAGTATTCTGCTAATCCACCGCAAACCCCGGCTATTTTTCTGTCTTTGTTTGAAAGCCTAAGTTGTTTCATTTCGCTACCCCATCCTCTGATTTCTTTGAAAAATTCTTTAAAAGCAAAGCCAGCACATCAGGCGTTAGGTCTGCGATTTTCGCAAGAGCTGATTGAGCCTTCTCTATAGGCAAAACTTTTATGTCATCGATATCTTCGCCTAGCACCAAAAACGCAACGGGGTCTATGCGAAGCCCGCCACCGCCGGTTGCCGTATCGCTTTTTCCGGTATGCCCTGCCATTCCCATCCCAATGGAGATTCTGCTAACAGGGATAATGGTTGATTCGCCGGAGCGCACAGGCTCGCCAATCACGGTTTCGGTTTTAGCTATTGTTTTTAGCTTTTCCAAAAGAGCTTCTGCAATGGTTTCTACTGACATAAGGGTTAATGTAGAAAAAATTGATCTAGTAATTTATCCCGCGCCTCACCGGATTAAACCCTGCGCCCCTTATAAACTCCTCTGCCTCAGAAACGCTTGAAACGCCTTGCGAACGCATAACCCGCTCCTCTAAAACAACGCTGCTTATGTCATTTGCGCCTGCGTAAAGGGCAAGTTCGCCCAGTGCCTTACCCATTCCCAGAACAGAAACCTCAATATTTGGAATGTTATGGAAAAACAGCCTGCAAAGCGCGACTAGTTTTATGTATTCAACGCCCGGCACATGGCGAATTGGGAAATTAGATGTTTGGGGCTGGAAAACCCAAGGGATAAAGCTCTGAAAACCGCCTGTTTCACGAATATAATTCAAATGCTCAATAATATCTTCGGGGCCTTCCGTTGAGCCAATCACTATGTTTGCGCTGCTTTTGAGACCCTGGTTGTGGCACTCTCGCATAACGCCGCACCACTGCTTTGCGGAGAGCTTTCTTGGCGCAAGTATTCTCCGCATTTTTGCGGTCATTATTTCTGCGCCTGCGCCGGGCACTGAAGAAAGCCCTGCCGCTTTTAATTTTTGCAAAAGTCTCGGCAAAGAAATTTTGCTGCCTTTTGCCATATGAAAAAGCTCAACCGGAGAAAATGCCCTTACAGGAAATCCCAATTCTTTGTTCAGCAATTCCAATGCGCTTAAATAATAATCAAGTGAAATGCCGGGATTAACCCCGCCTTGGAAAAAGATTGCGCTTGCGCCTTGTTTTTTCGCTTTTAGCGCTTCTTTGCGAATTTCTTTCAAGCTAAGCGTATATGGCTTTGTGTTTTTGAACGAGCAAAAAGAACAGGCAATTTTGCAAATATTTGTGTAATTTATTATTCTAAAGACAGTATAGCTGACATTTTTTTTGCCGTGAATTTGAATGCGCATATCGTGCGCCTCTTTTGCGAGTTCAGTCCAGCTTGCATTTTTCCAAAGCTTAAGGGCTTGTGTTTTGGTCATGCGTAAGAAGGTAGAAAATAAATATGCCGGCTTGCAATTTCTACATTCTTCTTATGAGCAATTATCATTTTTCCATAGACGAAACCGGAGACTTCAACATTTTGTCTCTAAATAATACCTCCTTTGCCTGCGGAGTTTTAACAAGAATCAAAGAATCCGAATTAAAAGAACTTTATCAAAAAGTCTTTAAGAATAGCAATTTAAAGCGCATCCATTTTTCTGGAATGAATGACTCCGATAGAGCAATATGCAAAGAAACCTTTTCTCCTGTGGCAGAAGAGATTTTTATTTCAAGCAACAAGCCTGTTTTTGCTTCTAATCAGCAGCATTGGTGGTATGCGGCATTGCAGGCTGTTATATTCGGTTTATTTGAGAGCAGAAAATTTCAGCATGGAGATTCTATTGAAATAAGTTTTGATGGAAGAAAAGCGGATTGCCTTGGACTTATGGAGACAGACGATGCTATTTGGCGCGCATATCATAAAAAGATTTGCGAAACCCTTAAAGCTTCTCTGGCAAAATATGAGCGCAAAGGATTAAAGATTAACATAAGATACAGAAATGACAGCGAATCTGTTTTTGTGAATTTTGCCGATATTATTTGCGGGCTTGTTCGAACAGAAGGCTTGAAAGCTCTGGAATGCGATTGCGACAAGGATTATTTGCCGCTTGATAAGTTATCCCCATCTCTTAAATTTCAAAAAATATTGCAAGGAGTTCTTTCAAATAAATTCGGGAATGTGAAACAGTTGGAAGAGGTTTTTGAACCTTTGAGAAACAGCAAAGCTGAGTATGAAAGCTTGTGGCTTGAAGCGAAAAAATTCCTGGATATAAATTTTGAAACTCGGGGCACAAATCCGAAGATCATGCTACAACTGAATGAGCTTAAAAGCGTTTTTTATGTGGAATTTATAAATTACGCAAAGCAAAAATTGCCTGAAAACACGCAGCTTAAAATTTTAATGTCAATGCTCTTGTTTGAAACTCATAATGGCGCAATAGAAACGAGATTTAGCCGGCAAGACTTTTCTTCTCTTTTAGATAAAGCTGTTGAGGGTGAATATTGCAGAGCAACGGAGAATTGGGAAAATTATGTGCGTTTTAACATATTGCTTGCGCAAATTGATTTTAACGGATATAATTTTTGCAAAGGCTTGGAGAATTTGAAAAACTTATTGGATATTCAAAATGAAATTCAAAATCTTAAGTTTCCTTTCAAAATAATAAAAGACGATACAACCGCCGAAATAACGGGAACTATAGGTCAGGCATATTCAATTTTGAAAAGGCCAAAGAATATTTTAGCGTTGCCGCAAAGTATGTTAACAGGGCGTATTACAAAACGGCCAGTTACCAGTTTTGCATTTATTGGAGAGAAGAAAACATTGATGAATGCAAAAAACTTTTTGAGAAGCAAACAGGAAAGACTCCTGAGGATTTTAGCAAAGATATAAACGAAAAAAGCGATGCTTGGTTTCTGCTCTCTTATGCCCGCTTGCGAGGTTTGGATATTTATAAAAACAAAGAAACCTATTTGCCAAAATTTGAGTTTAAGTTAAAAGGAGGTTATCCCAATCCGTTGATTTTGAAGTGGCTTGCTTTTGGAGAAGAGCCGAGTGTTGCGAAAAAAATGTTGCAAGAAGCGGCACGCAGCTTGCAAAAGGAAAACGGTTTTGCCATAAGAACCCTTGCTTTGCCTGTTATTCAGATGTTATATGCTGTTGAGCCTAAAAATGAGCTGTGCATGGAATATGGCAAATTCTTAGAATCCTTAAAAAAGGAATGCCAAAACTTTGCGAGCTATGTTGCGGAAAAATCTCCGAATTTAAACAAATTGGATAACGGACTGAATTCGTGGCAAAGAGCTATGTTGCTTCCGAGCTATTATGCTTAACTGGAATTTCGCCAAACTCTATTTTGAACGAAACTTCCAACCTTTTTATTTCCAGAATATCATCCAGAGTAAAAATATTCGTATGAGCTCCAAGCCTGTGCATTACATAGCAAAATCGGTTCTTCCAATAATATTTGGAATCATGGGGTATCCATTCAAATGCCCAATTTGTTGGGCCTAAATTCCCATCCGGGTCTTTATCATCCCACTCTTTTTCGTTTTCATTGTGTTCAAAAATAAAACTGTGATCTTGGTCGCCCTCAAATTCCCACAAGTCGTATCTTTCAAAAGCCCATTCAAGAGCTTCGTATAATTTATATTTATTCTCAAGCTCTTTGTTTTTTTGCAGCCATTCATAGTCGGTTCGCCTGTTATATAATTTATCCCAATGAAAAAACACTGGTTTTATGATAATATTTATTCTGAACCACGGTTCGTTAACTGTTTTGAGCAACGGATTTGCCGGGTTATTTTGCTTACTTTCTTTGAGTGTTTTTTCTATAGCTTTAGCTTCTGCTTTTGCCAGTTTATAGGTTTCCATAAAAGAATTGTTAAGTTGCGCGAATTTTTGATATTTTTTGTCTGTCATTTTAAAATCCGGGCTTTTAAGCATTCTCTCGCGAAGCAATTCTTTAATTAAATGAGCTCCAAATTCGTTATCTTTGACCCGCGGATTAGTGACATACGCATGATGTTCTGCACGGCGATGTTCCAGAGAAATAAGCTCTTCCAGTTTTGCCATATCCATTGCAGATATTTTTTTTCTCATCCTTTCTGTGTTTCTGCGCCGAAAATTTTTCTTTCTCGCAAGTTTATCGCGTTTATATTCGGCAATTTGGATTTTTCTCAATTCCTCAAGCAAGGTTTCGTTTGCGAGCCTCTCTTTGAGCCATTCTGCATGCTCTTTCTCTGTTTTTTTCATAATAGACTCTCCTAATTTTCTTCTTTCACTGGCGGCACACACGCTACATTCCATGATAAATTTTTAAACAGAATTTCCTTCACTCTGTTCACAAAGCTTTCCAAACCAGATTCTTCCAGATAATTGTAATTCAAATGAGCGCCGCTTTTGTCCCATTCGCAAACAAAATAAACTTGTTGCTTTCTATCATTGCCCAATCCCAATTCGTATGGAAAATACCTTAAATATACGTTTTCATCTTGTACTATGAATGCAAACAGCAGGTATTTTGCTTCCAAAATTTTTTTCGGATCTGGCATTTTCAGAATAATGAAAACAAGGTCTTCGGCAACTCTTTCTTCTACAAGTTCAAATTCAGACACAAGTTTTTCAAGCTCCTGGTCAGTAGCTTCGCAATGTTTGAATACCAGAAAGCTCATAAACTTCAAAAATTCTTCTAGGTCTGTTCCCGACATCAAAAATGCCTTCAAAAGCTGTTCTTCGTGATTCCGAAGATAGTAAGGAAGCACATCGTGTGCAAGTTGATGGTTAGCAGAGTTAAGCTGAGAACCGGCAGATTTC
The DNA here is from genome assembly GCA_009786285.1 of Candidatus Fibrimonadales bacterium. GTDB lineage: Bacteria > Fibrobacterota > Fibrobacteria > Fibrobacterales > Fibrobacteraceae > Fibrimonas. Next base: position 5,599 of record WQTK01000278.1, on the reverse strand, counting down.
TTTTTTCTTGACATATTCAACCTCGTTTTTTTAGTGAACTTAATCCCATATTTATTTTAAATTCAACATCCAAATATTTTATTTCCAAAATATCGTCTAAACTCATAATGTCCGTATGAACACCAAGTATGTGCATTACATAGCAAAATCTGTGCATCCAGTAGTATTTGGTATCACGAGATATCCATTCGCAAGCCCAATTTGTAGGCCCTAAGTTTCCGTCTGGATCTTTCTCCCACCATTCATTTTTATCATCGTGCTCAAAACAAAAACTTCCTCTTTGGTCGCACTCAAGCTGCCACAAGCAATATCTCTCAAATGCCCATTCAAGGGCTTCGTAGAGGTTATACTTAATTTCTAAATCTTTGTTTTTCCGCAGCCATTCAGAATCTCTTCGCCTATCATACAATTTATCCCAATAGAAAAACACAGGTTTTAGAATAATATCTATTCTGAAATTGCTTTTTCCGCATTTTTTTAACGTTGTTTCTATGGCTTTCGCTTCTGCTTTTGCCAGTTTATATGTTTCCATAAAAGCATTGTTAATCTGAATGAATTTTTTATACTTCTTATCAGTCATTTTAAAATCATAGGGATGCGGGTTTTTATGTTTTCTTTCCCAAAGCAATCTGTAGATTAAATGGGTTCCAAATTCGTCATCGTCTATGCAAGGATTTTTGACTGTTGCGTGGTGATATGCTTTATTATACTCCAGCGATATCAGTTCTTCCAGTTTTGCCATACCCATTGCGGACACTTTTTCTTTAATCCGGCCTTTTGTTTCCCAGGGCCAGCGGTTTTTCTTAATGGCTTTTTCCCAGTCATAATTTTTATCGCGTTTATATTCGGCAATTTGGATTTTTCTCAATTCCTCCAAAAGAGTCAAATTCGCCTCATATTCTTTGAGCCACTGTGCGTGTTGTTTTTCTGCTTCTGTCATTCAAACCTCGTTTTTTAGCGAACTTAATGTAAATATAGAATTGTGTAGCGACAGTGGGTGTCGTGATTTTACATATATTCTTATTTTTCTACCCAGTTTCTAAAGATTTTTGTCTTAAAATCATCGTTTAAAGGAATTTTCAAGGGAATATTAAGAATTTCTAAAACATAAATTAATCCTTTAAGCCATTCTTTTTCTGTTTTTACTTCAGAAAAGACAATGGCATCGCTTTGAACAATATAACTAGCGCTGAGATATATGTATTTTTTTTCGCCTTTTAATTTGGCAGTCAAATTCATTTCACCAAGATTTGCATCCCAGTTTAACTCCTTAACTTCAAGAAAACGCTCGCACTTCTTGTTTATGCGATTTATTACCAGTTTTGCTACGATCTTATTAAAAAAGTCCATATTACACCAAATGTTTAAAAATTTTTACAGTCAATTCATTTAATGGAATTTCCGAATAGTCATCTTTTAGAATCATCTCCCATACGCCATTTACCCATTGCTTATCTTCCGACTTCACTTCCGAAATGCAAAGTTTGCTGTCTTTAATTTCGTAAGCAGCAGAAATTCTTATAGGTTCAGCTTCACCAGCAAGCTTGGCAGTTAGATTTATTTTTTCGCAATCCAATTCTAAGGTTAGCTTTTCGGCAATGCGATTTACCGGATGTGTTTGATGTAAGTTTACCATATTTGACCTCGCTTTTTTAGTGAACTTAAGTTAAATATAGAATTGTGTAACGACAGTGGGTGTCGTGATTTTCAAAAAACGCCATTAGCAAATTATCCTAAATTTGAAATCATATTTTCAATTTCTTTTTTCTGTTCTTCCAGTTTCTTTTTTTCGGCTTTCAATTCAATTAGCTTTGCCTTGTTTTCGGCGATTGCTTGCTCTTTTTTCTCTTTGCTACCAAGAAGGGCTTCTAATTTTGGGATTATTGGGGCAAGCAAATTATCCAAAAATCCGCTATTCAGTTCGCTAATGCTATTCTTAATAACTTCTTTAAGTTTTTCTTCTAATTTGTCAAATTTTAATTCGCTAAAATAAACTCCTATTTCTTCCTTCATATGTATCTTACGATTGTACCAACTCCAATCCACATTAGATTCTGGAATTGAATAACCTTCTTTATCTATCCTCATAATATCAGTTAACCTCTTCGTTAGTTTATGAAATTTTTCGGCAAGGTATTCATCGTCATCTATAATATCTCTAAAGATAGAATCGATTTCTCCGAGCGATGTGTTTACATCATTTTCAAACAATAGTTTTATTTTAGAAACGCCATCAACGCTTTCATCTCTAATATTTCTTTGCAACAGTCTTATCTCTTTTTTAACTTCAGTTATTGGGTTACCAAATTTTCCGAGTGTGTTGATTATGCTATTAATTTTATTTTCTGTAGAATCCGTTGTACTTTCTATATCACGTCTAATTTTTTTAGCTTTCTCCTCCAATTGTTCTGCAAGATTATTTTCCAATTTTCCTATTATTCTTTCAATTTTTTTTTGACTTTTTTTGTATTTTGTTATATTTTCTTCTATTTCATTATCTGGTTTTTCAGAATCATTTAATATTTGTTGACATATCTTTGTTTCATCAATATTTTTTGTTATTTTATTGTTTCCTTTTGTTAGAATTACATGTTTGCTTTTCTCAAAGAGAATCTCCTCTTTTGAGTCTAACACAATATTTAAAACCGCATTCTCAAGGTCTGCAATTTTGCTATCTCTAAGCATTTCATCTGGAGAGGATATTCCAAAAAGGCGGCTCATTCTATCCCAATCGTATTTATATTTTTCGCTGTTATTAATTTTTTCCATTGATAATTTTGCTGTTTTTGCCATTAAAGCCATGCTTGTAGAAAGCGGAATTGGCTCTACATTATTTAGCAATTCACTTATTGTATCATCTCCATATTTTTTACAATCTTTCTTAATTTCTTCTTTTATACGTTTTATAGATTTTCTAATCTCTTCTTCATCTTTCTCGCTCATGCCTTCTTTTACGTTCACATCATATTTGTTCATAGCAATCAAAATTTTACCGATTCCAACTTCCCTTATATATTTAAAAATTATATCTCTATCTGTGGAATCAAATGCTCTGCCTGCATAAAGCATTAATACAACAACATCCGCTTCCTTTAAAAAATCTCTGGTTCTTTTCTCTCTCGAAACCACAGGGTCGTTAAAGCCCGGAGTATCAACAATTTCAACGCCTTTTAAATAAGGCTTTGATGAATATATCGTTACTGATTTAGTTACCGGAGTGTATTTTCCGTTAGCTCCAACATACTCTATTAAATTTTTCAATTCATCTTGTTTTTTTGTTCCCAGTAAGTCATTTAATTCTGAGCCGAGTTTTTCAGCGTTTCCTACCTGTTTTCTTAGGTCTTTTATTGTCTGTTCTAGAGAAGAATCATTTACATTTTCCAAATTTTGTTCGCTTTGATTTTTCAACTCAGACCATTCCTCTTTGGTGTAAAATTCTGCCTCAATCTTTTCTTGTTCCCCGAAAACTATTCTGGAAAGCGTAGCGGTCATTGGCGTGGCTGCCCATGGCAGAATAGCATCTTCAAAAACAAAAGCGTTGAGAAAAGTGGATTTTCCCGCTTTCATTTGACCGATAACGCCAAGCGTTAGCTTATCGCTGTTTATTTTATCAGTGATTTCTTTTCGTTGTTCTTCACTAATCCAAGCGAATTCTGCTGCCTTTTCTGCAATTTTTAACAAATTGCCTTTTTTGCTGTTTATGTTTTCAAACACGTTAGCCATTGTCATTCTCCTATATAAAATCTTTTGAAATTTTACCAAGACGCTCTAAGCAATCTTTAACTTTTCTAAATTCTTTATAAATTTCCTCTTTTTCCTTTGTTTTTTTTGAAAGATCGTCTAAAATGCCTTTTATATCTTTATTGTCCTTTTTTACATTTTTTAAGACATTTTTGCTATTTTCAATTTCTCTATTAAATATGTGATACTCTTCTTTGCTCATTGCATATTTATCCTTCCAGAGCTTTAAACTGAAAGAATTTTCCATCTTTGGAGCATATTTAATATCATCCAACGCCCCTTTTAAGTTTCTGAATTTTCTTTCTCTTTCATTTATTTCTTCATTCAATTTATTTTCTTTCTCTGTTATTTCTTTATTAAAGTTATCTAGTTGCTTAGAAAATTCCTTTTCTTTCTCTTCAAGTTTATTTTTAATTTTCTTTAAATAATCATTTTCCATAGTTTTCTCAATGGAAATACCCGCTATGTGTTTAAATAAATCATTTATATTGTTTCTGGAAAAACGTATTACTTCTTTAATATTAACACCAGCATTTTTCAATGTTTTGCGAACTGAAGTTTCTACATCATCAATCTCTTTAGGCGACTTGTCCTCATTCTTATTATTAATAACAATATAGAGCGGTCTTTTTAAATGTTCTTTGATAATTTTAAGAGATTCTTGGTTTACTTCTCCAACGCCAGCTTCAAACACCCAAAATAAAGCATGACTTTCATTTACAACAGCCAATGTTCTTTCGGAATCTTGTTCGTCTCCGGAATCAAACCCAGGGGTATCTAAAATACTTAAGTTTTGTAAATTCAAATTTGGATATTTCAATACGAAATATTGAATGAGAGAAGAAGCTTCTATTTTTGAAAGCAATTCTTTATCAACATTCATAAATTTGTCCGTTGTGATTTTTTTTAAAACTCCGTCTGTTGAAGTGAATAATGGAATGAATTCATCTCTATCTCCTTTGGATATATAAGTAGGTATAGCAGTTGCCGGTCTTGGGTCTTCCGGTAGTTTGAAAGAATTTTTATCGCAGGCTTCCAAGATTTTATTAATAATGAATGTTTTTCCCGCTGAAAATTCCCCTACAAACGAAATTACAGTTTTGTTATCTATCCAAGTTTTCTTTTTCAAATTCGCCCAAATATCAATATTATTTTCATAGCCATTCTCTAATTCATCTATATTTTTCAAGCAAATTTTAACTTCGTCTTTCATAAAAGCAACTAAATTATCTATGCTTTCATCTGTGGAGCTTTTTTTCATTGGCGTTGCAGTCAACAGAGCATTCACAAAATCAATAGATTTTTGTTGAAGTTTTTTTTCTTCTGATAATTCTTCATTTTCTTTATTTTTATTTCCTAAGTCATCTTTAAGTTTTCCACACTCATTTTCTTTTAAATGGAATTTTCCGTCAATTTCATTTTTTTCATCTTTTAGTTGTTTCAATTTTCTTTTTGCAGAAGTTAAATCTTCTTGTAGTTCCTCATTTTCTTCATTTTTCTTTTCTAAATCATCATTAAGTTTTCTATATTCATTTTCTTTTAAATGTAATTTTTCATCAACTTCATTTTTTTCATCTTCTAGTTGCTTCAATTTTTCTTCTGCGGTAGCTAAATCTTCTTGTAGTTCTTCATTTTCTTTATTTTTCTTTTCTAAATCATCTTTAAGTTTTCTATATTCATTTTCTTTTAAATGGAATTTTCCGTCAATTTCATTTTTTTCATCTTCTAGCAGTTTCAATTTTCCTTCTGCGGTAGTTAAATCTTTTTGTAGCTCCTCATTTTCTTTATTTTTCTTTTCTAAATCATCTTTAAGTTCTTCATACTCATTTTCTTTTAAATGTAATTTTTCGTCAACTTC
>WQTK01000277.1 GCA_009786285.1 Candidatus Fibrimonadales bacterium | reverse complement strand
TTAAGAATATAGAAAAAATCACTGTTGTCCAATTAAAGTTTTTTTGATATTCCCGTTTTGATACATTCCAATAGTGAACTTGCTAGGGCAAGGGAGATTACCACGGCGAATATGGGCATAACCTTGATTTTAAGCGCACGCGACCCGCTATTGCTGGGTATTTCTTCGATAATAGCAACGGAATTCAAGGGTGTGCATATTTATTTGCAACCTGAAAACAGGGATTGTTCGCCTTATCTTGGGATTTTTGCGAGCTTAGGGCTGGCATGCCTGTGTTTATGGGTTTTGACGGCGAGGAAAAAGTCTTGTATATTAACAATGACAAAAAAAAGGCTTGAAGCCAACCCCAGAATACCCGAGGACGGACAACAAGCCCTATTGAGAAGGTATTTATCTACATTCCATCAATGACCCCTTTGCGGCTTTATAACAGGCTTTTCTCCCTTTACGGCCAACAGGGATGGTGGCCTGTTAAATGCGAATTTGACGGCAGAGGCTACCATCCGGGCAAGTTTGGCCTGCCGGCAACGAAAAAAGGCAAGTTCGAGGTTTGCATGGGCGCTATTTTAACGCAAAACACCTCATGGATTCAGGTGGAAAAAGCACTAAACAACCTCTTTGCGGCAAAAATAAACTCCCCGGAAAAAATCCTGAAAACCGACAGCGAAACAATCGCAACTCTAATAACCCCAGCAGGTTATCGCAATCAGAAAACAACTTATTTAAAAAATATAGCGCAGTGGTTTGCAAATAACTCTCAACTCTCAATTCTCAACTCTCAACTAGAAACCATTCGTTGCAACCTATTAACCGTTAAGGGAGTTGGCAGAGAAACTGCGGATTCAATACTGCTTTACGCTTTTCATTTGCCTACTTTTGTCATAGACACTTATACAAAAAGAACCCTTGCGGCGTTTAAGATTTTTGACGAAAAAACCGATTATGAAACCTTGCGAAAATGGTTTATGAACGGTTTAAAACCATCGGTGGAACTGTTTCAGGAATATCATGCGCTGTTTGTGGAACACGGAAAATCTATGCGTTCCTGAACGCATCTTTCACTTCAACATAATGCTCTGCGCTTGTCTCGCAATGCTTAATTTCCTCTTGCGATAATTCCCGCAACCTTCTGGCCGGGCTGCCGGTAATCAATGAATATGGCGGAAATTCTTTGCCGCCGGTTACAAGAGAACCTGCGCCAACAATGCTGTGATGGCCTATCCTTGCGCCATCCATAATGCAAGAACCCATGCCAACAATGCAATAATCTTCTACTACGCAGGCGTGTACAATGGCGTTGTGGCCAACCGTAACACCCTCGCCTATAACAACGCCTTTGTCGCTTGCCAAATGCACGGTTGAGTTATCCTGGATATTTGTTTTTTTGCCGACTTTTATGCTGTTTATGTCTCCTCGCAAAACAGCATTGTAAAATATGGAAACATCGTCTGCGAGTTCAACATCGCCTATTAAGCATGCTCCCGGAGCAATAAACACACGAGAGCCGATTTTTGGCTCTTTGCCCATGTAAGGATAAAGTCCGCTCATTTTTTCTTCCCCTTTGTTCCTTTGGTACTTTTTGTTTCCTTAGCATCTTTAGGATCTTTGTCTATGGTCAAAAAACCGAGCTGCTTAACGCCGGCTGCCTGCGCCAAAGACACTACCTTCATAACAATGCCGTATTTTACGCTCTCATCAGCGTTTATCACTACCGGCATTTCATCTTGCCAAAGGGATTTGAAAATTTCGTTGAAATCGTCTATTTGCACTTCCATGTCTTCCAAATAAATTTTTTCGTCTTTGGTTATGGAAACTTTCAGCATCTTTTTTTGCTCCAGCGTTGGAGCCTCGGCGTTTGGCAGTTCAACCTTTATGCCCTGGCTCATAAGAGGAGCCGATATTAAAAAAACTATCAAGATAGCAAAAACAACGTCTATCAAGTTGGTTAAGTTCATCTCTTGATTCAAGGATTTGCCACGGCTTCTCTTCATTTCCTGAGTTCCCTGTCTGTAAGAACCTTTTCTATCGCAAGCAAATCTCCGCGCTTAAACAGGCTTAGCAAATGCGAAGCAAAATTGTAGTAAAGAATTTCCTGGCGATTGTTGCGAGCGGCAAAATAATTGAAAGCCATTGAAGCGGGTATGGCGGCAATCAAGCCGGCAACCGTGGTGATAAGAGCTACTGCGATTCCCGGCGCGACAATGCTTAAGTCTGCGGAGCCGTGCGAGCCTATTTCGTAAAAAGACTGCATAATGCCCCACACAGTTCCAAAAAGCCCAAAGAACGGCGACACATTGGAGATTATGGCGAGCAGAGATAATTTGGAGTCCTCTTCCAGCCTGCAAGCTTCAACTTCTCTCTGAACCGTGTCTTCCAGCATTTCTGAGCGAGGCGCAAGTGTTTCTGCGCTTACAAACGGGCTTAGGTTTTTGGATTCTTTAAGTACTGCGTCGGTTATGGTTTTCAGCGGGCATTCCGGAACTTTCGCCGTGAAATTTTCAATTTCGGCAAAATTCTTTATGCGGTCAAAAGATTTATAAAACTTTGCGTTTGTGAGTTGCTTGCCTTTTAGCGCAAGCTGTTTTGTTATTACAATTCCCCAAGTGAGCAAGGAGAAAAATGCTAAAATTAAAAGTATAGCTATGGTGACAGGGTCGCCAAGCGACATTTTCAGTATTTCAATGGTGATTTTCATGGCTTAAAAAATAGTAAATTCAAATATTATGCTGCGTCTCGCAACGGAACAGGATTTTGAATGGACAGCCGCTATTGCGCCTAATTGGAGGCCAAGCAGCGCTTCATGGGTTTTGGATAAAAAAGCCTTTGCCATTTGGCAAATAGCAGTTGATGAATGCGAGCTTTTATACATAGCGGTTGAGCAGGCCGAGCGTGGCAAGGGGTTTGGCATGGTGCTGATGGAGCATTGCCACAAGGAGCTTGCGGCGCAAGGAGCCAAAAGTTTTTTTTTGGAAGTGAAAAAGAGCAACGCCGCCGCGATTGCTCTTTATAAAAAACTGGGATACGAAAAAATTTCAGAAAGAAAAAAATATTACTCCAACGGCGAAGACGCGATTGTTATGAGGAAATCTATCAACAATAATTAATTCAAACATCGTGGCTTAGTTGAGAGTGGAGAGTGGAGAGTGAAGAGTGAAAAAACTTGAAAAACTATGTTTTTTTTAGTGAATTCAGCCGTTATATGTTAAAATAACTCTCAACTCTCAATTCTCAACTCTCAACTGAACAATGAAGTCCGAACTAATTAGTACAGCTCCTTAAGCAACTGTTCCACAAGCTGCGGGCTGAATCTGTCTTGGCGTTTGCCGTTTATGTAAAAGTTCGGTGTTCCTTGAACGCCAACATCCATTCCGAGCTTCATGTCACGGTCTATTATGGTTAGCTTCTCGCCGTCCAAAACCATGTCTTTTTTGAACTGCTCAATATTCAAGCCTACCTTCTCGGCTATGGACACAAATGTTGAATCATTTAGGCTGCTATAGTTAGGAGCCAGCGCCCAACGGTATTCCCAGAACTTGCCCTGTTTTCCAGCTGCAATTGCCGATGCTGCCGCCGCAGGAGCGTCTTTGTGGAAACTCAGCGGGAAGTGTTTGTACACAAGGCGAATTTTGCCCGGATTGGCACGGACTATTGAATCCAGTGTTGGAGCAACTCTTGCGCAATAGGGGCATTGGAATTCGGTGAATTCAACAATCACCAGCTTGGCGTTTGGGTCTCCGGTGGAGGGGCTTTCGCTTATTCTCAAGTCATGCACTTTGTTGACGCTCTCAATTTCTTTTTTTGCGTCTTCATAAGAGGAATTCATGCCTTTTTGAAGAACAAATCCGAGTACGCTTTTAACTTCGGCGAGTTCAGCGGCAAGACTCTCGTTTTTTTGCAACAGAGCCTGGTTAGCTTCATCGTTTTGCACAGGGGCAGGTTTTGTAGCTCCGCAAGAAATTACAAAGAGCAACACGAACAGGGAAAGGATAAGTTTTTTCATGGAAATTAATTTAGAAAATTAAAATTCCACTTTATTATCGCCTTCAATCACGCTTCCGCACTCAAATACCGTTTCGCCTTTGCTCTCCAAATGTTTGCGAATTTCGGAGACATCGGAGGGTGCACAGAATACAAGCATGCCGAGTCCCATGTTGAATGTGTTGTACATTTCGTCTCTCTCAACATTTCCGCATTTTTGGATTAGATTGAAAATTTCAGGCACCTGCCATGCGGAACGGTTTATTTTAACGGAAACTCCTTGAGGCAAAATGCGGGGAATATTGCCCTGAAAACCCGAGCCAGTTATATGCACAAGGCCCTGCAGTTTTTTTGCGTGAACCAAGTCTATCAAAGAGCGGTAATAGCTGCGATGTACAGCGGCAAGCGCAGAGCCAATCGTTTCTTTTAATCCCTCTGCTTTTGAATCAAGCTTATAGCCGCCGGCTTCAAGCAATGCTTTGCGAGCGAGCGAATAGCCGTTTGTGTGGAGCCCTGTGGATGGCATTCCCAAAACAACTGTTCCGGGCACTATTTTTTTCCCGTCTATAATTTCATCTCTTTCAACAACGCCAACTATGGTTCCTGAAATATCGTATTCGCCTTCATGATACATGCCCGGCATTTCCGCCGTTTCTCCGCCTATCAGCACACAATCGTTTTCTCTGCACGCCTTGGCCATGCCTTCAACAACGGCTTCCAAAACCCCGGCCTCCAGCATGCCTGTTGCCAGATAATCCAAAAAGAAAAGCGGCCTTGCGCCTTGAACCAAAATATCATTGCAACAGTGGTTTACAATGTCCTGGCCCGGCAAATTGTGGCTTTTAAGCCCAAAATGCACCTTTAGCTTTGTGCCAACTCCGTCAACAGAAGACACCAAAACCGGGTCTTTCAGGCCCAAATGGCTCAGCGTGAACAACCCGCCAAAATTGCCTATATCGCCGAGTACGCCGGCGTTGAAAGTTGTGCGGACGGATTTTTTTACACCTATCATGGCTTTGTCTGCTCTTGCGAGAGACACGCCGGCATCTTCATAATTCATTTATACAAGTCCTTCAGCATTTGCTCTACAAGTTGCGGGCTGAATCTCTCTTGGCGTTTGCCGTTTATGTAGAAATTCGGGGTACCTTGCACTCCAACCTCCATTCCAAGCTTCATGTCACGGTCTATTGTGGCTTGTTTTTCGCTGTCCAGAACCATGTCTTTTTTGAACTGTTCAATATTCAAGCCAAGTTGTTCGGCTAAAGCAATGAAGGTTGAATCGTTCAAGCTGCTAGAGTGAGGAGCGAGTGCCCAGCGATATTCCCAGAACTTGCCCTGCTTTCCAGCCGCAATTGCTGCTGCGCCTGCTGCGGGGGCTGCTTGGTGGAAGCTCAACGGGAAGTGTTTATACACAAGGCGAATTTTGTCTGGGTTGGCGCGGACTATGGAGTCCAGCACGGGAGCTATTCTTGCGCAGTAGGGGCATTGGAATTCTGTGAATTCAACAATCACCAGTTTTGCGCTTGGGTTGCCGGTGGAAGGGCTTTCCTCTATTTTGAGGTCATGTACTTTGTTGGCTTGTTCAATTTGCTTCTTAATATCTTCAAAAGAGGAGTTCATGCCTCTTTCAACAACAAATTCCAGCACGCTTTTAACATCGGCTAGCTCGGTGGCAAGGCTATCGGCCTTTTTTTGCAAAGCTTCGTTGCTTTGCGGATTTTCTGGCAGGCAAGCAGTCATTGCCAGCAATGCGAACAGGGAAAGAATGATTTTTTTCATGGGAATAATATAGTAATTTTGACAAGCCACAGCCACCGGGCGCAGGCCTAATTTTGACATCTAATTTTGAACCGGTCAAAAATCAGCGACAAAATTGAATAGCCTGCAGCCAAAATACCAAGATTTATAATTTCGGCGCTCACCTCGCTTGCCTTTGCACCCATTTGCTGAATTGAAATCCACGCAGAAATCGCATGCTCGCAAGGCACCCAAAATAAGGCATAATGCAAAAACTCAGATATGGAAGATTTAGGCCAGCTAAATCCGGAAATGAATATGAACGGAAGAGACGCATACAAAAATACCTGCATCACGCTTTCTTTTTGCTTGAAAAAACGGGCGAAGAAAAATCCCATTTGCATGCAAGCTATAAAAAATACAAGAGCGAAAATCGCAATATCGATGAATTTTCCATATGCGTTGAAACCGAAAATCGGATACACCACAAAAAGGTAAAAACATAAAAGAATCCCGTAATGCAACAGGTAAACAAATCTTCTCACCGCAGCCCCCAAAATGCAAATTCCTATTACCATCGTCTGCTGCATAAGCACAATCAAAACCGCCGGCACCACATAATTATCATAGCGCATGGAACTGTTGAACATAGTCTTTACCCCTATTTCCATAGGATTTTCATTTGTTTGCCGCAACATAAAAACCGCTCGCGAAATTTCGCTGTGCACCATAAAATAACTGCCGTTGCTGAACAAGCCTATCGTTGAAGTTCGCCCTGCCAGAATTTCATTTTCAAAACCCGAAGGAATTTCCAGAATGCTGTAAACCTTTTCGCTCGCAAGAGCCTGCTTTGCAGAGATCATATCATCATAAGCGAAAACTTTCAAGTTGCTTGAAGCATCAAAAAAACCGGTTAATTGCCTGCTCGTGGCTGTATTGTCAAAGTCTGTCACAGCAACCGGAATATCCCTTGTCACGCCATTCAAATATGGAAGCGGATAGTAAAATGCGTAAAGAATCACAGCCACGCAGAGCACCAGAACTGCGTTTTTATCTTTAAAAAACAATAGCCAGGATTTCATCGTCTCATTCCAATCGCTGCGCAGCCGCACCAAAAAACAGCAAACCCGGCTAAAACAATCATTTCATCTTTAATAAACCCTGTGGCTATGGCCTCCATTCTCAGCGCGTTTTGAATTTTCAAAAAATGCGTCAAAGGCAAAAGCCACGCAAAAATCCGCACTCCTAAGGGCATGGCAAAAATAGGGAACGCAAGGCCGGAAAACGCAAAAGCGGGCCCGCCAACCACGCCGCCCACAGATGTGGTTATGCGCATAGATTTGGTAATTGCAAATGCGGTAGCGCAAAAACCAAAAGCAGCGGCCATCATCAAAAAAGAAGCCAGAAATAAAAGCCCCCATTGCCACAGCGAAAAATGTATGCTCGCCCATGAATGAAAAATATATGTGTAAATTCCATGTTGCAGAAAAATAATTAAAAAAGAAATTATGGCCATATGCGTTGCCCAAACGTTGCCAAATACGTATGCCGCTATAATCATCGCCGCCAAATGAAAAGTCGCAGCTACTATTCCAAGCCCCAAATACGCTCTGTAATCCAAAGATGCGTTGTTTATGGCATGGGATTCAATTTTAATCAGGCTTTGCGGACCATATTTCATAATAACGTTTTGAACAGAGAGTTCAACCATATTATATGCAATCAGAGATTGCCCGTTCAGGTAAAGCGCTATAACAGGCTTTTCTCCGTGCATAACTCTCCTTTCCAAATCGTGCGGCAAATGTATAACGCCTAGAATTTTTTGGCTTTTCAGCGTACTCTCGCACTCCGCTTCCTGCACGCAAATCTTTGCAACTTCAAGCCCCGGCGAATTTTGGAACGCAAAAAGCAATTCTCTCGCAAGCCGGGAATCTTCCTGCATAATAACGCCTATGGGCAGTTTTTCCGGAAGCCGGTCCGAAAATATAATGGCGGTAAAGGCCATTACAGCAGCCGGCAAAATAAATAGCAACAACCACGTCGCAGGACGGTTTACTTTCCCGACAAAATCCAATCCACACGTCCCCAAGGCTCGGTTTGCGCACGTCCTCGCAGGTAAAAGATTTCACCCATTGTTGCTTTGATAAGCTGCCTTTCCACAAAACCATCAGCGTTTGCCAGGATGCTGAATTTTTCCTGGATTTTTATTTCAATTTTCAACGGGTCTATTTCTTCGTTTTTCCATTTTATTGTAAGCCCTTTGGGAAATTTTTGAGGATTGTATGCGCTTTCGCCTTCCAGAATTTCCGCAGGAAAAACAGGTTTTGAGGTTTTGTTGGAGATGGCATAGCCATATATTTCTCCTTTGGGGCTTATGTTTATGCGGCCTGCGATCCGGTCTTTGTTGGGGCTTGCGAACAGCAGAGAGCGGGCTGCCATATTGGTTGCTGCGTCTGTTAGCCATGAATGATCCATGTATCCGTAGCCTTTTACGGAAACAGTATCGCCGTTTATGCCAATGCGTCCTTCAACTCTTCCGTATGGAATGTGCACGTAAAGCCCGTATTTTTGCCCATTTACATTGAAAACTTCATTGTCGGGGATTTGCGCTGCATCTGCGCTTGTGAATTTTAAATCCAAAAAGAATTTTCCGTTTTTTTCAGCGCTAAAAAAAACTCTATGGCCTTTGCCGGGCAAGTTTTCCATTAAGTATTCGTTTTTAATGTTTATTGTTTTTGAGCTTTTATCTTCATGAAATCTTTCTGTAGGGTATTGCCTTCCAACGCTTGTGCTTTTGCCGTTTAAGTTCCAAACTGAAAACTGCGTCCCTATTTTCTGCCCGCTGCCCGGAACGTTCATCCATGTGTAGCTAACATATGCTTTTGCCCCATTGTCAAGAACAAAAACGTAATCCCAGGATTCGTTGTAATTTTTAGCTCCGTTTTGCGGGTGCCTGAAAAAATCATTTGCAAAAGCGAATGACGCAAGAAATAGTATTAAAAATATGCGCATTGGGGTAATATAGTAATTAAGCGGCTAATGACCAGCGGCTGGCGGCTCAAAAAAACTCGTTGAGAAAATCCTGTGGCTCAGGGTTTTGAAGTTCGGGAACAGCTTCTGTATTTTCGCGCCGTACATCTCGCTTGTAATGCGGCTGTCCAGCAGCAGCAACGTTGGTTTTCCGCCATGGCTGCTGTTGCGTGAAATTGCGGAATACACCCTGCGAAGCGTCAAAGAGGTTTCCGGCATTGTTATCAGCATAAAGCCATTTTTGCCCTGCTCCTTTAAAATTTCCATACGTTTGGAAAGAAGCGGGTCGGTCATGTCCGGGAAAGGCAAGCGCGAAATAACCACAAGAGTATTTTCCGGAAGCTCCATGTCTTCCAATGATTTAAGCTCGTCTGGAGTTCCAACCAAAACATTGCCATGTTCTTTCAGGAAAAAACCAGCCAAGTTAAAAAAGTTGCCGTCTGTGCCTTGGAAAAAACAGGTTTTCTTTTGCGTAGCTTCGTTTTTTTCAATTTCCATGTGAAGCTTGGAAATTGAAGCCATGTCGGTGAACACAAGAGTGTTGGTTTTATTTTTGGAAATAATTTCGCACAAGGTTTTCGCCAGCTCGTCCGAGAATTTTTCGTCAATTGGCTTGGGCAAAAATTCCGCCGCCAAAACTTCAGGATGTTCTTCCTTGGTTGTGAAAATTTTTATTTTCGCGTTTTTTCCAAATAACGCCAAACGATTGATTAAATAATCAAACTGCCCGTTTATGCTAATGGTATCAGATGTGAAAAACGCAGATTTCAAAATTGGGTAAAGAGCCTTGCTCCATTTTGCCGAAGCGTTTATAGGCTCTGCGTTGAAAGTGAACTGAAGCGGGTTGGAAGGACAGTCTATCCAGTATACGTATTCGCTGTGAGACGCAGAAAAGAAGAACGTCAAATCGCTCGAAATTTTTCTTATGTCAGAGGCAAATTGCATATAGTCCTTTTCAGACCCGATCTGTTCTATAATCTCAAGCAATGCCCTCAGCGCATTTTGCAAAGGCTCCGGAGAAATTCCCGTTTCCGAAGACAAATTCTGATTGTAGGCATATTTGCGCTTCTTCGCTTTTTGTGTGAAATTCTGAATTTCTTTTATCATAGCCATGAATAATTTTTCGCACTGCGCCGCCGGCTCTTCCCATTCTTTGCGCCAGGCATTTTGCTTAATTGCGTTTCTCAAAGCATAAAAATACAGATGCCGCCCAAAGGCTTTCTGGCTTTCTTGCGGAAGCTTGTGGGCATCGTCAAAGATAATTCTCTCGCAATTCGGCAGAATAGCAAAGTCCATTTGCAAATCCTGCAAAAACAAGTTATGCTGCGCCAAAAGCAAATTTGAATTCTCCGCTTCTTTTTTTGCGCTGTGAAATTTGCATTTTGAAAAATGCTCGCACTGCGCGCCAAGGCAAGAACCAGGCTCGCAAGCAATTTTCTTCCACAGAATAGGAGAACGGTTGTAATGCAAAACCTCGCTCAAATCACCGTCTTTTGTCTTTTCCAGCCATGTTATCACGGCAAAAAAAAGCACTCGTTCTTCTGTGGTTAAATAAAGTTCCGGATTGTTTGCGCAGTTGTAAAATTTGCGCAGGCACACGTAGCTGAATCTTTCTTTTAAAATGGCTGGGCGAATTTTGCCGCTCAAAAATGGCAAAATACTCTGAACATCGTTTTCCCAAATGTGCCTTAGCTTTGCCTTCGCAGAGGTTGTGATTAAAATTCTTTCGCCGGTTTCGTTTGCGTGAAGCATTGCAGGTATCAAATAGCCGAGCGATCTTCCTATTCCGGTTTCGCCTTCTGCCAGTGCGAACTGCTGTTTGGAGCGCAGGGTTTCCGCCGCAAACTTGCTGTATTCCATCTGTCCTTTCCTAGGAACAAAATTTAGCTTTTTGTAAATTTCGGTTATGTTAGGCATTTTCATTCCTCTTTAAAATAATGATTCATAAGCCGTGCGAGCAGCCATTTTCTTTAAGTTTTCCTTAACGCTATCACTGCTTTTTTCCAATTCCGCAAGCCCAAGCAAAAAAACTTTACCGCAAGCTTCCGCATCTGGCAAGGCGCGGTGCGAAGCAGCCACCTCAATATTCAATTGCTTTATTAAACTGACCAGCTTATGGCTTTCAAAAGTCCAAGCCGCTTGAGCTATAGCAAGCGAGTCCCAGAAAATAAATTCATTGCTTTTGAATCCGTTTCTGTTCAAAGCAAGCGTGAAAATTTTTGAATCAAAGGCAACGTTGTGCGCAACCAGCGGTTTGCTGTTTATGAATTCCAGAATTTGCGGCGCTATTTCCTTAAATAGCTTCGCATCGTCCAAATCTCCTTGCGCAATGCCGGTTAAATAGCGTACAAAGGAAGATATCTTCTTTTGCGGTTTTACCAAAAAATCAAGCGTGGCAGAAACATTGCCGTCTTCAAAGCGAACAAGGGCAATGTCTATAATTTCATCCTTATCGGAATCTAAGCCTGTGGTTTCCACGTCTAAAGCAACAAAACTTTGGGGCAGCATAGAAAGGAATATAGAAAAAAATTAGCTGATTTTTTGTAAATTCCGATTATGTTATGATTAACAACCATAAGGAGATTATTGTGGCAAATTTTGAAGACTTGGAAAAAAACGGCGATGCTCACCTAGCAAAGAAGGAAATTGAGCCTGCCATTGCGTATTATACCGCTGCGCTGAGCATTAAACCTGACATTCAAACAGCTTTGCTTCACCGTGGCATTGCGTATAGTCTAAAAGGGGATTACGAGAAATCCATTGCAGATTTTACCGCCTTGCTGAAAATTAACCCAAGCCATGCTGATGCCAAGGTATGTTTGGAAACAGCTCGAAAAAAGCAAGTAGCAAATCTGTACAATTACGCCGCAACGTGCGTTAATAGCGGCAAATACGACCAAGCCATCGCAGGTTTTAGCAGAGTTCTAAAAACGGGTTTTAACACGGTCGACACTCTAAAAAATAGAGGATTTGCATATGCCAAAAAAGGCAATTATGACCAAGCTATCGCAGATTATGAAGCTGCGCTTCGGATGAAGCCAAACGATATTAATGCCAAGGAGTTGCTTGAGAAATGCCGCAAGGCTAAGGTTGCTGCCCAATTGGAATCTGAGACTAAAAGATTAAAAGAGTTTGAAGCTTCCGCTGCAAAAGCCACAACTACTGCGAAGGCAACAGAACCTGCTGCTATGGCAAATCAGCCGAAGAAAAAAGGATTTTTATCAAGCTTAGCTTCTGGAGTTGGAGATGTGTTGGGAGGATTGGTAGAATTAGCAGATGATTTGGTAAACAAGCCCGGATCTAATGAAGCTCCGATGATTGCATCCGCAGTTCAAAACGGCAAATTTATAGATGTTTATGATAGCAATGGTAGTTATATGTTTTGCAAGGATGGCGAGCTTATTGGTTATACGGCAAATACATTGTCCGTTAAAGTAGGCAGAACTGTAGATGTTTATGATAATAAAGGGGATTATATGTATTGCCGTTGATGGTTCAATTATAGCGAAAAAATTCTATTTTTAAAAAAGATATGCGTATGTTTAAAAAGTTTTTCTTGCTTTCTGCGCTGGTTGCGTTTTTTGCGGCATCTTGCGCTCCTGTCAACAACCCTGTGTTAATAGATGAAGCCGTTCAATTTGACGCTGAAATGCTTGCGCTCACTCCCGGCCAAAACACAGATAAGCTCAATTTGGCTTGGTATTCAGACGCAGATGGAGCAAAATCCGTTGTTCGTCTTTTCATGGAATCCGGCGAGCTTGTAAAAACGGAGGCAGGAACCTCAGGCGAAGCTTCTGCCGGCAAGCTGTGGCATAAAGCTACTTTAACAGATCTGGTGCCGGGTACAAGCTATAAATACTCAGTGTCAAATGATAGCATTGGCTGGAGCAAAAAATATGACTACCCTGCCCCGGCAGCCGGTGCCTTCAGGTTTGCCATGGTAGGAGACCCCCAGCTCTCTGCCGGCGAGTCCAACTTAACTGCGAAATTCTGGAAAGAATCCGTTGAAAAAATAGCCGAATCTGGCGCAAGTTTTATTCTCAGCGCAGGCGATCATGTTGACAACTCCGGCGGAGACGAAGCCGAATACGCAAATTTATTCACTCCTTTGGCACTGCGCAGCATTCCAATTGCGCCGGCGAAGGGCAATCACGATGCGCATAATCTTTTTGAGTATCATTTCAATTTGCCCAATGAACTAAGAGAAGCATCAGCAAATTATTTTTATTTGCGCAATAATGTTCTCTTTATAGCGTTGAATACATCCGTGTATCCAGATGGCAAGGAAAAAGCCGAAGAATACGTGGCCGAATTTGACGATGTTATTCGAGCAGCCAAGGCTGCCAATGCCGGGAAATATGATTTTGTTGTTGTTCAGCACCATAAATCCACTCGGAGCGTTGCTTCTCATGTTGCCGATGCCGATATTGAGCTTTATGTGGAAGCTGGCTTTGAAAGATTGATGGCAGAGCACGGCGTGGATTTGGTTGTAGCCGGGCATGACCATATATATGTGAGGAGCCTTGTTGAAGGCATTGTGTATTTGACTCTTTCAACGGCGAGCGGCTCAAAATTTTACCAACCTTCGGAAAATGCCGATATAAGTTCACCGATTAAATATTCCCAAAGAGAAATACCGGAATACACAATTGTAGATGTTGATGGCAAAAGCATGACGGTTAAAACATATGGCTTAGATGGCCAGCTAATAGATGAATTTAGCCTTTTTTCTAAAAAAATTTAGGAAAAACAAGCAGTAAGGCATCAAAGTTCTGAATGTGTTGGACTGGCTGGGGTGATTTTTGTGGGTTTCAATTCTACAAAATCGGCTATTTGAATAATCCTGCGAATTGATTAAAAATTTTTTGTAATCCTATAAATTCCAGATATTTATCTATTTGTTTCCAAGTGAATTTCATTTAGTTTGGGCATAAGTTTTGCATTTTAAAAAGAAAACAACCAACCAGCTAAAGCTGGTGGCTTTAACCGGTGGGGACTGAAAGTCCCGCCAAAGGACACGACCGCATAGTCGTGTCAGCTCT
>WQTK01000276.1 GCA_009786285.1 Candidatus Fibrimonadales bacterium | reverse complement strand
GAGCGGCTCGCAAAATTGAGTTCGGCGGCTCGCTAACAATTATAGGCACAGCTTTAATAGAAACCGGAAGCCGCATGGACGAGGTTATTTTTGAAGAATTCAAAGGCACAGGCAACATGGAACTTGTGCTGGACCGCCGCATTGCGGAAAAGCGCATTTGGCCGGCAATAGACATATTCAAATCAGGAACCCGCAAAGAAGAACTTTTGATTTCCGAAGGAGAGCTTCGCAATGTTTGGATTTTGCGCAGATTTTTGCAAGACCATACTCCTGTTGAAATTATGGAACAAATTCAAGGGCAAATGAAGAATCATAAAACCAATGAAAGCTTTTTAGCCGCAATGAAGGGCTAGGCATGGGAAAAAAGATATTTTTCATAGGCGCAGGCAATATGGGCAGCGCTATTTTGAACTCCTTAACAGGTGAAGACATATCTTTTTATGAACCTGATGATGAACGGGCTGGCAAAATAAAAGCGGAAAGAACTGATAGCATTGAAAAAGGGCTTTCAAAAGCAGACATTGTGTTTTTATGCGTGAAGCCGCAGGTTTTCAAAAAATTCAACCCTGTTTGCCTGCAAAAACCGTGCATTGTAATTTCCATTATGGCCGGAGTAACTGTTTTGGACTTGAAGGCGAAATTTGAAAATGCGTATATTATGCGCACTATGCCAAATATTGCCGTTTCAGCAAAAAAAGGAACCGTTGCCATAGCAACAGACGGAGTTGATGAAAACATTATACAAACGGCTGAGCATTTGTTTTCAAAATGCGCAAGCACGGTTAGAGTTTCAGAAAGCCAGATGGATGCAGTCACTGGGCTTTCCGGCAGCGGCCCGGCCTTTGCATTTCAATTTATAGAAGCTTTGGCAATGGGCGGCGTGAAAATGGGCTTGCCGCGAGATGCAGCTATGAAGCTTGCGCTTTCCACAACCGGCGGCGCAGTTGAAATGCTGGAACAGTCAAAAGCAAACCCTAATGAGCTAACAGCCACAGTTTGCAGCCCGGGCGGAACTACAATAGCCGGAATGCAAGAACTGGAAAATAAAGCGTTCAGAGGCACAGTTATGGCGGCAGTGGAGGCTGCAGCTAAACGCTCTGCGGAACTTGGGATGTTCATATTGATGTTTTTCTCAACGCTCCTTTGCGCAAAAGACATTGACTTGGGCCATCTTGCCATGTGTTCCGGACTCAAGCAGTGCTTGAATTATGAGCATCCTCAGTGCAACGCAGAAGAAAAAAAGCCAAATCCCGATATTAAATACAATGCCGAATTTTGCTCTCCTTATTTGGAGCTAAAGCAGCGAGGCCTGCGAACAGATGACCCCAGAGCACGCGACTTGTTCCGCTATATGGGGAGGCAATATAGAGTAACCTACACGCTTAACGGGACAATTCCCGTTTCAAAAGAAATGATGATATATCTTTTTGAAAATATGGAATTTACTGCGCAATTGGTAAATGCTTACAGAAAAACAAAGTACACAATAACCTATGATACCCCCGACAGAAAATACTTCAGCGGCGATAACGGCGATAATTTGTCTGGAAGCTTTGTATGGTTGCTAAACGATAGCGCCGGCGTGGATACCGGAATGCATCACTTGTTTTTTGGCAGGGGCAGAACAAAGATTCTCGCTTGGAGGCTGCACGGAACTGCAACCGCTGTTCTGGATTTAAAAGAAGCCAGCGAAAATTCTGTATTTTATGAATTTAGGGCCATAGTTTCGCCGAACGGAGCCATATTAAATTCCATTATGAACCTTGGCATTTTTAACAGCGTAGTTAAAGGCAAAATAAAAGAAATCATAGAAAATATTGAAAATGCCGCAAAAGAATTTGCCAAAGGCAACCGCAAACCCATTGCAAACTACGCTCCGTTTAAGCAAGAAAAATGGAAAAAGAATTTACAAGAATTTGAAGCAATTGCAAAAAGTCATTGATATATTTTATAATCAGCCGGAGCTATTTTTTGCTCAGCGTAAGTTTTTGCGTCATTTTGCGTTGCGAAAAATCCTGTGCGAACTGCAAAGAGTTTTCTGTCTGTTAATTCCGTTACATAAAGCTCCACGCCCTTCTTTTTAAAATCCGCAACCAATTTCTCAGCGTTCTCTCTCGTGCCAAAAGCACCTAATTGGATGTACCATTTAGATTGAGTCCCTTCTTGGCTAGTGGCTGGTGGGGAGTTGCTAGTGGTTGTGGCGGTAGTAGTTGGTGGCGGTGCGGTAGCAGTTGCAAGCACTGTGACTTTTTTTCTTTGAATGGAAATCAGCGTTGTGTCTGCCGGTTTTATTTTGTTGCAATTTTCTGCCGCAAGCCCATTACCGGGAAACGCAGAGACAATGTCTTGGCAAAGAACAAATAGCTCGGAAAAATAATTCTTGCTTGCGCTTGCCTGCGCCGCATTCCAAGAACGAACCGCCCGCACCGGCTGGTTCAGCATAACTTGCAGCTTGGCATCTGTTGCGCTTAACTCTGCGTATAAAGAATCGCTTGGCTCGGATTGGCTGAGGAGCAAAGCGATTTTTGGCTCTGCCGCGCGAGCCAAATCTATTTTATCGCTTTCTATCAAAGCTTTTACCTCGTTAAGCAGGCAAATTTTCTTTTCTTTAGCCTCAAGTTTTGGGCATAGTTCCGCATAGCTTTTTGCGGCGGCCTCAAAATTTTTCTGGCTGTACAATTTTTGCGCTTGCGAATACATATCATTTGCAAAGGCAAAGGCGGCGAACAGAAGAATAAATCTCATATTAAAAATTCCCTATTTGCAAATCTAAAAGCGATTTTCCAAGCAGATAGCTGTACTTTGCCTGGTTATGCCTTATTTGCGAGTTGTTGAAAATTGTCTGCTGCTGGATTAGCGAAGAAATATCCAGCATTCCAAGCTCGTGCTGTTGAACGGATTTATCCAAAGCGAGTTTTTGCGCTTCCATTTGAATGTTGGAAACTTCCCATTGCAAGCGGTAAGTTTCAACTTGCAAAGCTAATTGCTCAATAGTGTTTTCCAGTTGCTTTTGCGTGTTGAGCGCAGAAATTTGCTGCTGTTCCTTTGCCACTTGCGCCGATAAAATGCTGTGTTCGGTGGCTCCCCAATCTATTATGGAAATGCTAAGTCCAAGCGATGCTCTGTAGTTGAAATAATTTTTTAACTGCGCTCCGTAGTGCGGGTCTTGTGTTGTCCAATCAATGTTTGTGCCAGCCCCGGCGCTCAAGTTTATATTCGGATAGCGGCCAGCTTTCGCAACGCCAATAGCCTCGTCTGCCGCTAAAATAGAAAGCGAATCCATCTTTTTGCTTATAGAACTGTTCTCTGCCTTTTTCAGCAGGTTCGCATAATTTCCCGTTTCTTTGAAAACGGCTGAATCTGGCGGAGAAAGCGAGAATGACGAGTTGTAAGGAATTTCCAAAAGCTGGCGGAGCGAGGTATAGTTCTGAGTCAAATTGCTTTGGGCTTGCAGCAAGCTCAAGCTGTCGCTTGCAACTTGAGCAAAAGCCAAAGCCAAATCGGTAGCGGTGAAGCTCCCTGACTGGAAAAGGATGGAATCTTTCGCAAGCAATCTTTTGGAAAGGGCAAGCGAGGCTTTTGCAGAATTTTCCGACTCCATCAAAGACCATACCTGCATATAAGTCTTTATAATCTGCTCGGAGAGCGTTCTTTCCACTGCTTCGGAATTTAGCTTTGTAATCTCATTGCGATACTGTGCCTGATTAATGTTATGCTCTATTCTGCCTCCGGTGAAAATAGGCATTGAAGAACTAAGGTTCATTCCAAGCGTAGTCAAATAGCTAAAGCTGGAGGGATCATTGAATGGCACGCCGTGAACAACGTCTTGGCTCATGCTTCCGCTTAATCCGGGGAGTCTTGCGTTTTTTGCCTGTTCAAGCGAAGACTGCGCTGTTTTTTCCGAGAGTTTTGCGGAAGCGATCGATAGAGAATTCTTTTTAGCCATTTCAATGCAATCTTTCAAAGTCAAATTTTGATAGCCTTGGGCAAAAGCTTGGGCAACCAGCAGAAGCAGAAATGTCAAAAATAGCCTCATATGCATGGGAAGGAATATAGAAAATTACATTACTGATACTCGCAGTATTTGTTTTTCTGCTTTTACTATGTACATTCCTTTTGTTTGCACTGGGATTTGCCATAGGGGCTGAAAAATTTCAGCCTTTGCGGAATGTATCAGTTTGCCTTGAAGATTATAGACTTCTATTTTTGTGTTTGCAGGCACATTTCTAAGCATAATGCCATTGTGTGTTGCATATGCAAATAATGGACTTTTAGCAATTTGCGGTTGGCGGATGTTGCTTATATTGTTTTCGCCTGCGACAAAAGTCAGTGGCACTTTAAACCAAAATTGTTTCCCTTGATTTGCTCCAACAAGAATGAGTGTATCGCCATACGGGCTTTCCGGTAGCGATTCTTTTGGTTTTACGCTGATTGTTGCCAAATATCCGCCATTTCCTGTTGGTGTTTGGGTCAATTCCGAGGTTATTTCAAAATCCGATTGTTCGCTGTTTTGCAGCATTGCCGATAAATCAGTCATTTCACCGTAAGCAACAAGGGTAAAGGTTTGTGGGGTGTTTTCTGTTATGAAGTCTTTGCTATCTGGCAAAATATCGACTTTGTTGTAAACCTGATTAAGATAAGTAATTCTTGTTTGAAAGAAATTCTTTAATGATGCTATATATGATATTGACTCATTAGTAATTGAATAACGTTTAGCATTTTCTTCCAAGCTTTTTTTAATTTTATCTACTATTGTATCAACAAAACTTAACATTGATGATATATTACCATCAAAATTATCATTCCAAATTTCTTTGTATCTTGCAAGAAATATCGGGTCTTGAAAAAAGCGATTGAAAAAAGGATTAATTTGATACGGATATGAATCCGCTGTATATACCCTATAACCCACAGTACCCTCAATAAGACTCACATCAAGATCCCAAAGAGGACCAGCACTTATTTTTCCGCCTTTGTCCTTATAGAAAAAAGTACTTCCAACTTGGCTCGGGTCTTCATATGGATGGTGAAGTTCCAAATTCAAAACCACTGTCTGCACCAAAAAATACTTGGCAAATGTTTCCATATCCACTAAATCACGGTATGCATTTTCTGGAAAACTCGCAGAATTCATTAAATCGGTCAATTCATTCCAATCATCTCTAACAAAATGATAAAGTGTATTTGCCATGCTTACATCATTTTTGTCTTCCGGAGTTTTTATCATAATTGGCAGGGAATAACTTGAAGTCCGAAATTTAGGCTCTTCATCGTAATAACGATCTATTTCAACAAACCAACCTTCTTTCAGGTCAATTTTTGGTCTTCCAGGAGCACCTTTTTCTGTAGGATCTGCCTGTCTATGCTCTGTAAAAACATAAATACCACGATAATCACCATTTAAGTAAAGTTCAACATGGTTGTAGGAACAAGTATATTCTAAACCTAATCGTTGCCCCAATTCAAATCCAAATATTTTGCTTATAGCTGTTGCATTCGATAAAAGAACCCAGTTTCTTGCAGCAGGAAGTCCAAAAGGAGATTGCTGTTCATTAGCCCTGAATCTAATACGATATGGATATTGACCGAAATTTGCACCAACCCAGCTAGAATTCCCTCTTCCCCTAATCTGCTGATTGCTTATTGCAAGAATATCGTTCTCCGGATCATTAGGATCGCTCATGGAAAAAGTCATAGTTACCCAATCTTCTCTATTCAAAATAGGAGCATTATCATCCGTATCAATCCTAATCACCGGCAATCCGGTTGCTTGCGGAGACACTATTTTCACCGTATATTCATTTTTACCAACAGTATAGACAACTTCTTTGCGAAAGTCATTTTGCGTTATCCCGCTCCATTGCGATTTTATACCGACTTTCACCATATTGATTCCGTAAAATTCAAATATAGCAGCGAGCCTGTCTATATTTTCAATCCATTTTTGCGTGGTAAAAGTAATAGTTTTAGCATCTTGGTCAATATCGCCTTCCCAGTAGTCGCCATAGCCCCAACCTATATCTTCATAAGCAAACTTGAAACTGGTTATTTTGTCTTCGGTAGCGTACGTTACGATTGCAAGAGCCAAAAGCATCGCTAATGGCTTGAAATAATCGAATTTCCGAGCTACTGTCATAAGAATATAAATTTAGAAAATTATTTGATATAATTTACTTCAGAGCTTGTATTGCTAGGGCAAAGATGCATTTGCTACAGTTAACTGAGCATTTCAATGCACCTGTCGGCATCGGCGGTTGTTATTTTTTGGCATGTAACAACGGCATTTTCGGGAAAATCCCTAGACAAATCCATATCATCAACGGCAACCCATTTTTTTATATGGGGGTGCGCTTTTAAGTATTCCAAAATTTCAATAGGGCGGCAGCGGTTTATTGGAGTGTATCCGTAAAGGTATTTTCGCAAATCGTGCATGAGCAGCAAAAACGGCAAATATTCCCCTGTTGCCGAACATCTCCAAGAACTTGACACAACAATCTTGGCACCAGTAGCATCGAGGATTCGCTTTATTTCATTTATAGCATCTTTGTCCCAGTCATAATATGCTATAGCAACATCGTATTTGCTAAACTCACGGTAATCAATTTGAAATTTTCTCTCCAATTCATCAAATAATTGCTCCATATCATTCAAATGCTCATAGCGATATTGCGTAAACGGGTGAATTACCCCATCAATATCCAAAAACAGGGCTTTCTCAATCTTTTCATCGCTGAAGTCGGGATGGGAGAGCATAAGGTGTAAGGTAGAAAATGAATTTTACTATATTTCTCCAATAGCAGGAAAATATGCGGTATAAAATTTTTATCAGCAGCGTTCAAAAAGAGTTTGCCTATGAGAGGCAGATGCTTGCAAAATATTTGCAGGGTGATTCTTTGATGAGCAAATACTTTGAACCATTTATTTTTGAAAACTTACCGGCAAAATATAGGACTCCAAATAAGGCTTATATAAAAGAAGTTTATCAATCTGACATTTACATAGCTTTGGTAGGCAAAGAAATAGGAACTGAACTAAAAAATGACACTACCCCAACAATTCAAGAATTTAACGCCGCTACGAAAAAGCGTAAAACAAGATTAATTTTCATTTTAAATGCAAAAAAAGAAGAACGACATACCAAGATAAATAAATGGATAGAGAGTTTGTCCAGCTCTCTGATTTATGGGCATTTTACTGCGATTGCAGATTTAATAAGCAATGTGTATTCAAGCTTGATTTCTTTTTTAATGGACAGTGGAGATTTGCGAACTGAGCCTTTTGATAAAAGTTTTAATAAAGAGGCTACAATAGCAGATATCTCAAATGAAAAACTAAAATGGTTTGTCGAGCAAGCAAAAGCAGAGAGAAATTTTCCATTAAATTTTTCTTTGGGCAAAGAGAAAATTTTGACTCATTTGAATTTGTTGAATAAAGGGAAAATAACCAACGCTGCAATACTTCTTTTTGGCAAGGAACCACAAAGATTCTTTTTGACTTCGGAAGTAAAATGTGCTCATTATCACGGTACAATAGTAGAAAAGCCCATTCCTTTTTATCAGGTATATAAAGGAAACTTATTTGATTTGGTGGATCAGGCAGTAAATTTTGTTTTGTCTAAAATAGATCTTGCTATTGGAACAAGAGAGAATGGACCAATTGTTCCTACAGCCTATGAAATACCGCCGGAAGTTGTGGAAGAAGCCATTGTAAATGCAGTTGCTCACAGAGATTACGCAAGCGTGGCAAGTGTACAAGTGATGCTTTTCGCAGATAGATTGGAAATAAGCAATCCCGGTAGGCTATCTTTGGATTTGACTGTAGAGATGTTGAAAAAGGAACACACTTCGTATCCAAAAAATCCATTGATAGCAGAATCTTTGTATTTAGCTCATTATATAGAAAGAATGGGAACAGGTATCCAAGACATAATAAGGAAATGCAAAGATTACGGCTTGCCAAAGCCTGAGTTTAAGATGCAGTCTGGTTTTTTAGCTGTGATTTATAGAAAAAAAGGACTTGCGTTGAGTAAAGTAAAAAATAGTAAAGACACTGTAAAAGACACTGTAAAAGACACTGTAAAATTAACTCCTATGCAAAAAGATATATTAAAAGAAATCTCTGCTAATCAATTTATCACGATTCAAGAAATTAGTGAGAAAGTGAAAATAAATATTAGAAATGCGAAGAATAATATATCAAAACTTAAAGATAAAGGCTTACTTAAACGAGTAGGTTCTGATAAAAATGGCCATTGGCAGGTTATCTAGCTACCTATGGAAAACTCTCCCTCAGAAAATAACAAGCGCATAGCGAAGAATACAATGTTTCTGTATTTCAGGAGCATTCTGCTTTTGATTGTTGGGCTTTACACCAGCAGAGAGGTTTTGGCGCAGCTTGGGGTTGAGGATTTCGGTATTTACAACGTTGTTGGCGGGGTTATAGTTCTTTTTAGCTTTATACAAAACGCAATGACTAGCGCAACGAGCCGTTTTTTTACTTTTGATTTGGGGAAAGGTGATTTTGAAGCGTTAAAGAAAACTTTTAGTTTAAGCATGGTTATTCATATTTTCACGGCAGGGCTTATTTTTGTTTTGGGAGAAACTGTTGGGCTTTGGTTTTTGAATACGCAACTTAACATTCCAAGCGAGAGAATGGGTGCGGCTAATTTTGTTTATCAGTTTTCGGTACTTTCTGCTTGCATAGGGATTTTGCAAGTGCCTTATATGGTTGCGATTAATGCGCATGAGAGAATGAAGGTTTATGCTTATTTTGGCATAGTAGATGCAGTGTTTAAATTAGCGGTTGCAATATCGTTGGGATTTGCCACGGTTGATAAGCTTAAGTTTTATTCTGCCGTGCTGTTTGGTGTTTATATTTTTATGGTTATTTGCTACCAGATTTATTGCCACAAGAATTTTCCTGAGACGCATTTTAAATGGTTTTGGAATAAGAAGATGTTTTGGGAGAGGATGGGGTTTAGCGGGTGGACAACTTTGGGTGGAGTTTCTGCGATTGCGGCGTTACAAGGAGTTAATATGCTTCTAAATATGTTTCATGGGGTTATAGCAAACGCAGCTTACGGGGTTATGACACAGGTCAACAACGCCGTAACTCAATTCTCTACAAACTTAATGGCTGCTTTTAATCCGCAAGTTATTAAGTCCTATGCAAGAAATGATATCGAATATTTGCATAGCTTAATTTTTCGTTTTAGCAGAATTTCATTTTTATTGCTATCACTATTTATTATTCCCGTTGTTTTGAATATGGATTTGGTTTTAAATTTATGGTTAAAGGAAGTTCCTGCTTTCGCTGTTATCTTCTGTCAAATCAGATTGTTAGACCATTTGTTTGCCTATACATTTTCTGGACTATTAGCCTCTTCAATTGTTGCTACTGGCAAAATAAAATATTTTACGATTATAGATTCTATTCTCGTTATAATGAATTTTGTACTTTGTTACATTTTTTTCAAATTAGATTTTTCACCAGTTACAGTTCCTATTGTTTATATAACTATGAATTTTGTTCGTATAATATCAGCAAACATATTCGCTAAATATCTGATAGCTTTCTCTATAAGACAATACTGTAAAAAGGTTCTAATTCGTATATTTATAATTGGTGCAATAAGTTTTCCTTTACCAATTTTATTAATCTTTAACATAAATAATTCTGTAACATCATTCTTTATCACATCTGGTATTTTTTTAATTCTATTCTTACCTAGTGCTTATCTAATTGGCCTAGATAATAATGAAAAAAATATATTAAAAAATAAAATTAAAAACTTATCCACAAAATAATTTTTTCGCAGTGATTATCTCTTTTTGCCTATCATCTATTGTTATATTTAATGACATCGGCTCATTATCCACCAAGGCTATATCGCCAGTAATCACATTTTTAAATGGCATTTCTTTTGTATCATGAAATTTGTCAATTGCGCAAATAGAATCAAAAAATGAAATCTGTGAAATCATATTATTTATTGCGAAATTAGGTTTGTTGTGCTTGCAAAATTTATTTTTAATCTTATTAATAAAGCCATTTCTAACATAGTCTCTATTTATTCCTATATCTATCAATCTCTTAAAATATTCAATTGAACTTTCTTTACTATCCTGTTCTCCACCATATTCTTTCCAATAGCTAGTATGCATATCCTCCACAATATAACAGCCGCCATTTTTCATTTTTGGGAATAAATAATCAAAAGTTTGAATAACATCTTTGCAAATATGAGAGCCATCGTCAATTATAACATCAAATTGTATATCACCAAATGTTTTTTCCATAAAATTATTGTCGGTTGCACTGCCTAAGTGGAAAGATATGCTGTCATCGAATTTAAGTAGCAAGCACTTTTCATTTATGTCAACACCATGAATATCAGAATTCGGAGGTAAGTACTTTTTCCATATTTCCAAAGAACCCCCATTTTGTACGCCTATTTCTAACATTTTAATAGGCTCACCTTTTTCTAAAAAACGACCGAAAATACGATCATATATAAAAAAATAGTGAATCCACTTGTGAGACACAAAGCCATTATGCTCTTTGTAAACATCTAAATATGTTTTCGCTGCCATACCAAACTCCCTGTTGTATGTTATTACCTCAATACCAATCGATTCTTGATAATCTTTAATAAAAAAAATACAAAAAATAAAATGTCATTTATTTTATAAAGTCTCTTAAAACATTCTACTTTTGAAAAAGCATTTTTTTTATATAACCAAAACACTTGATTTGCCATTTTTAATTCATCTTGAAAAGAAACTTTATATTCTGGCAAACAATAAGATAATTTATTTTTCCACTTTTTTTGAAATAAATACATATTCTCACAAAAAATTCTTTCTATATTTCCTACAGAAAAATGGTAGATATCCATTCCAAAATAAACATAATTTTGATATTCTTGAGAGAGAGCGAAGGTAAAATCCGTATCATAAAAATGAAAACCTTTGAAAGTTTCTTCATCAAATTTATTATCCTTCCATTTTTTTTTTTCTACAAATAAAAATACTCCGTCTAGACAAACAGCTTTTGAAAAAATTTCGTTATTGGGATTAACATAATGATAAATCAGATCATCCTCTATAAAATCATTTTGTTTACTGGAACCAATACCGTCAAAAATGTTAATTAGATGGTCTGAAACTGCCCAAGTAAGAAAATTTCTATGAGCATATTTTCCACCAGCAACTCCAATAGCTCCACAATCACTAGTCTGTTCAGCAAAATTCACCAACTCTTTTCCCCAAAATTTCGTTTTAATCACAATATCTTCATGAACAAAACACAAATAATCTCCGTTTGCTTCGCTTGCAGCTTCATTATAGGCTTTGCAAATTCCATATTTTTTTTCTCTATTGTCAAAAACTATAACCTCATATTTCACTCCAATAGTTTCACTTATACTGTCAAGCATTCTTTGACATACATCAGGTTTTATAGAACAAGTTATTATAGAAATCATTTTATCTTTGCTCTTACTCCAAACTGAACAAATTCTATATCTTTTCCCCAAAAACATTTAAATAACCAATACAAAGGCAAATGCCTTTTCCTAACCTTCACAGGATTTATTCCTTGCATTTTTTCAATTTCAAATCCATTTTCAAGCAATAAACGAATTATGCTTTTTTCTGTGAAAAACCTCAAATGCGTAATGTCCAAAATTCCACAATCTTTATACTTCCAATCTTTTTCTGCTAATATTTCTTTTATATTTTCATAATAACGAAAATTCGGAATAGACAAAACTATCTTTGCATCTTCAGTCATTTTCTTTTTAATAGATCGTAAAAAATTCCAAGGTTGTTCCATATGCTCAATAACATCATTCGCAATAACTAAATCAAAATAATTATCAGGAATTTTATTCTCTACTTCATTATAAAAACCGATTAAAACCTTATTCAATCTGGTTTTAGCCACTTCTGCCGCCTGTTCAAACGGTTCAACCCCCCAATATTCACAAGGTTTACTAACATATTGACGAAAATTACCAACGTTACAACCTACCTCCAAAATCTTCGCATATTCATTTGGCAAAAATGATACCATTTCCGGCCTCATATAGTTAAAATAAGCCTGTTGTGCTTGCTCGTCAATCATTATTTATACATCTCCAAAATCCTTTTTGTTGCTTCCAAATATTTCAAGCCCCATTTCAAATCAGGTTCCAAGTGATTGCCTTCTGCCCATTCATTCATAGCGTTCAAAAATACAAAATTCTCTTCTTCGCTAAATGGTTCAAATTTATCACATGTATTAGCAAGCCATTTTTCATAAAGTTCTGGAGTAGAGCCATGCAAAATGATTGCATCGGTTTTTCTTCTTGGAGAATTATCCCAACCTGGGCATACGCATGGATATTCCTTCCAGCATTTTAAATTTTGCGATTCTTGCAAAATTCTATCTACTGCATTGCCATATAAATTTAGCCGATCTTTCAAACCTAAAAGTTTGTGTATCTTTCTAATAACTCTAAAATTAAAATTAGTTTCATAAGAAAAAATATATGGCAAAAAATCCCAAGAAGCATCAAAACCTAATGGAGTTGGATCATCGTTAAATCCATGAGATGTTGTAGATAGAACATAAAGCCCATTTTCAAATCCGACATTTTTTGCTTCTGCATTCCAAATTTCAACCATATCCTTGACATCAGGAATTGCTTTGACTTTATATATAATAAACAAAGGCCTTCCTTTAACCTTAATATAACGTTTGTCTTTAAATATATCAAGTAAGTAACTAATATGTTTTAAATGATCGCTTTTACTATACTCTTGTGCTTGTATGATCTTATTATTCGATCCATCCCAATTTCTACCCCAAGGTTCATTTGCCCAACAAAGGCAAAAAGGGAAATCTGGTTTACCGCTTGCTACAATTTCATTCACTGGCCTTTCCAACAATTGCTTGCCGTGAAACCAATAATGGTAATAGCAAAAACCATAAATACCATATTGCTTAGCCAATTCGGCTTGCGCAATCCTTGCCTCTTCCAACCGTAAATCATAAAACCCCAAATCTGCAGGAATATGCGGCTGGTAATGCCCTCTAAAACGAGGCGTCGCCTTTGCTACATTAGTCCATTCCGTAAAACCTTTGCCCCACCATTCATCATTCTCAGGGATTGGATGAAATTGCGGAAGCACAACTCCTAAAGCACGAAGTTTTTTACCCATCCCTTACCTCACAGTCTTTTCTGTAAAAAGCAATGCCATACTTAAGAATATCGGTATAACCTTCATCAGCCCAATATGCCGCATAATTATTATTTTCTATCTGCTGCAAGGCATTTTCGCATTCTGCTGGCATCTCCTTAGCTTTCTTGGCAACTTTAAACTCAAATATAACAGCATTGCCCCTTATGCTTGCGCCATATAAAACCAAATCACTACGCCAATCGCCGCTTTCCCTATTTGATTTAACCCTGTAACCGCTTAATCCAGAAAGAACTCCTGTCATAAACCCGTGGTAAATTATGTCTTCGTGAATTATTTTTGAAATCGTTCCACCTGCTATTAAAGTTTCCAAGTCTGCCTTAGCTTCTATGTCTGCCTTGTCTATCAGCTTGCGAATAATACCATTGTCATCGTATTCATCAATAAGAATTATAGTTTTTCTGCTATGGTAGTTTTCCAAGCATTCACAAAGAAATTTTAGGGAAGTTGAATAGTCTTCAAGCGAGCCTTCGCCGGAGGCTAGTTTTTCAAATAACTTTTGATTTTTCTCTTCTGCTATTTTTTCCTTTACA
>WQTK01000275.1 GCA_009786285.1 Candidatus Fibrimonadales bacterium | reverse complement strand
CTGCAAGCTGGAGCTTGCACGGCGAGGAGCTTGCAGCTATGATATTGCCGGGTTTTTTGGGAACAAATGTTGAAAAAAACAATGTTTATTGGGGGCAAAACCCGTTTAAGCTAAACGCAGATGGCGCAGGGGCTGTTTTGACATTTCTCGCTCTTTGCGGCTGTTTGCTGCCGAGCAACAGGAAGCCGGCTTTGTTCTGGTTTTCCGGTTGTGTTATAGCGCTTTCTTACGCTGTTGGCCTTCACTCGTTTCTGTTTCCTCTTTGGTATGAGATAATCCCCGGCATTAAAAATTTCCGGGCTCCAAGCATGGCTATTTTCTGGATTCCGTTAGCATTTTTATTTTTGGCTGCTCCCGTTCTCAAAAACTTTGAAGAGAACAAGGAAGTCTTTAAAAAAGGCGCAATCCTGTATGGCATTTTATTGGTAGGCATATTATTTTTCCGCTACGCTTGGGAGAGCTTGCACGGAGTGCCCGTAGCAATATTCATAGCCCTGTTCGGAGCCTATTTTATAAAAACCCTATACCCTATACCCCATACCCCATGCTCAAAGTTGCGCATTGCGCTTTGGGCTATTCCGTTTTTAATTTTGGCTAGTTTCTTTTTGGTTCCTGTTGAAGGGAGTTATTTTAAGGCTGTTGATTTTGTGAAAGCTAACGGGCTTCTTTCTCATTCGTTTACTTCTTTGATTTTTTGCGCAGCGGCGGTTGGCGCGGTGTTTTTCAAAAAACCTTTGATTATAGCAGTTGCAGCGGCCGTGGAGCTGGCGGTGGTGAATATTCCATACATTGACACGGTTAAAAGAACGGATTATTACAATCCAAAGATTATTCAGGAAATTCAAAAAGCACATCCGAATTTCAATGAGAGTTCTCGTATTTTTTCTTTAACCAGAAACCCTGCTATTAGCGGAAATAACTTGGCATCTTACGGACTTCGAAACGCCCTTGGCTTCCACGATAACGAAATAGCTACATATAGAGTTTTCAAAGAGCAGTTGCAAAATAATGCGATGCTGGATTTGATGAATGTAGGTTATATAATCTTTGACAGCGAGCGTGGCATATCAATTGAAAAAAATGCCGGTGATTTGGGCAGAGCAAGGATGTATTACCAATGGGAGAGCGAAGAAAATATAATCGCAAAATTAAAAGATAACGAATTTGATTATAGGAATGTTTTGTTGCTGGAAAATTCGGCTGCAAATAACCAAGAAGGGCAGGGTAGCGTTAAAACTTCATTTGCAAAAATGGATAAACTTATTTTCGAAATAGAAAGCTCAATTCCCGGAAAATTGTTTATTTCAGAAAATTATCACAAATATTGGAAAGCAAAAATAAATGGGGAAAATGCAGAAATTTCCAGAGCGTTTGGCACATTTATGTCCGTTGATGTTCCACAAGGAAAATCTGTTGTGAAGTTGCAGTATAAATCCGAGAGTTTAAGATTATCGTTGATTTTGGGTGCTTGCGGATTGATAGTTCTGCTATTTGCGATTGCAATTAGTTTCACCAGCAAAAATTTTTTTTTTGGCGCGGCAAGAAAAATAAGGGATAAAAACAAATGGCTCAGAAATAATTTCCTTTGGAAGCTTCTAATTCCTTATTGGAATACATTTAAATATAAAGTTTATTTGCAGCCGCAGAGCAGAGAATTTTTTAAGGCTAATGAAAATAGAGTTAATTCCGTGGCTAACTTGCTTGCAGATTCGGAAAGCAAAAAAACATACTTGGCTATAATAGACTTTAGATGCACGGGAAACAAAAAAGATGTACCATATCATGGCGAAGAGAATCAGTATTTTATAAATGATTTTTTCAAGTACGGAAAAGAAGAAATTCTGGTTGATTGCGGTGCATATACAGGCGATACCGTAGAGAGTTTTTTAAAGTTGCCGGATATGGAATACAAAAAGATAATATCGTTTGAACCTGATGCGGAGAACTATAAAATATTGTCTAAAAAATTTGAAGCGAATTCCAAAATAGAGATTGTAAACGCAGGGGTATTTGACAAAGATGGAAAAATAAGTTTTTCTGAAACAGGGGATAGCGTCAGTTGCATACATGAAGGCGGAAAATCCAGCATAAACATAAGAAGCATAGATAGCGTTTGCCAAAAAGACGCTGCAACTCTTATAAAAATGGATATAGAGGGTGCGGAACTTCCTGCCCTGAAGGGAGCAAAAGAGACCATACTTCGTTGCAAACCAAAACTGGCAATTTGCATTTATCACAGCGACCAAGATATGCTATCCATTGCGGAATACATTCATTCAATAGTTCCTGAATATAAACTCTATGTTCGCCAGCATAATAGAGATTGCTTTATGGAAACAGTTTTGTATGCACAGTTGTAAAATTTCCGTTATAGTTCCAGTTCACAATGTAGAGCTTTATTTGCCAAAATGCATTGACAGCATTTTGAATCAAACTTATGAAAATTTGGAAATAATCCTTGTAAACGATGGCTCAACGGATAGCAGCGCAAAAATTTGCGACGAATACGCAAAAAAAGACAATCGCGTAAAAATTATCCATAAAGAAAATGGCGGCGTGGCAAGCGCAAGAAATGCCGGCTTGAGAATGTCCACAGGCCAGTACATAGCTTTTGTAGATAGCGATGATTGGGTAGAGCCAACCATGTATAGCGAGCTTTTGGATGTGTGTTTAAATAATAATTGCGATTATGTTGGCTGTTCCGCTCAAATTAGAGGAGGAACAAGCGGGCAAATTAAGTTTTTGACGGCAAATGCATATTTTGCCAGCTACCTGAACGGAGATATGTTTTTGACGGTTTGGAGCAGGCTGTGCAAAAGAGAAGTTTGCATAGATGTGGAATTTCCGGAAAACATGGTTGTTTGCGAAGATGGTTTTGTTGCATTGCCAACTCTTGAAAAGGCAAAAAACATAGCTTTTTTGGAAAAGCCTCTGTATAATTACAATCAAAGGGAAAATTCCTTTACAAGAGGAAAAATCACTATTGCCAAATTGAAATGCTGGTTAGATCTTTACCACTCTTGGTTCATATATTCTAAAAAAAACGGAAGAATTTTTGACAAAGCTATTAGAAAAAAATACAATGGACTTTTTGAAAATGCCGCAAAAATTGTAAAAATTCCCGTGCCATATAAATTATTAGCATTAATACCATTTTGTTTTACAAGGTTTGCTGTTAATATTTTGGCCAAGATATGAAAATAAAATTTGCCATAAAACTTGCTATAAGCGTTTTGCTTGTGATTCTTATATTGTGGAAATTTCCTGTTGGAAATATTATTGCGAATTTGCGCGATGCTAAGCTTGGCTGGGTATTGTTTTCGTTTTTGCTATCGGAGCTTATTATTTTGAATCAGGCGTTTCGGTGGCATTATCTTTTGATTGTTCCAAAAGAGCAAAAGCCCAGTTTTGCCACGCTTTTGAAATACACGGTGGTTGGCTATTTATTTAATGTATTTGCTCCGGGCGGTGTTGGCGCAGATGCTTATCGTTCAATAGCTTTGGGCAAGGCGCACAATGTTATGGCTAGCAGCGTTGCTTCTGTTTTTGTTGCGAGAATTTTTGGGCTTATGGCTTTATGTTTGCTGTTTTGGCTTGCGTTGCCATATTCGGAGCAAGTTCCTGAGCAGGCAGTTTGGTTTTTGGCGGCGGCAACTCTGTTTTTGATTATTTTTTGCCTGTGCGTTTTGTTTAATCCGTTTAAAAAAGGGAAGTTTGGACTTTTTGCAGAAAAATTGAGGGATTATAGGAAATACCCGTTGAGTTTGCTGGCTGCGTTTTTTGGTTCTCTTTTAATGCAGATTCTTTCGGTTTTGATGTACTTTGCTGTATTTAAAGCAATTGGAATTTCCATATCATGGGCATTGCTTTTTACAGCGATTCCGGTAACTATTTTAATAACGGCCATTCCTGTTTCTTTTAACGGAATAGGCGTTAGAGAATGGTCTTTGCTCACTTTAACAGCTTATGCTATAAATTCCGAGCAACTGCTTGCTTCTTTGCTTTTGGGCTATGCGGTGGTTATTTTGCAAGCTGTGCAGGGCTGGCTGTTTTTTAGTTTTGGAGGCAGCGCACGGAAAACAAGAGAGACTTAGCGTTTGCGATTCCGTTTATACTGTTTTCGTTGGATCTAATGTACCAATACCAAGCACCGGTAGCACTAGCCTCTAAGGTACTCCACCAGTAGCCTAAGCTGTTAATATTTGTAAAGCGGCCGTCATAATAGCCGTGGCCGGCCAGCAGTGCTGAAAAACCGTAATTGCTTAGTTTTCCGCCAACAAAATCAGTTAATGTTGTCCATTCGGGTTCGCTTGGCAAATGCCAGCCGGAAGGGCAAGCAGTTTGAGCCGTTTCCCAATTGTACAATCTGCCGTAGGTATTGCAGTTAGATTCCAGATTATTGTAACATTTGCTGTCGCTCGCATTGTAGTTCAAATTCTCGGCCATCCAAACTTGCGTGCCTATAACCACATAAGCATATTTTTTGCCGTCTCGCTCGTCATTGAAGCTTAAAATTTCAGTTGATGAAGACGAAGATGCCATGGAGCTTGAACTTGCAACAGAACTGGAGCTAGCAACAGAACTGGAACTTGCCACTGCAGATGAACTGCTTGAAATTTTACTTGAAGACGAAAGAACCTTAGAACTGGAGCTTGCTACAGAGCTTGAGCTTATGGCAGAGCTTGAACTTGCGGCAGAACTGGAAGATGGCTCGGTATATATTTCATAACCACAAGAATAAATAAATACTGCGCTTATGACGGCAATTAGCGGCCACCATAAATAGCAAGAAGTTTTTCTCATAATGGGAATATATAAAATTTCTCACTGCAGTTTTAATTCTTACGGATATTTTTTGTAGAGCAAGATAGTAACATTTATAGGCAGAAAGAGGCCGATAAAAGCAATAGAGCAAAAGATAAAGCCGGCAATGGAATAAAACTCTGCCAAATTTCTTTTCACTGGGAGTTTCGAATATACAAACATCATTAAAAAACCAAGCAGAAACGAAATGCCAAGCAGTCGCAATAGCAATTGAATTTTACCGAATTTTGTGATTAGCTTTCCTAACATATATAACAGCCTTGTGTTGAATTCTTTGTGCGTATGAGTGATCTCTTATAGATAACATTATGAACAGTAAATATTACAAGCATTGCTAATATAAACGGTATTGCATAAAATATAAGATCAACTGCCATATTGCCCGCTGCGCCTGTTATGCAAATATTTTTATCATACTTCTACCTACTTTAATCCGCCTTTGCGCTATCGCATGGATAAAGCTTGTTTGAAGCGGTTATAAAATTATTATAGCATGCTGAGTCTAACAGCCAAAGCATATCTATCGGATCCCAAGAGTTTTTGCAATTGCTAGAGGGAAGCTCTATAGCATAATCTCCTTGGTTAGTTTCTACTTATATCAGGTTTGGATCGCTTCATTTGCTTCATCTGTTTCATTTATTTCATTTGCTTCATATTCTAATTCACTATCCATATTGTCCAATGCGTTGATTATATCGTTTTCATCAAGGTCTTTTGCTTTGCTCATATATTTTTCCATGGAACGGCTCATAAGTTCCATTTGGGCTTCCGAGAACACGCCTTCCTTTGATTGTCCGAGATTTAGCCGTGTTGTGGCGCAGTCCAGGCAATAGCCTAGAGACTGGTTCACATAAAATTTCGGGTCAACTTTGTTTACGTTGCATTTGACGCAAATTTGATCTTCGCAGCCTTCAAAATAAATTCTGTTTTCATATTCCAATTGTTGTACAAGAAGCTCTACCAAGCCTTTGCCGTCCGTAACGCTACCGATTTTCGGTCGGCTGCATTTTGTC
This sequence comes from Candidatus Fibrimonadales bacterium, assembly GCA_009786285.1. Lineage (GTDB taxonomy): Bacteria > Fibrobacterota > Fibrobacteria > Fibrobacterales > Fibrobacteraceae > Fibrimonas. The sequence goes on along the minus strand of WQTK01000275.1, from coordinate 7,825 downwards.
GGTTTTTCCGTTTTTTTTGTTTTGGTCGAGTTGTCCACCTCAAAAAAGAAAGGTTTTTTCACGAACTTTGCGCCTTTAATCATCAGCGAAGATTCAATTTTCGTTATATTCATTTTTGCCTTACCTCGCATTTTCTTCTATATTACCGTTTTGGAAACTTGTATCCCATGCCATTACGGTGCTTGTAAGCAATAGTGCGATTAAAAGAAAGCGTTTCATATTTATATCCGTGCTGGATCGCATGACTTGCAAAGTCAGCATCCAAACACAGTAACCTTCTTTCCTGCTTTTTTAAATTCGTTTATATAAAGTTTCTTGTCCCAACTTTTTTTGGGAGTACGGTCAAAAATAACAACCCAGCCTTCATTGGAATTTACGCTCTTCATGTATTTCAAAATCTGTTCCAAAGAGTCTTCCGCAGTCTTGCCGCTTTTGTAAAGCTTAAGCTCTATGGGATATTTCTGCTCCTTCCACTTGACGCAAATATCGCAGCGGTTCTTGCCCAAGGCCATTTCCCGAATAATGTCGCCGCCGCCGTTTATCACTCGCTGCAAAAAAGCCTGGATAACCAAATGGGGGGCAGCTTCGTCATACTGGTAAAAATTCTTCTTGTATTTTTTCACCCATATCTCGCTGTTCTCTCGCCAAAAATCCTGGAAGTCTTTGAGCAAAGCGTTAATGTCTATTCTTCCGCCTTTCAAATAATGCGGAACGTCATAATCTTTGTATTTGGTTTTCAGAGCATCCTGAACATTCCAGCTAAGGGTTCTCACTATCAATTCTGCGTAAATAGGATTTGCCGGTTCTGTTTGGCCGCCGCTGTCTTTTATTATTCCCAAATCTCTGGCATAGAGGTAATCATCGGATAATTTGTCCACCGCAAGTTCCTCGCCCAAAATTAAAGGCTGAATAATGTTGCGAATACGTTTTTCTTTCAGCCGTTCCATAAGAGAGTCAAAATGCGTGCCTCTTTGCAAAATTATGTTGTGAATGGCTTGCTGCGCCATGTCTTTGGTTATTGGAATGGAGTATTTGAATTTGCAAATGTTTTCAACGCATTCGCAAGCTACGGCGTTAACGAGCCAAGGCTGCCCCTGCGTTTGCTCAAAGACATATTCTATAACGTCTTTCTTGAAGGCTTGCTTTGTCAGCTTGGTGTGCTGGGAATAAAGCTTTGCAACTTCCTGTTTGGTAAAATTGCTTAAAGTCAATGCTTTTTTCACAATGTTGAAAGGACTAGCGCTTCCAAGCGTGTCTTTATCCAGACGAATGCTGGCTTTGTAGTCTCTTATGTTGCGCATTCCCACAAGAGCGATGGAATGCACAAAAGAAACATCGCCTCTATTCACATATCCGTCTCTAAGCTGCCTTAAAAAAGAGATTAAGGTTCCATTGCTAAGGCAGTCTGCTTCGTCAAATAGAAGAGTCAAAGGTTTTTCTAGAGACTGGCAATAATCGGTTAAAGTTTCATTCAAAACATTGGCGAAATCTTCATAGTCGGCATCGCAAGCAAAACCTTCAGGCAATTTCTGTTTTCTCAGCTCTAGCTTTATTTTTTTTACAATTGCGGGAATGCCAACAGATTCTTCTTTTATGGATTGCATTGATTCCAGCGAGCAATACAAAGCGTAATGTTTGCCCTCAGAATTTATCTTGCGGGTAAGCTCCTTTAGCAATGTGGTTTTTCCGCTTTGCCTTGCGGCGTGAATTACGAAGTAATTTTTGCGTTCTATCAGTTCCATTAACTCGTTGCCAATATCACGAAATGGATTTAGCATATAATGCTCGCTTGATATACAAGGCCCGGTTATGTTGAATTCTTTGCGCATTATGATAAAATAGAAAAATCATTATTTCAAAGTAAATATCGGTGAATCATAAGTTGGGCAGGTGTGGGTTATGCAATATTCTTCATTGTTACAAGTTATCACTTCAATGCATTCGCATTTTGCTATGCTATAGCCTTCTGTGTTGCAATCCATTATCTGGTTTCCGAACTCGCAATACTCAACCGATGTCTTCAGTTGGTTTACCATTTCGGGGTCAGCTTTAACCATGCCCAAATTAAACAATTTTGTGCATTTCGCATCATCGGCTTTGGCAACATGAGCATCAACTGGTTTATTTGCAGCACACCCCAACAAGGTCAACAAAGCCATAGCCATCACTACATTGCATTTTCTCATTTTGACCTCGCTGGTTGGTTTCTATTTATATCCATGTTGGATCGCATGATAGAGATGATAATAATGAACTTATAGGCAAATGCCACTGCCCGGCGGAAAAATAAAAAAACGCAAAAAATGTTAAAGGTTTACTTGCAACGGGTACCGCCAAGGGGAATTCGAATTTGAGCGGCTGACGGGAATGTGAAGCGATCCAGACTGGTAATAATAAGAATTTCTATACTTGGAGGTTAGATATGAAAAAACACACATTAGCGTTGGCATTGCTGACCTTGTCCTTGTCCGGGTGCGTTTCAAAGCAGGCTTCGTGCAGAGAAAAAATAACCTGCGGCAGCGAAAGCTATTGCCTGTCAGTTAGGCACCTGGATGAAACCATATCCATATTTGACATGGATTCGTCCAAAACGGACAATGTGGCAACTGCCCATGTTGCCAATGACTCAAAGTGCGGCGATATGTTTGCGTTGGGCATGCTTAAATCTGCCCCGGAGTTAATAGAAACACTAAAAGTGACTGCCGATGTGTGCGAGTATGGTCGTAGCATAATTCCCTGCGGAATTAAAGGATACGAGAGCGACATCAAATGCACTTGCGTTGAAATAATAACTTGCGACGGCCAGGATTATTGCCTTACGCACAAATGCCCCAATTTTGAGGCACCCATTTCTATATTTGGAGGTTAGATATGACAAAACACACGCTATCATTGATATTGGCTCTTTTAGCCTTATTTGGGTGCACCACAAGCAAACCCGTGGATATACAAGCTGTTAAAACAGATGATGCAAAATGCAGCGATTTGTTTAATTTGGGCATGGTTAAAGCCGACCCGGAATCAATAAAATACCTGAAAGCATCAACAGATATGTGTGAATATGGCAACAGCGTAATTCCCTGTGGGATAGAAGGTTATGAGACCAATATAAAGTGTGTTTGCGTTGAATCAATTACTCGCAACAATGAAGAATACTGCATCAATCATAAATGCCCATCGTATAAAGGCCTAGTGCCTTTATTTTATTAGAGTTATGGCTCTACAGGTTGGCCGTCTGTAGTTTTCGCCCAAGCATATCTCTTATGTATAAAATTATGAACAGTAAATATTACAGGCATTGCTAATATAAATATATTCTGCTTATATCCGCGTTGGATCGCATGACTTGCAAAGTCAGCATCCAAACACGGTAACCTTCGCTCTTCATGTATTTCTTCACCCATATCTCGCTGTTCTCTCTCCAAAAATCCTGGAAATCTTCGGAGCTTTTGATTTTTTTGTTGACATTATTGAAATATTTTTCTATATTATTTATAACTTCAATGTTCTCGGACGACTTCTGCGGACCGTGTGACCGCAGTTCCTTCGTAAACATTGAGGCTTTTTCTTTATTCACATAATAATAAAAATTAGAAAACCTCTAATCCTTCTTTCATAGTTTTATGCTTCAATTCAGACAAAAGTTCCCGTTTCATCCTACTGGTATCGCCATAGTAGGCAACCTTGCCTATGTCCACGAAATCTTTAGTTAAATAGCTGCGAGTGCCGAACAGCTTGGAGCCAAGCTCAAAAAACCAAGCGGCTGTGTAAATCATCCAATTAGGCATTTTCCAAGGTTTGCGAGTTTTCCAAACGGCGCAGGCGAAGTCCAGGTATTCTTGCAATGTTTGCACTCCGTCATCGCCTATATTGTACGTGCCTTCTATCCCGTCTTTTACCAAAGCATTCTTTACCGCTTCTGCGAAGTCTGTTTTGGAAATTAGGTGAATTATGTTTGGCTCTTTCCAAATTCCAAGCATGCAACGCTTTGAAAACCACCGTGCCGCATCGGGCATCAAAATGCCGGCTCCGTAAACCATTCCAATGCGCAGTACAATTCCGTTAGGGTAGTGCTCATACAGCAGCTTTTCTTCTTCAAGCCGTGTTTTGGCGTGAACTGAAACAGGTGTTTTATCCGTGCGATTTGTTGCCGGATGTTCGGGGCTTGTAGGGCCTTCAACATGAGGGAAACTCGCAAGCGCCATTTGAGGAACGCCTGCTTCTTTTGCTGCTTTCAAGAGGTTTCTGAAATACGCCGTATTTGTAATTGGCAGGAATTTTTCGGGATTTGCCTTGAACAGAATTCCTGCGTAGTGCAGAACTATGTCTGAGCCTTTCAAGCATTCGGCCAGGGTTTCTGGTTTTGACAAATCGCATACGAATGTCTTTACCTTTTCGTTTTTGGAAATGTCGCTTGGCAAAGGCTGTTTGTGGATCATAAGCCTGAGCTGGCAGTCTGTTGTTTCAAGCAAGTGCTTTGCGGTCAAAAGACCTAAGTTTCCTGCCGCGCCTGTTATGCAAATGGATTTCATTGTTTGCCTTTAATGTTGAGTAGCTTATTTATATCGCCTCTAATTATTCCCAAATCTTCGCTGTTATGCATATTTGTATAGCGAATAACTTTTCTATCAGGGAAAACCAAGTAAAGCCTTGGCACATAGCCATCACCGTATGTTTTACTAAACGTATTTTCAGTATCATAGAAAAAAGGAGTCAATGTATTGGATTCGTTATGCTGTTCCATAAACTGCAAAACTGTGCTCCTGTCTGCATTTCCAACTGAAATTGCAATGAAAGAGAGTCCGTTTTGCTCATACTCCATAGCTAGATGTTGTATGTTGGGATAAACTGAGTGGCAGTGCGAGCAATGGTGCGAGTAATAGAAAATCAATAGCGGTCGTGAACTGAATACTGTAAAAGGCACATTGTCTTTTACATTGTCTAATTTTATGTTGAAATTCATTGGGGTTGTCAAGAAGGGTGCTTCTTCATAGATTTGCTCGGGAATGGTTTGAGATGTTTCAATTGTCAACTCATTATAATACAAAATCGGCACTGCTATATTCACATGGTCGCAGTTTTTGTTTCTAAAAGAATTTAGATAGAAGTCTAGTTTTTTAACACCCTGCAAAGAAATATCCAACTCAAATTCCTTGTTGTAATCAAGATCATCTGTGATTGCAAGCAATTTATCATCGCCAAATACCATTACTTGCGCGCCGTCTCCGCAAACAGCTTCCTCGTCCAACCCCAAAACTGCCGTCAAACGCCTGTATTTCCCGTTAAGATTGTAGATCAAATGTCCGCTTGCATGCGTGCCAATGCCTTTTCTGTAATATTTTTTATTGATAATCAATGGATTGCCTTCAACGGATTTGTCCATCTGCAATTCGCCCCAATCTTGCTTGGTTTCATCTGGGTAGCCTAACCACTCTGCGTTTTCCGGAAGCTCTATTTTTGCCTCTTGATCAATGCATTTTGCTGTATATATATCTGCTTTATTGAATAGGCTTGTGCCATTGGGTTTGAGTTTCATGGCTTTTTCGTAATGCTCAACCGCTTTTGCGCTATCATTTTTGTCGCAGTAGATGCCACCCAAATGGTAATGCGCATTTGCATCGCTAGAATCAAGCTTAATGGCTTTTTGGTAATATTCAATCGCCTTGCCATAATCATTTTTGCCATAGCGATAAACTTCGCCTAAATTGTAATGCGCATCGGAATCATCTGGTTGCAATTCAAGAACTTTTTTGTAGCATTCAATGGCTTCGTCAAAATCCAGATTGTTGTAATAAGCAATTCCCAGCTCGTTATATTTATATGTCGTTGGATATAATTCAACAGCTTTTTTATAGTATTCAATAGCTTTGCTGTAATCGTATTTGCCATAGTAAATGTCTCCGATGTTTGAATATGCAACTACATAACCAGGTTTTAATTCGATTGCTTTTTCATAGTATTCAATGGCTTTGTCCTTGTTTTTGGTATAAGAGTAAACAGTTCCCATACAGGAATACGCATAGGCATTCTTGGGATTTGATTCAATTAGTTTTGCGCAGAATTCAATGTTTTTTTCATAACATTCAAATACATTGCTATTATATTGCTCGTAAAGATTTTCCATATATACGCACGCCATTAGATAAGAGGGCTCTAGTTCAATTGTCTTTTTATAGCACTCGCTTGCCTTGTCGTTGTCATTGCCTCCGTAAACAAGCCCCATATCAAGGTACGCCATTGCATAATCAGGTTTCAGCGCAATAGCTTTTTCGTAGTGTTCAATCGCTTTGTCGTAATTCCAATGTAAATAACTATTATAATAATTTCCCATGGCTTCATGCGCTTCTGCGTAATCTGGCTTGAGTTCAATGGCTTTTTTATAATATTCCAATGCTTCATTTTTATAATAATGATTAAAGCCCAATTGTAAATACGCTTCTGCGTAATCAGGTTTTAGTTCAATAGCTTTTTTAAAACTTTCAATTGCCTTGTCATTATCAACATACCAATAATCAACATACCCATAAGCTTTTCCGATATTGTAATGCGCTTCTGCGTCATTTGGTTTTATTTCAATTATTTTTTTGTAGCATTCAATCGCTTTTTTGTAATATTCCTTTGCTTTGTCATAGAGATGTAGTTCATTATAGTAAATATGCCCGATGCCAATATACGCTTCCGCATAGTTTGGATTCAGCTCAATCGCCTTTTCGTAGAATTCAATGGCTTTGTCGTAATCCCATTTCTCTTCCGCCGCTTTTCCCATATTGAAATACTCTTCCGATGTTTTCATATCCACGGCTTTCTTGCCGGTGTAGCAACCTGTGACAATGCACAGAAGCACGGGAATCAGAATTTTGAGCTTGCTCATTTTTTGTCTCCTTGTTTGTTTTCACATGCCATTGGCGAATCCCATAAACTCGCCGTATTCGTTAATCAAAACCCATCTTGCCGCCTTATGGTTCTGCATTGTGCCATAGTCTAGCAGCATTAAAATTATTCGCTTGTACTTTTCCATATGTTCCTCATATAGACATAATCGCCATCTATGGTTATTATATGCCCTAAAAACTCGCCTTGGGCGTTCATCACTCCCGACCCCGAATCGCCGTGGCTCGCGGTTGATATTACGAACGCATCGCCCTTATAGTTCGTTCCCATGAATGCGGTGGTAACGGTTTTATGCCCTGCCTTCCCCATAGTCTGTATATAGGCGGTTTCATTAATCTTTGGGCTTTCCTTGGCAGGCGGTATGCAAACACCTGGCTGCTGGGGGAATATGGCATAATCGTTGGCGCTGTCGGCTTTGATTGCCGTCAAAGTTATTGTGTTGCCGCTTCTGTCTGAAAATTCCTCGATGTCTTTTTTCTCCGAGGTTATGCAATGGTTGGCTGTTACCATCCCCACACCGCATACGTTTGTTGCTGCGCAGCTAGTCCTTATTCTGTAAAAGGCTTGCAGAATGGTGCTTGCGAAGATGTTAAGCTCGGTTGCGTTGATGTATAATCCATCGCTTGCCTTCATTGCCACCACGCATCCGTTCCTGAAAACAATTTTTTCATTTCTGTCTGCCACCGTCATTTTGCCAAGGGGCGTGTTTATTGTTGCTCCTTGTATCTCGCCTGTTTCGCATATCTCCCCTTTGAGGTCGTTTAGGGTGGCAAGGTGGTAAAGAGATGCCCCCGCTATCCGTTTCACTCTTTCCGCTCTCACTTGCATTCCGTTTATCACGGCTTGGGTGATGCGGCCATTCTGCGCGCATTCATCGCCTTCAAAAACTATGGCGTATATCGCATCCGTCTCGTTTTTGACTAGCGCCGCATCC
>WQTK01000274.1 GCA_009786285.1 Candidatus Fibrimonadales bacterium | reverse complement strand
TATCAAATCTATCACATACATCCCCTTTTCAAGTGCCAAATCCCTGGCATCCTCGTCTATTGATATGCCGGCAACCGCAGCATAAAGATCCTTGCCTTTCAAACCGGTTATGCTCTCATGCTTGCGCAACAAATTCAGCCTTTCCAAGTGCTTGTTCACCCATTTTACGCTCAAATCCGTTTTTATTTCAACTGCCAAATCGGCAACTATGCTTTTTAACTCGTCATAGGTCATAAACGACTCTCCATTTTAGGATGTTTTTTTGTAAAAATTAGACTTTTAATACGCTCTGACCCAGTCGGTTTTGTATTCTACCACATCGCCGGACACTTTCAGCAAGCCTATGCCAAGTCTTTTGGCTTCTTTGACTGTATATTCGTCAAAAGAAAACGAACCCAAACCCAAATAAATCTTGAAATCCGCATAGTCCGAGAACAATGCTCTGAAATTCGGCACTTTCCTCTCAATTATTTCTTTCGGGTCGCTGCTTTGCGCCCTGTATTTAACCTCTATATAATGGCAACGGAATTGTCATTGAGCATAACAATGTCAAACTGGTCTTCCAATCGCGTGCCGTCCGGCATTTTCTTCAATCTTTTAAAATGATTGCTAACTGTGTCAAAATGCACTCCCGCAAAAGTCTTGCTCTTCTCAAGCGAATGTAAAAACAAATTTTCCGCAAAAGCGCCATCACTTTTGCTCATGCCGCCTATTTGCTTGGCATTTTCCTTCTGCATGCGGTCAGTTTCCTTCTGCATGCGGTCAGTTTCCTTCTGCATGCGGTCAGTTTCCTTCTGCATGCGGTCAGTTTCTTTCTGCATAGCAGAAATTTCCTGGATTGTTGCCCAGACGGTTTCATAACTGGCTTTTGACCTTTCTTTTTCAGACATAAACGTAACTCCATTTTAAATTGTTACTACAAATATAATAATAAATATAGAAAAAAGCAAGAAACTACTGCATTTTGCAAACATATGTTTACATTTTGGCGCATTTTCTTAGAAAATTTCCTGATTTTTCACACAAACTGTTTCAACACTTCAACGGGAAACATTGTGCGTTTTGAAGTTTCTTCTATTGTTAACCCTTGCTTTAAAAAACGTTTTGCCACGCTTACCATGCTTTCAGACACTTCAACTATATATTTGTCATAATCATAAAATCTAATTACATTTTGCCCCCAAGGATATTCTTTTTTGTCATGGATAAATTCAATTCCTTCTGTTTCTTTAAGCTTCTTTTCCCACTTATCCAAATCTTCAACTTCAAAATAAAGTTGAAAGTTATTCGGCTGCGCATGGCTTTGAAGCTTAACGCCAACAAGCTCCTCATAATTTGACTGCAACGAGAGGCCGCTCTCAAAAGCAACGTGAACGCCCAAGTCCATAAGAACTTTTTGTTCCATCACTTGCGCATAAAATTTTTTCGCTTTTTCCATGTCCTGCACGGAAATTAATGTTCCACAGTATTTCATAAACACTCCATAGGTTGAATTCTTTTAGAACGTAGAAATTTAAAACCAGAGTAGGCAGAATTTCACTATTTCTACCTGAAAATATAATAAAAAATTCGAAAAAAGCACAAAATTCACTCACTTTGCAAACATATGTTTACATTTTGGGTGTTTTTTGAAATTTATTCGCTAAATTCCATTTTTAAGTATATCATATCTATTAATTGCTTTCCGTTTTCATACATTTCATGGTCATAATTCCTTTTAAAAAAATCTTTTTCTGTATGTGAATACTCGAATCCAAAACTTTTATAAAATGATATTATTCTATTGTCTTCGCCTGTCCCAACTAATAATGCATTGCATTTTTTTCTATAATTTTCAATTATGTATTTTACCATAAATGTCCCATATCCTTTTCCCCGATATTTTTCATAAGTTGCAATATTTTTGATTTCGTAAATGTCATTATTTTCTTTAGTTACTACAGATACAGTTTTTAGATCCCCTTCATACAATGCAAATAATTCTCCTCTGTAAAGATATTTTTTAATCATTTCTTCTTGTTCATCTGCCAATAACAATAAATCCATAAATTCTTCTTTGTTTTCAAGTATTGTTTTAATGGTTACATTGCCAAATATTTTGTCTTGCCTTTTCATAATAATAAAATAGAAACCTGCAAAGCCGCCATCGCAGACTCAAATTCGCTTTTTATAAAAATTAGGGTAACACCTATTTTATTTTCTATATTATCTGTGCTTTAGAGAATATTCTTTATTTAAAATATGGAGATTGCTATGGGCAATGATAATATTATGTTCAAAAATAAATACCGTATTCCTTCAATACGGGCACAATGGTGGGATTACGGACGTAATGCCACATATTACATAACCATTTGCACAGCAAACAGAAAATGTTTTTTTGGAAATGTTATAAATAAAAAAATGCACCTATCATCTATCGGCATAATTGCCAATGTATTTTGGCATGAAATAAAAAAACACACAAATTTTATCGAATTAGGCGAATTTGTTGTAATGCCAAATCACATCCATGGAATTTTGATTATCGATAAACAAAATATCATTGACACAACCATAACAATGGACGCAATGGATACAATGGGCGCAATGGACGCAACGGTTGCAACAACGGTAGAGACAAGGCATGCCTTGTCTCTACAAACGCACCCGCAATCGCATCCGCATCAACAATCGCATCCGCACCACAAACCACCAATCACATCGCCAATCCAAACCCCTGGGCAAAAACGTTTTCGCAATCCTGGAATGCACACAATTTCATCCATTATTGGTGGATATAAATCTGCGGTTACAAACCATGCACATCGTTTAGGTTATGATTTTGAATGGCAACCACGTTTCTATGATAACATTGTAAAAAATGAAAATGAATATAAACGCATTGCAAAATACATCATTGATAATCCTGCAAATTGGCATTATGATAAATTTTTCTAAATGAAAAATCTCACCTAAGCAACTCTTCCATGCCAACGACAAATTTTTCTCTGCTGTCGTGCACAAAAGACGTCTCGCCTGTGTCCATTCTTATCGCATCAACCGGACAGGCCTCAACGCACAAACCACAGAAAACACAGGCCAAATGATCTATCTCAAAACGAACCGCCCTCTTCTCAACAAGACCGTTTTCGGCCTCGCCTGCGTCAACCCTAATGCAACGCGCAGGGCACGCAGCGGCACACATGCCGCACGCAACGCAACGAGGAGTACCGTCTGCTCTTTTAAGCAGCCTGTGCTTGCCCCTGTAATCTTTTGGAATAGGTGTTTTTATTGTAGGATACGGAATTGTTGGCAAAGTCTCGTATTTAAAAAGACCCCGCAAAAAATGCCTCAGCGTGGTGTACAAACCGCGAATGGCTTCGGGAACATAAGATGTAACCCAAAGCGTTCTCTCAGGATGCCTAACCACACGCGGCATACACTACCACCTGAAATGCGCAAATGCTTTGTTGGCTTCCGCCATCTTATGCGTATCTATCTTCTTGCGAACTGCGCCGCCTTCGTTGTTCTTTGCGGCAACAAGCTCTGCCGCCAAGCGAAGAGCCATGTTCTGCTCGTTTCTTTTGCGAGCCGCCATCAAAAGCCAGCGAAGCGCAAGAGCCTTGGCACGGTCCGGAACAACCTCAATGGGAACCTGGTAGTTCGCACCGCCAACCCTGCGGGTTTTAACCTCAACATGAGGCTTAATGTTCTCAAGGCACTGCTCGAATTTTTCCATGACAGACTCGCTGCCCTGAACTTTTTTGCCCAGCTCTTCCAACGCAGTATAAACAATGCGCTCGGCTATGGTTTTCTTGCCCTCTTTAAGAACCACGCCAACAAGCTCTGTGACAAGCGTTGAATTAAAGCGCGGATCAGGCAAAATAGAACGATGAATCGATTTTCTTCTTCTAGACATTATTTCTTCCCACCTTTAGTTGGCGCGGCTGCGGCTTTCTTTTTTACGCCATAACGGGAACGGGCCTGCTTGCGGCCGTTCACAGCTTGGGTATCAAGCGCGCCACGGATTATGTGATAACGAACACCCGGCACATCCTTAACACGGCCGCCACGGATTAACACAATGGAATGTTCTTGCAAATTGTGGCCTTCGCCCGGAATGTAAGCGGTCACTTCCATCTTGTTGCTGAGTCGCACACGGGCGATTTTGCGCAAAGCTGAGTTCGGCTTTTTAGGCGTTGTGGTATAAACACGGCTGCAAACGCCGCGTTTCTGTGGGCAGGCTTTAAGCGCTGGGGCTGTTGTGCGGTTTTTGACCTTTTCACGACCAAGGCGCACTAGCTGTTGAATGGTTGGCACTCTAAATTCTCCTAAATGCTGGTTCTAAATATAGATTTTTCTCAATCGAGTTCATCTTCCAAATCCTCAAAATTGACTTCCGGGAAAGAATCGCTGCGCGGTTGCTCCACCACAGACTCATCTTTTACATCGGAATCCTTTATTTCCAAATTGCGCATATGCATGGATCCGGTTCCGCAAGGTATAAGACGGCCCATAATCACATTTTCCTTCAAGCCCAGCAACTTGTCCTTTGAACCTGATATGGTGGCTTTGGTAAGCACCTTCGTGGTTTCCTGAAAAGAAGCGGCGGCTATAAAGCTATCCATCGCAAGAGCGGCTTTCGTTATGCCAAGGAGCAACGGGGTTGCCTTGGCTACCTTTTTGCCTTCATCCTGCAATCTGCTGTTTTCCATGCGAAGCTCAATTCTTGAAACATCTTCGCCGGTCAAGAATTTGGATTCGCCGGAATCAGTTATGGTAACCTTTCTCATCATCTGGCGAACTATGCACTCTATGTGCTTATCGGAAATGGTAACAGCCTGCAAGCGGTAAACCGACTGAATTTCGTCAACCAAATGCCTCTGCAATTCCTCTTCGCCCAAAACGCGAAGTATATCCGCCAAATTAATTGAACCTTCGGCTATGGCTTGGCCCTTGCGAACCCTATCGCCTTCCTGAACGCTAAGATGCTTGCCGTGCGGAACCACAATTTCCTCTTCGCCTTCCGCGCCTCTAATCAACACCATTTGGCCAACGCTCTTCTCAGAGCCAAACGCAACCAAGCCGTCTATAGGAGCAAGTATCGCCGAATTCTTTGGCTCTCTGGCTTCAAACAGCTCGGCAACTCTGGGCAAACCGCCGGTAATGTCTTTTGTTTTTCCGACTGAACGGGGCAATTTCGCTATTGTTTGCCCGCTTACAATGGTGTCTCCATCGTGAATGGTCAAAATAGCTCCATCTGGCAAAAAGAAGTGGCCAACACGTTCGCTGCCCTGCATAACATTTATGGAAGCACGCTTGCGGCCTCTCTTATCATTGATTATTGTCCAAGTCTCTATGCCGGTTGTTTCATCGACTTCCGAGATATAAGTTGTCTTTTCTACAAAATCCAAAAGCTGGATTTTTCCGCCAACCGTGCTTATAATCGGGCTGTTGTAAGGATCCCACTCGAAAAGCATTTCATCTTTTGCCACCGAGTCGCCATTCTTCACATTGAGCGTCGCGCCATAAGGAACTTGCCAGCGCCCACGGTTTATGCCGTTTGTGTCTATAAGCACAAGCTCTGCCATGCGGCTGATTTCAACCTGGGAACCCTTGTATTCTATTTCGTCGCTGTTCTCAAGAAGAACTTTGCCGTCAACAGTAGCTTTTTTATTGTTGTCCACCGTTATGCGGCTGGATGCGCCACCAATGTGGAAAGTGCGGAGCGTAAGCTGCGTACCTGGCTCGCCAATTGACTGCGCTGCCAAAACGCCTACGGCTTCGCCCAAGTCCACCAAGCGGCCTGAGGCCAGCATTCGGCCATAGCACTTTGCGCAAACGCCAAGCGGAGAATTGCAGGTTAGCACTGAGCGAACTGCGACTTCTTCTATGCCGGCTTCTAAAATTTTCGGAATATGCTCTTCCTCTATCATTTCGCCTTTTGAAACCAGCAAATCATCATTAACAGGGTGCTTAATGTCTTTTAACGAGAAACGTCCCAAAATGCGTTCGCCAAGTGCCTGGACAATGTTATCGCCGTCTTTTGAAGCGGAGCGTACAATGCCTTTCACCACCAAATGCATGGGGTCTTTAACACCAAAATTTATCATTTCGCGCAGTCTGGAATTATTTATAATAGAACCTGCGGAAACAATGGTTTTTCCTTCATCTCCGTGAGCGGCTTTTTCCAAAGTCATCCCAACGGTTTTTTTGCAAAGCTGCTCGTAGTTTATAGCTTCAATGGTTTTCAATTCTATGAACATCAATTTGCGCAAAACTTCCTTTTCAAGCTCTTCGCCTCTTTTCACCAAAACTTCCTTGTTGCTGGGATGCAAAATATCGTTGGCCGCAACGTAGCCTTTCAGCCTTTTCGCAAGCAGGCTAAGACCTTCGGAAGTATCTTTTATGCGTTCATAATGATCGATGGAAATACGCTCGTGGACAATTTTCACTTCGCAGCAATCATCTTCGGTAATCACCAAATTTTGCGCAACATCCACCAAGCGGCGGGTTAGGTAACCAGCATCTGCGGTTTTGAGCGCGGTATCGGAAAGACCTTTGCGCGCGCCGTGCGTGGAAATAAAGTATTCCAAAGAGTTCAAGCCTTCACGGAAACAACTTGTAATAGGATTTTCTATAACTTCGTGCTCGCCTATTTTTCTCGTTGGCTTTTGCATTAGGCCACGCATTCCGGAAAGCTGTTTAATCTGTTCCTTTGAACCACGTGCCCCGGAATCTGCCATCATAAACAGAGGATTAAAGCCGTCTCTGTCTTTGGATAGCAAATCCCATTGCCTCTGAGCAACATCGCTTGTTGTGCGAGACCACAAATCGATGATCTGGTTATAACGTTCGCCGTCTGTAACTGCGCCCTGATCGTAAAGGTCCCTTATTTTGTTTGCATCTTCTGTGGCTTTATCGAGCAGGGTTTGTTTTTCAACAGGGATTACCATTTCGGCTATTGCCACGGAAGAACCGGCTTTTGACGCCCACTTGTATCCCAAATCCTTTAAAGAATCCAAGTAATCAACTGTTACATGATTGCCTTTCAAGCGATACAAATCATCAACGGATTTCGCAATGGTTTTTTTGTTGAAAGTATCGTCTGCATAACCCAAAACATCTGGAATGGACTGATTCAAAATAACCCTTCCAACCGAAGTTTTTATGCGGCTGTCTTCCAAAAGCGTGAGAGATTCGACTTTCACTCCTGCCTTTGCCAGCACTTCTTCGCCGGCTCTGTTTTCGCATCTCGTGTCGTAATCCAAAACACCACGGTAAAGCCTGCGGCCTTTGCGCAAACGAAGCGTAATGTTTGCGTTCAAGTCCGCAACACCGTTTTCATAAGCCTGAATAACCTCTTGGTCGTTGCCAAAAGCCATTCCTTCGCCTTTAACATTTGGGCGAGGCTTTGAAAGGTAATAAAGACCAAGCACAATGTCTTGAGAGGGAACCGCTATGGGTTGCCCGGAAGCAGGGTGCAAAATGTTGTTTGAAGAGAGCATCAAAACTCTGCATTCGAGCTGTGCTTCAAAAGAAAGCGGCAAATGAACCGCCATTTGGTCACCGTCAAAATCTGCGTTGAACGCTGCGCAAACAAGAGGATGCAAGCGAATCGCAGAGCCTTCAATTAATTTCGGATAAAAAGCCTGTATGCCCAAACGATGCAAAGTTGGCGCGCGATTCAGCATAACAGGATGGTCTTTGATAATAGGCTCAACTATATCCCATACTTTCGGATCTTCGGAGTCAATAATTTTCTTTGCGTGGCGAACCGTGTTTGCCAAACCTTCTTCGCCCATAATTTTGCGAACAATAAACGGCTTGTAAAGCTCAAGCGCCATTCTTTTTGGCAAACCGCATTCGTGCATTTTAAGCTCAGGACCAACCACTATAACGGAGCGGCCTGAATAGTCAACACGCTTGCCCAGCAAATTTGTGCGGAAGCGTCCCTGCTTGCCTTTTAAAAGCTCTGAAAGTGATTTCATTTTTTCTTTCTTTTTCGCCTTAGGGTCGCTGTCAAAAAGATTGTCCACAGCTTCTTGCAGCATTCTTTTCTCATTGCGCAAAATAATGTCCGGGGCACGTGCGTCAATCAACTTTTTCAAACGGTTGTTGCGGTTAATAACCCTGCGGTAAAACTCGTTCAAATCGGAAGTTGCGAAACGTCCGCCATCTAACTGCACAAGCGGGCGCAAATCCGGAGGAATCACAGGAAGAACATCCAAAACCATTCCTTCTGGCTTGTTAGGAGAATTCTTGAACGCCTCAACATATTTTAGCCTTTTCAACGCTTCGGATTTTTCGCTTTTTGAGCCGCTTGCCACAGCCCGCTCAGACAGTTCCTTTGAAAGCTCATCCAAATTCAAATTGGCTTCGCTCAAAACTTTGCGAACCGCTATGGCTCCCATGTCTGCCACAAAATTTATGCTTTCTCTTTTAGCGTTATCGTATTCGTCTTCGCTTATAATCTGGTTCTTTTTAAACTGTGAATTACCTGGATCTATCACTATGTATTGCTCATAGTATATAACTCTTTCCAAATCTTTTGCGGAAACTCCCAGCAAATTTCCTATTATGCACGGCTGGTTTTTGAAAAACCAAATGTGGGCTATTGGAATTGCAAGCTCAATGTGGCCCATGCGCTCACGGCGAACCTTGGAGGTTGTAACCTCAACTCCGCAACGGTCGCAAACAACGCCTTTAAAGCGCTGTCTTTTGTATCTGCCGCAGTTGCATTCCCAGTTTTTGTAAGGCCCAAAAATTTTTTCGCAGAACAGGCCATCCTTTTCCGGCTTGAAAGACCTGTAGTTCATAGTTTCCGGTTTGGTGACCTCGCCGTAAGACCAATCGCGAATTGTGTCGGGGTTAGCAAGCTGAATGGAAATTTCAGCTACGCTTTTAGTGGAATCGTTGAATTCTTCAAACATTCTCTGCCTCCGAAATTTTAATATCCAAACCTAGCGAGCGGAACTCGCGCACCAGCACACGGAAACTTTCCGGCGTACCCGGCGCAGGCGGATTTTCGCCCTTGACTATGGCATCATAAATCTTGTTTCTGCCTATAATATCATCTGATTTTACAGTCAAAAGTTCTTGCAATGTGTATGCGGCGCCGTAAGCTTCCAACGCCCAAACTTCCATTTCTCCGAACCTCTGGCCTCCAAAGTGGGATTTTCCGCCAAGAGGCTGCTGGGTAACCAGAGCGTATGGCCCAGTGGAACGGGCGTGTATTTTGTCTTCAACCAAATGATTGAGCTTTAGCATATACATTGTGCCTATTGTGACATCGTTCAAGAAAGGTTCTCCGGTGCGGCCATCGTAAAGCGTTGCCTTTCCCGTTATGCCGTTTTTAGGAACGTCCTTTCCGTGCTTTTTCTTAAATTCATTTTTCTCGGAATCCGTCCAAGAGCTTTCGGAAATCTTGACAATGGGATTTTTGACATAGGCTTTTTTCAATTCGTTTTCTATGTTCGCAAAAGAAACTCCGTTGAACACGGGTGTTTCCACATGCAAGCCGAGAGACGCAGCGGCCCAGCCCAAATGCACTTCCAAAACCTGGCCAACGTTCATGCGGGAAGGAACGCCAAGCGGGTTCAAAAGTATTTGAACTGGTTTTCCGTCTTCTGTAAACGGCATATCTTCAACCGACACTATTTTAGCCACAACGCCTTTGTTTCCGTGACGGCCAGCCATTTTGTCGCCTATGGAAAGGCGACGTTTTTTTGCAATATAAACTTTGACAACCTTGAACACGCCGGGTTTGAGTTCATCGCCCTTGTTCACTTTGTCAATTTCTTTTTCTTTTGAATCGTTCAGCTCGGATATGCGTCGATTTGTTATGCTTAACAGGGAGCTAACTTCGTCTTGAATCGCACTGTCGTTGCAAAATATCGAAGAAGACGCAAGCAGCGAGAAATTGGTTTTGTCCAAAAGCTCCTGAGTCCATTTTTTGCCGGCAGAAATAACAACCGAGCCTGTTATGCCATCGCAAACATTGCCGCTCGTTTTGTCCAAAAGCAAGCGGGAAATCCTCGGCTTGCGAGTTGTTTCTATGGCTTTCACTTTTTCTTCGTATTCTTTCGCTATGGAGCGAATTTTTCCGGCAAGCTCTTCACGCTGCTTTAACTCTTCTTCTTTTGTATTTGCCCTGCTCTCTCTGCGCTGGAATATTTGGGTATCTATTACAATGCCTTTAACGCCGCTCGGAATGCGCAGCGAAGAATCGCTGACATCGCCGGACTTTGAACCGAAAATAGCTCTGAGCAGCTTTTCTTCCGGAGTAAGCTCGGATTCGCCTTTTGGCGTAACCTTTCCCACCAAAATATCGCCCGGATGAACTTCCATTCCAATGCGCACAATGCCGTCTTCGCCAAGCTGGTGGCGGTCTTTTTCGCTGACATTGGGAATATCTCTGGTTATTTCCTCTTTGCCACGCTTGGTTTCTCTAACCTCAATTTCGTATTCTTCAATGTGTATGGAGGTAAAAGTATCGTTAATGGCCAATTCTTCGGAAATTATTATGGCATCTTCGTAGTTGTAGCCCTGCCAGGGCAAGAATGCAACTCGAATGTTTTTGCCAAGAGCAAGTTCGCCGTTATCGGTGGATGCGCCGTCTGCCAAAACATCGCCAATTTTTACTTTGTCGCCAGCCTTGCAAATAGGTTTCTGGTTTATGCAGGAATCCTGGTTGGAGCGTTCAAATTTGCGAAGATCGTAAACATCGTGCGGCTGAAGTCCTAAATTTTCATAGGTTTCGCTTTCTTTGTCTCTCAAAACTTCTATGCGGGTTGCGTCAACAAATGTTACAACGCCGTCATTTCTAGACCTTACCAAAGTTCCGGAATCAAGCGCAACTTTTCTCTCAAGCCCCGTGCCTACAACAGGTGCTTCGGAGCGCAGCAAAGGCACTGCCTGGCGTTGCATGTTAGAACCCATAAGAGCGCGGTTTGCGTCATCATGTTCAAGGAACGGGATAAGTCCGGCGGCAACAGACACAATCTGCATTGGCGAAACATCCATCAAATCAACTCTTTCCGAGGAATCAACTTCTTCCAAGGAAATTTTGTCTATATTGGGCAAGCTTGGGAATTCGCCTTCTGCCCTGACCAAAACAAAATCCCCGGCAAATCTTTTTGTTTGCGGGTTTAAAATAGTGCTTGCCGGAGCAATTCTGTACTTATCTTCTTCATCTGCCGTTAAATAAACAATCCATTCGGAAACCACCATTTGAATGGTGAGGCCAGCCTGCGTGAAATCCGCAGAACTGCCATCGATGAAAACGCCGTTTTTCATTATTTTGCGTTCGTTTCCAAAATTGAATTCAAAGCTCTTGTTGCAGAATAAATCAAAAAGCTCCAATTGCCTGCCTGAGAATCTCTTGCGAGCCGTTTTTATTTCATTTTCGCTCAGTTCGGCTTTATTTAAAAGCTGCTGGTCTGCATCTCCAAAGAAAGTCTTCATTATGCTGCCATGCCATTTCGCTTCCGGGAACTCATGGGTTTTGCCTGCGCTGTCTTTGAACGAAAGCAAGCCTACAATTCTATAAGGGGATTCAATAAAACCGAAATGATTTACAATTGAGAATGTCGCAAGAGAATTTATAAGGCCTATGTTCGCGCCTTCCGGCGTTTCAATCGGGCATAAGCGGCCATAGTGCGAATGATGAACGTCGCGCACTTCCAAGCCGGCTCTGTCTCTGGACAAGCCGCCGGGGCCCAGCGCAGAAATTCTGCGTTTGTTGGTAAGCTCCGAAAGCGGATTTATCTGATCCATAAACTGTGAAAGCTGGCTGGATCCAAAGAATGCTGCAACCATGCTGTTCACGGTTCTTGAATTTATGAGTTCTGTTGGAGTTAAAATGCCTTCTCTGTCGCGCGAGGAGAAATTCTCCCGAACCGAGCGCAGAATGCGGCTAATGCCTACGGAAATCTGGTTAGCGACAAGTTCGCCAACAGAGCGAATGCGGCGGTTTCCCAAATGGTCAATATCGTCAAGGGAAAAACCTTCTTCGTCGTTATACAAGCCTATCATATAACGTATAACGCTCACAAAATCTTCTCTTGTGAGAGTCATAACTTCTCTCAAGCTCTGCTGGTCTGCGCCGGAATGAACCTTTGCGTTCAAGCGATAGCGGCCTAGCTCGCCTATCTCATAGCGTTTGCGCTCAAAGAAAAGATTTTCAAAATGCTCTTTCGCGGTTTTTGCGTCTGCGGCGGGCTGCGACCTTGTTATCTGGTAAATACGCTCATGGGCAATTTCCGTGTAGGTTTTGCCTTCGTCTTTTTCTCTCTTGAATTCTTTTTCTTCTTCCGCCAAAGTGTTATGTATAAGATTGTATTCTTCTATGTTTTCTTTTATAGCTTCAACTTTTTTTATGCCTGCGTCAAGCAGTTTTTGGCAAGTTTCAATGTCCAATTCGCAGTTTGCGTGAGCTATTATTTCGCCGTCTTCCGTGATAGCGTCCTTGAAAAGCGCTCTGTTGGTATAGTCTTCGTCAATTTTTAGCTCAAGCGCCTCTCCGGTGTGGAAAAGAGCCAGTATTTGCGCATTTGTTTCATAGCCAACGGCGCGCAGAAGCACCGTTGCCGGCAACTTCTTTTTGCGGTCTATCAACATATAGAGAACATCGTTCTCTGTATTGAATTCAAGCCACGAACCTCTATTGGGTATTATCCTGCTTTGAAAAGTAATTTTGCCGCTCGGAAGCTGCTCGGAATCAAAGCTTACGCCCGGAGAGCGATGCAACTGGCTTATCACAACTCGCTCGGCTCCGTTTATTATAAAGGTGCCGTTGTCGGTCATAACGGGCAAATCGCAGAAGAACACGTCGTTTGCAATCTCTTCCTGCAATTTCTTTTCTTCGCCGTCTTCCTTGAAAGTTTGAAGCTTCAGGTGAGCTATAAGCTGGCGAGAATAGGTAACTCCACGCTCTCTGCATTCCTTTATGGAATATCTCGGCATAGTTAAAGTGTAGTGGCCGTAGCACAAGACCAAAAGCTTTTTTGCGTCAGACACGTCCTGAAAGGCATCTCTGAACACACGCTCAAGTCCCTCGTTGCGCCTTTCCTTTTCAGGAACTCCGATTTGCAAAAAGCGTTCGTAAGAAGCCTTTTGCATTTCCAAAAGATCCGGCAATTCCAAACGGAATTCATTGGATGAATAGGATTTCCGCTCTATCATGGATAACCTCGCCCTAAAAGATATATGGAACCTGCGCGTTCGCGCAGGTTATTTAAAAAGAAATTTACAGAGCTGGCACGCATTATTTCAGCATGACCTTTGCTCCGGCCGCTTCCAATTCTTTCTTCAGCTTTTCAGCCTCGTCTTTTTGCGCTGCCTCTTTAACAGTGGCATTGCCTTTGTCTGCCAGGTCTTTTGCTTCCTTAAGCCCAAGCCCCGGAATGGCGGCGCGCAAAGCTTTAATCACGTTTAACTTGTTTGCCCCGCCTTCCACCAGCACAACATCGAATTCTGTTTTTTCTTCTGCTGCTGGAGCCGCTGCTCCACCGGCTGCAGGCGCAGCCATTACAACTGCGCCGCCGGCGGCCGCCTCAAGACCATGAGTCTCTTT
>WQTK01000273.1 GCA_009786285.1 Candidatus Fibrimonadales bacterium | reverse complement strand
GCTGACACGACTATGCGGTCGTGTCCTTTGGCGGGACTTTCAGTCCCCACCGGTTAAAGCCACCAGCTTTAGCTGGTTGGTTGTTTTCTACAATATCTAATATAAAAATATATAACGACAACAACTGTCGCTATTTTTCTATTTTTTTGACAGGATTAATTTATAGCTATCAGAACGCACAAAAATTGTCGGGTATTTTTCTGCCAGTAGCTTAACTTTCTTTTTATAATAATTCTCATCCTCTTCTTTTTCCGGGTCAAAAATAAACATAAATTGGATATTATCATAGTTAATGCAAAAATTATCCGGGAGTTTTAACAGCCCAAGTTTCTTTTTTGACTCTATTATTCCGTCTATATCTTTCTTTAAAATTTCTTTAAATATTTTTTTACTATTTACAAAAAAATCTTCAAAATCTTCGATATGATCTTCCACTCCAGAGTTCCCATCAAGAGATTTGATTCCTTTTTTTAATTCAAATATAATAATATTTCCTGTTTTTCTTTCGATCCCTAATAAATCAAAAATAGGCGATTTTGAATTCCTTTTTCCTTTTTCATATATCATACGTTTTCCATTTTCGTCTTTTTTATACACTCTATTTTTTATATCTACGCTTTGCTGGCACGGACTATATTCCATATCAATAATTATATATTCACTACTATCATCGCTATTCTGGTATGCTATATTTTGCTGAGCCGCAAATTCATTTTTGGAATTTATTTTCAACCAGTTATCTATACATTTCTCCATATTTTTAAAATACGCATCAGGATATTTTATAGCAATTTTAGCTTCTGGAAGTATTTGCGTATCAACTTGTACTTGTTGTTTAGAAGTATTCTTTAATTCTGCATATTTTGGATCTCGGAATAATGATTTGAGTCCTATTTTTAATATTTTGTTCTTTTTATAATATACTATTGCTTCATTTTTTCGTCTAATTTCTAGCCGTAACTTTGCTTTATGCTTGTTAATATAATCAAGCAATGTTTCATATTCGCCGCCACTTAGAAATTTAGCCATTAAGCTTTTTTCTATTTTTCTAACAGTTTCACTCATCTTTCACCTCTTTGGTTAATTTGTTCCCGGTAATATACAAAAGTATTCATAATAATTTCGCATTTATTTTTTCCAGATTGCATCTCAAAACTCAAACTCTGCGACTTTTCCGAAATATCAACAAATTCAGGGAAATCCTCTAACTCCTTAAACAAAATTAACCCATTGCAATGCAAAGTCATAACCACCAATAACTCGGTATCACACGTCAACAAAGTGCCAGCACACCTAATAAAATCGCAAAACTTTCTAAAATCCTCCTCCACAAACTCACAAAGCAATTCCATTTTATCAAGAAGCCCAGAACATTTTTTCTCAGACTTAATCAAAAATTGCCGCTCATCCAACTTCTTGGGGAGCCCACACTCAATTTCAAATAAAATTGCAGAAAGCTCCGCGCCATTATCTGCCTCTTCCATATCCAAAGCCAAAAATTTATTCATAGCTATATAATACGATTGAACAATGAAAATCAACACGCTTTTCTAAAAAACAGCGAAATTTCGCAAATTTGCAGGCATGACTTGTGTATTTGCTAAAGTCTCACCTTCGCAAATACACACATCGCTCAAGAAATTATTATGGCTGAAAGCTTGATTGCAGCATTGCGGTTAACGTGTGTATGTAGCGATACCCTGTTGGCAAAATCCGGAACATGTGGGAATCTGGACCGCCAAAGAACACGTAGAGAATAACCATTCCGTAATCCGGATCTGCAAGCCACCAAACAGTTGGTATTTTTTGAGTATCGGGAACACCAACATTGCAAGTCGATGTGGGACTGTCTCCGGTGTATGCGCCGCCTTCAAGCCTTGCGCACGGAACGCCCCATGGAACTACCACTGATTTATCATTAAAATATTTAAAGTAAGCCTCAGCGTCATCGCGCAATCTCTCACGTGTAAGACGCTTCTCCACAGGCAGTTCAGACCAATCTTCAGCCTTGGAATACCTCAAGTAATTCTTGGCATTGAACAACCAGTGCCCATCGTAGGTGACCACGGTGAAAACTTCGGAGATTTTATTATCTTTCACTGTTAGGCGAACTCCCAGCACATACTGAGGATCTGTATTTGCGAGGATAACTTCAGTGAAAGTTGCGCAAGCTTCTACATCAATAAGGTTCATATGGTGGTCTGGAGGGAGAGGCGTTTTCCATAGACCTTCGCCAAATGCGACAGTTCTGTTTCCATTGTATGGGGCATTATGGTCGTTTTCAATATACTTGGCACCTGAAGCCAGCGGCATTTTTGTGTAATCGCCTGCGGAAAGCGCTTCTATATAGGAGTTTACAGCATTTGTCAAGCCTTGACGGGAGCAGTCTATCTGGGAGCCTGTACCGCTGCTGCTGCTGCTGACTGCGGCATTGCTGCTGCTACTGGAACCCTTGCTGCTACTGCTGCTGACTGCGGCATTGCTGCTGCTACTGGAACCCTTGCTGCTACTGCTACTGATTGCGGCATTGCTGCTGCTGGAACCCTTGCTGCTACTGCTGCTGATTGCGGCATTGCTGCTGCTGGAACCCTTGTTGCTACTGCTGCTGCTGATTGGATCATCATAGCTACTGCTGCTTGCGCCATAGCTATTGCTGCTACTGATGCCATTGTCATCGCTGTTGCTGCTGGAGCATCCAAAGAGCAAACAGGCCACAATCAACGCTAATAACTGTTTTAACGACATAAAGACCTCCGTATAAGTATAAGATAGAAATAATTACTCTAAAAGAGTATGTACACCCCAATTCAGCCAGTTAATCCATTACGCAACGGACGGAATACCTATTATTCTTAGCTGAAACAAAATCTATAAGATTTTCAGATTTGTAATTTATATATACATAGGCTTCTGCAGAAGAACCTACATAATTCCACCAAAGACCATATGTGCCAAGATCCCAATAAACTTGATCACCTGATAAATAGCCACCCGGCAAGGCAGAAAAACCAGTGGTATTTTTACCAGGAACATAGCCGCCTCTACTTGAGTCCCAATGCGATTCCTCCCTTAAATTAGTTACTTCATTATTGTTTATTAATTCTCCCCACTCTGTCTCGCTAGGAATATGCCAATTCTCAGGACAAACACCTCGAATTTTTTCGCCATCATGTCTATCTTCATTATATTCTAATATAGCATCCCAACTATACAAGCGACCATATACAGTACAATTGGTTGGATTATTGCCATAGCATACATCAGTAGGATCGTCTGGTATATCATAATTCAAGTTTTCTGCCATCCATATAACATTATTTATCGTCACATATTTGTATAACCTATTATCACGTGTATCGCAGAATTGGGTAGATGGCTCGTAAATTTCGGAGCCGCACAATGCTACTGAACTGCTGCTTTGCCCCTCGCTTGAACTGGAAGAGGCTTCCTCCGAGCTACTGCTCAAAATAACAACGCTTGAGCTGGAAATTTTTTCTGAACTACTGGAATTTTTACCCGAACTGCTGCTTAAAATTTTCTCTGAACTGCTGCTCAAAATATCTTCTGAGCTGCTGGAAATCTCACCCAAGCTGCTACTGCTAAGTCCTTCGCTGCTGGAATAAGGGTTAGCTGGGGCGCCTTCTCTTGTGTAAGGATCTATGGCCTCGTAGTCCGAGCAAGAAACCAAAATAACAAAAAATAACAAAAACAGACAGCTTGTGGTACTAACTATCGCTTTAAAAATTTTTCCCATAAGGAGTAACATAGTAAATTCGATGACTATGATATTTGATTTGCCTTGATTAGAACCAAATGTGGATTGCTATTCCTGTTCCCAGCAAAACGCTGCCTATTGCGTGTCCTATTTCTCCTGCCTGGGTAATCTCAAGCACAGCAAACGTCTGCGCCGCATTGGCTATGGTAGCAAGCAACAACAAAAAAGCAAGAATGGAATTTCTCATAAATAAACCAAGCTAATCGTGAATACAACGGACAGAAAATTGAGCATTCTCACTAATACTCATAATATTACTATTAGATTTATAGTTTATATACATATAAATATTTGCTCCTGAACTCCACCAACTACCATATTCTCCAAGATTTGAGAATTTATCATTATATAATTCGCCGCCCGGCAAGGCGGAAAAACCAGTGTTATCTGTACCAGAAACGTAGCCATCCAAAGAACTCCAATAATAGGGACTTCTTAAATCAGTTATATCGTTTTGGGTTCTTAAGGTTTTCCACTCTGACTCGCTGGGAATATGCCATTCAGATGGACAAACACCTTGAATTCCTTTACCATTTGGGTTAAATTTATTTGCTGTCGCAGTAGTAAAGCTATACAAACGGCCATATATAGTACAATTGTTTGGATTATTGTCATAGCATACATCAGTAGCGTCGTTTGTTACATCATAATTCAAATTCTCTGCCATCCATATAACATTATTTATCTTCACATATTTGTATAACTTCTTATCACGTGTATCGCAGAATTGGATAGATGGTTTGTAAGTTTCGGAGCCGCACAATGCTACCGAGCTACTGCTTGGAATAGAGCTTGAAGAGCTAAGTGCTATGCTTGAAGAACTTTGCGTTATTGATGAACTGCTGCTTGGAATAACAGAACTTGAAGAGCTAGGTAATTCGCTCGAAGAACTCTGCGTTATTGATGAACTGCTGTTTAAAATATCTTCCGAGCTGCTGGAAATCTTACCCAAGCTGCTACTGCTAAGTTCTTCGCTGCTGGAATAAGAGTTAGTTGGGGCGCCTTCTCTTGTGTAAGGATCTATGTACTCGTAGTCCGAGCAAGAAACCAAAATAACAAAAAATAACAAAAACAGACAGCTTGTGGTACTAGCTATCGCTTTAAAATTTTTTCCCATAAGGAGTAACATAGTAAATTCGATGACTATGATGCTTAATTTGCCTTGATTAGAACCAAATGTGGATTGCTATTCCTGTTCCCAGCAAAACGCTGCCTATTGCATAGCCCATGTTTCTGAGCGTTTTGGCGTCGTTGGCTTTTTTCCGGGCATCTTCGTATTTGCCGTGTTCTTCTGGTGAAAGCCATTCCATTTTCTTGTAGTCGTTGTACAAAGTGCTTGCGTTTATGTGCTGGTATATTCCAAAGCCAATAGCGGCGGCGCCGAGTATGTCCAAGCCCACGGCCACCCAGGTTGATGTTTTTGTCTTTTGGCTAGCGAAGAAGCTTGGCGGGTAGTTGACGGCGTATTTGTCTGCGGGGGGTTGCTGCGCAGGCTGATATTGTGTTTGTTGTTTTGGCTGTGATTTTATTTTTGCGAACAATGCGGGGGCTTGTTTTCTTATTGCGTCCATTAGCCCTTTCACGTCTTTGCTTTCTATTACAATGCTTCCGAGCAGTTTTCCGCTAAGTGTTTCGTAGAGTTCTATTGACAGGCTTAGGTCTCCTCCAAAGTTGCCTATGCTTCCCTGGCTTATGTATTCCGCGCCTATTGCGCGTCCTATTTCCACGGCGCAGCTTTCGGCGAGGCATTCGGCTTCTTTTTCGTCTGGTGGCATGAGCGATATTATGTTGTCTCGTGTGAGGACGGTGTAGTTGTAGTCTGGCAGTGTGGCGACTGCTTGTCTTCTGAGTTCATCGGAGAGGTGCCGTATTTCGGGAATGCTTGCGTTTATTTCCCCAGCCTGGGTAATTTCAAGCACAGCAAGCGTCTGCGCCGCATTGGCTATGGCAGCAAGCAACAACAAAAAAGTAAGAATTGAATTTCTCATAAACGCACCGGTTATTTGTCCTTTATGCAACGGACGGAGAAGAAATGACCCTTACTATAAGTATTAACATTTACTGAGTTCGCATCGTAGTTTATGTTCCAATAATATGCCTTGGTAGTATTACCGGCGGGCTCATCAACTAACCACCAATTGCCGCCTTTACCTTCATTATCGAAACTGGACTGTCCCGGAAGACCGAAACCGCCCGGCAGAGCCGAAAAGCCATAGTAATCCGTGCCGTTGCCACTGCTGCTGCTGTAGCTTTTCCAACCACTCATTGCCTTCAAGTTTTTACCTGCATTTATATCACCCACCATCTCTACTAACATCATCAATTCTGCATGATATGGTAAATGCCAACCATATGGACAAGCTCCTTTCGCCATATCCCAATCATATAATCTTCCATATTTCGTACAATTTTCTAAAATATTATCATAACATTTACTGTCTTTCGCTTCATGATTCAAATTCTCTGCCATCCAAGTACCTGCATTTGGAATTTCTACATACCTGTACTCAATGTTATCGCGCGTATCATAAAAAATATTAAAGCTTGACGAGCTAGGGGGGTTGCTGGAAGAGGAGATCGGTAGAATAGATGAACTGGAGGGGGCTTTTGAACTGCTGCTTGGAATAGCAGAGCTTGATGAGCTAAGTGTTGCGCTTGAAGAACTTTGCGTTATTGATGAACTGCTGTTTTGAATAGCAACGCTTGAAGATGATGGCGAACTGCTCTCGCTTGAACTGGACTTTATACCCGAACTGCTACTAAAAATATTTTCTGAACTGCTGGAAATCTTACCCAAGCTGCTACTGCTAGGTTCTTCGCTGCTGGAATAGCGTTGAACCGGAGCGCCTTCTCTTGTGTAAAGATCTATGGACCCGTAGTCCGAACAGGAAACTAAAATAACAAAAAATAACAAAAATAGACAGCTTGTGGCACTAGCTATCGCTTTAAAATCTCTTCCCATAGGGGGTAACGTAGTAAATTCGATGGCGATGGGAGGAAGATTACCAAAAAACACCCAAAATGTCACTTTTTTTGATTTTTTCCCTGCGAGAAGCGTCTAAGTATATATGAGGACAATTTTTATGCAAGAAAAATCAGAAGAAGCTCTGGAATAGAGCACAGCGCAGGCGTTTGACTGCAATTTCAAATTCATCATGACCGAGGCAAGTCCTCCGGCTGTGGTGCATCTGATAAACGGACTTTTCAAGAAGAATTACCCGTTGGATACTCCTGTAAAAATAGAGCCCAACGAATCTATAAGAAAAAATCCCAAATCAGGGAAGCTGGGAAAGATAGTCTCGGATATTGTGGTAACCCTGTTCTGTGAAAACAAAAAGGACACCTATCTGATAGAAGCACAGATAGACGATGATATGGAAATGTCGCTTAGGGTGTTCAATTATAGCATATCTATAGCGTTGAAAGATAAATACATTTCAGACAATGGCTCTTATATGCGCATAGAGATGCCAGCACCTGCGGTGATTTACTGGGAAACAAGCAAGACCGAAGATTTCTTGACCATTGAGGTGGTATTTCCGGGCGAAAGAAGCGTGCTGTACAAGGTTTCTGCGTTCAAGATGCTTGAGCACAAGGTTTCCGAACTGGAGCATATGGCTTTGCTGCTTCCTTTTTACATTCTGAAAATTCGAGAGGAACTGAAAAGAAGCGGAGAAGATTCCAAGAAGCGCAAGGCATTGGCCAAAAGATTGACAGGTTATGTCGCTGAGATCTGCGATGTTTTTCGCAAGAGCCATGAAAATTTCTATCTTAGTGAAAAAGACGCTTTAATGCTTCAGGAGCGCATGTCTGTTATGCACACTGAGCTTTACGGCAAGTACAAGGAGTTGACGGAGGAAAACATGACTTTGAAGCAGATGTATAACTCAAGCATTTTGAAGGCTTACGACAGAGATATTGCGAAAGCCGAAGCTAAAGGCATAGGCCAAGGCACAAGCCAAGTCGCCAAGGCTATGAAAGCCGCAGGCGAAACGGTGAGCAAAATCATGAATTATACCGGTCTTTCACGGCGAAAGATTGCGGCGTTGTAGCTTGAAAGCAAAACTATATCACAGTAAGTTTAGGGAAAATGCTGTATGTAAACAATGAAAAAGCCCCCAGTTACTTTGGCACTCTCGCTCTAATTGCGAGTACCGGTAACCGAGGGCTAGAGGCAGATACATGCCCATGATATAATATACAAAATTTCCACAAAAAAGTACAAAAAAAACGAAAATCGGGTATTTTTTCGTCAAAAAACACCCAAAATGTCACTTTTTTTTATTTTTTCCTTGCGAGAAGCGTCTAAGTATATAGACAACTAATAGGAGGTCTTTATGATTAGACATTTTTGTGTCTTGTTTTTCGCCGCTTGCGGATTGTGGACGGCAATGGTTACACTGTTTTTCGCAGCTTGCAGCGGCGGCGGCTCAAGCGGAGGCGAGGAACAACACGGAGGAAGCGCAAAACTTATGCTGGGGAGGCTGCAAATACCGCTCTTCGACAGCATTTCAGTCCACGTTTCGGCGGCAAACATGGAAAATATGCACTTATCCGCAAAATCCGAGAGCGACAACCTGAAAATAGACGGCATTCCGCTCGGAGAAAACCGGAAATTCGAGGTAAAAGTATATGCAGACAAAGGAAAGCAGATACTGAAAGGCGAAGCCACCGCAGACATAGCCGTAAACAAAACAGTCTCAATTCCCATTGCCCTGACCGCCCTTTACGGCTTTTTAAGGCTGGAAATACCGCTCGGACTCGCAAACAGCGAAAATATCCACTCCGGAACGCTGTTTTTGGACTCTTTGCAACTCCAAATGCAAATTGAAAACGGAAAAGGCATTTTCAACACCGGCGCCTTGCCCCTAAACCAAACCTTCGCCCTGAGGATAGAGCTCAAAGATTCAAACGGCAGCATCCTGTTTTTTGGGGAAAAGCAGATAAAGGTTTCTGCAATTCAGCAAGTCGAAACTATGCAATTACACTCAACCAAGGGTTCCGCGATTCTGGAATTGGAAGCAAGCTCCATTGAACCGCTGCAAATTTTGGCAATACTTCCAAAATCCAAATCCAGAGTGCCCGAAAACTACGGAGACTTGTTTTTCACCGAAATTTTCGCAGACCCAAAAACCAACGGCGAGCCATTTGAATATATGGAAATTTACAACGCTACCTTAGACACTCTGGAACTTTCAGAGTGCCGCATATCGCAGCTTAAAATGCCGGAAGGCTTAATTTTGCCGCCAATGGAATTCCTTTTCTTTGGGCGCGACAGCGTTGAAAACACGGATTTTGCGTACGAAAGCTTTGCGCTCACGAATAATGGGTTCATTATCAGCTTTTACTGCGGCAATTCGCTCATAGACTCTCTGTCAACAAAAGACACAGACAACCCTTTCCCCATAGCACGGGGAAAAGCCATGCAACTTCCTTTATCGAATTTTATGAATAGAAACTCAGGGAACAGTTGGTGCTTTGGCTTCAGCCCTAAACAGGATGCGAGCTGTCCGTAGCTTTTTGCCAGTCTCGGTTTCCGAAGTTTATGTAAAAGTAGCCGTCGAGCATCTCGGATTTTTGCGGGTCTTGCAGAATTTGCACTGCGGCTTGCAAATATTTAAGCTCGACCAAAATATGGTCGCGGCTCATGCAATTTAAAAACGGGCCACCCGGGTAAAGCGTGGGCTTTGGCTCTTCGTCTATCATTTTATCAAGACGGGCAACCTCCTCCCTTAGCTTTATTTCGTGCTCTTTCAAAATTCTGATGATATTGCGCTTGTTTTCCAAACCGAACAAAAAGGCATAACCCAGCGTTCGAGGGTCATCGTTAAAACCGGTCAAATGCCTTATCACCTCACGGTTCACCACTTCCCGCCCTTTATCGGTTATGCTGTACACCTTTGCGCGAGGATGTTTTTCTTTTTTAACCGTTTTCCTCTCTATGCACCGGTGTTTCTCAAGAAGGTTCAGGCGATTGTAAATAGAGGAAGGGCTTATCATAGCCCATCGTTCCAAGCCCCCTCCCTTCACTTTAGAGATAATGTCGTACCCAGTGGAGTCTTCTTCTAATATAAACCCCAGCAAAACTAAATCGTAGCGATTCATGATGAAAGTGAATATAGCAAATTAAAAAGGAACGTTAAACCCGAACCCCAAGGGGTGCAGAGGGAAAAATTTCGCATTCGGATAAAAGCGAAGAGTCGGAGCCGGAAGCTTCGCATGGTTCAAAATTGTAATTAAATTTTTTGTCCAGGTCTTTTGAGGGCGAAAAATCGCTTCCAAATCGTAATCGGGGGAAATATAATACTCATAATGGCTTCTATGCTTGCTTTCTTTTTTAAACCGCCCGTCATCTATTCCCCAGCCAAAGGCAAAAGCGAACCACTCCATATAATGCGGCATAAACTTGCCTACCTTAAACGAAAGCCAGTGCGTTTGGTTTCCGCCGTAATAATCATCTACCCAAACTCCATCTCCCCCGGTCAGGCTTCCGCCCTTGTCTTCCCCGCCTTTTTTCCAATATTCTCTATTGTTGCGCCAATAAATAAACTTATAATCTATGTATTGCATGGCTGGAATAAACCTTTTGCCCATAGCATAAAAACCGCCGAGCGTCCCGGCAATAGCATCCCATTTGCTATAGCCATATGGAGAAAAACCGTCTTTAAACTCTATAAGAATTTGCGTAAGCCCCAGAGTGATGCCTGCCCAAAGCGTAGAAGCAAAAGGGCTCATCCCAACCCAGTCATAGCTCATTGTAAACAAATGGCCAAAAATAACACCCGTGTAAAAATGCCCGAACTTGTCTAAATTAGACGCATAATCAAAATCATCTTTAAAATTGAAAGGCACGGCATCTGCCCACCAGCCTTCTTTTAAATAAATAAGGTAAATCGCCGTATAGCTCGCCGCTATGGAACCGCCTATAATAGCAAGCCGGGCCGGATCTATCTTATATTCAACACTATCTTGCTGATTGGAATATGAAAGGGAAAAGAACAGTAACAATGCAATGAATATTTTATTCATCGCAAATCTCGTTGCTCAACAACTGCTCAAAAGTTTGCCTCTTTCTTATTTGAACCGGATTTCCTTTTTCCCACAGAATTTCCGGCGCAAGCAGGCGGGAATTATAATTGCTGCTCATAGCGGAACCATAAGCTCCGGCATCGTGAATTACCAGCAAGTCTCCGACTGCGGCAAGCGGCAATCTGCGGCTCGCTACAATGCCGCCTTCTTCTTGCGTAAAAACATCGCTGCTTTCGCAAAGCGGCCCGGCAACTATAACGTCTGCTTCTTCATTTGTTTCATTTCCGCCTCTGTGGATAACAGAAATATGATGATAAGCTCCGTAAAAAGCCGGACGCACTAAATCCGTAAAACCGGCATCTATCAAATAAAACAACTTTCCGCCCATTTTTTTCACAGCACGAATTTCTGCGACTAAAATACCGCTTTCCGCCGTTAAATAACGGCCGGGCTCAACTTCCAACTGCAAATAATGCCCAATATTGTTGCTAACTCTCTTGCGTGCGCTATCCCAAATATCGTAATATTTTTCCAAATCTATGTTGTGGTACTCTCCTCTTTTATAAGAAATAGGCAAGCCGCCTCCAACGCTTATTATTTTCAAATCCGGCACAAGGGCAGCAATGCAGCCTATAGCATTCTCCATAGCGGAAACAACCTGCGACAGATGAATGTAATCCGAGCCGGAGCCTATGTGCATATGCAGGCATTCAACAGTAAAGCCAAGTTCTGCCGCCTTTTTTGCGACAGTTTCCAACTCGCCGCGCCAAATGCCATGCTTGGAAAGCTCTCCGCCTGTATTGACTTTGTTGGAATGCCCGTGGCCAAAACCCGGGTTTACGCGAATTGCCAAAGGAACATTTATGCCGGCTTCATGCAATTGAAAAAGCATATCCGGGCTGCCTATATTCACCGATATTGAATGTTCTTTCACCAGAGCAAGAGCGTCATGGTCAAAAACATCCGCAGTGTATCTTATGCTATTCGGCGAAAAACCAGCACGTAACGCACGGATAATTTCACCTGCGCTGACAGCATCAACATCAATGCCAATCTCCCTCATTTTGGATAGCAAATTTATATTTGGAGACGCTTTTTGGGCATATCTGATAATTCCAAAAAAACGCAAATCCCAAATACGTTTTTCTATTACGCCAAAGTCATAAATCCAAAGCGGTGAGCCGAATAGCTCCACTGCCGAAGCTATCTCTTTGTCGCCAAATGAGACTTTATACTTTTGCACAGTTGAGCTAAAACTTTATTGTTAAACTCTTTTTATGCTGTTTTCTCCACCGTGTCCATCAGATACACGTTCTGGATTGGCTTTATCGGTTTCCCAATATTGGCCATTGAAAACAATTTTATATTGATGAGCGCCTGCGCCCAGTTTGATTTTTCCGCTCCAGTTTCCGGTTTTATCCTTTTTGAGTGCTGCCGGTTTCCAGTTGTTGAAATCGCCAGCAACAGCAACAGATGCAGAGTCTGGCGCGTATACCTTAAATTCAACATCGGCTGTTTTGCTTTTAGCAACAGTTTTCTTTGCTTTTGCGACCGTTTCTTTGACGGCTTTCACCGCTTTTTTAACAACAGTAGCTTTACTTTCTTTTTTAGCTGCCATAATAGCCTCCTTTTAGAAACATATACTTAGTTATAAATATAGAAAATTTTTGCAGGTTTGTCAAGGGTTTTTCTATATTCCTCTTCATGGCACTGAAATTTGAAACTCCCGTAACCGCTGTTCCTCTGTTTCACCAGGGCAAAGTACGCGATATGTACGACCTTGGCGAGCACTTTTTGATGGTGGCTAGCGACCGCCTCTCCGCCTTTGATGTTGTGCTTCCTACGCCAATACCCGGCAAAGGCAAAATATTGAACCAGCTTTCGCTGTTCTGGTTTGAGCAGCTCGGAATGCCAAATCACTTGGTATCTGCAAATGTTGAGGACTATCCTGCAGTGCTAAAGCCTTTTGCTGATTATTTGCGGGGGCGTTCCATGCTTGTTAAAAAGGCAAACAGGCACGACGTTGAATGCATAGCGAGAGGCTACATAGTAGGCTCTGGCTGGAAAGATTACCAGAAAACCGGCAAAATCTGCGGCCATGTTTTGCCCACAGGCTTAAAGCTTTGCGCAAAAATAGACCCTGCAATCTACACTCCCAGCACCAAAGCCGAAACCGGGCACGATGAGAACATATCTTTTGAGCAGACAATTCCAATAGTTGGAGAAAAAATTGCGACAACGCTTAGAGACCTTACTCTGGAGGTTTACAGCAAGGCGAGAAACTTTGCCGCAACCAAAGGCATTATCCTTGCAGACACAAAGTTTGAATTCGGCGAGATAGACGGCAAAACTGTTTTGATAGACGAGGTTCTAACCCCGGATTCTTCAAGGTATTGGCCCGCAGAAAAATACGCCGAGGGCCAAAACCAGGAGAGCTTTGACAAGCAGTACATTCGCGACTGGCTTGAAACTCTGGACTGGAACAAAGATTACCCCGGCCCGGAAATTCCAAAGGACGTTGTGCAAAACACCGTTGACAAATACATGGATATTTTTGTGCGGATTACGGGTAAGCAACCGGTTTTGTAGGGGCGTATTGAATACGCCCCTACAAAACCGCCAATGCGTCTTTGCATTTTTCCACGATGTCTTTTTGCGTTGCTAATTTTTGCTTCTCGCTGTCTATAACGGCGGGTGG
>WQTK01000272.1 GCA_009786285.1 Candidatus Fibrimonadales bacterium | reverse complement strand
GCTTTAGTTATTTGCAAGGAGCATATTCTTTTGATAAAAAGAGCGGCTTTTCCCGGCAAAGGGCTGTGCGCTATGGCTGGAGGCTTTTTGAATAGCAACGAACCTCTAAGGCATTGCGCCATAAGGGAGCTTATTGAAGAAACCGGGATAGAGCTTGGATATGAGGCTTTGGACAAAAGCATAAAAGACCATCAGGTTTTTGACGACCCTAACCGAGAGCCTCGCGGCAGAATGATTTCCCACACCTTTCTTTTTGATTTGCAAATTTCGGAGCTTCCCAAGCTAAAAGCAGCGGACGATGCCTCGGAAGCGTTTTGGTTTCCCTTGAAGGACTTGGATAAAATCCGGGTTCAATTAGGCGGCGATCATTATAAAATTATAAGGAAAATGCTCAGCGGAAGAATTATATAAAATAAAAGTTTAAAAGGCCACAGCGGCATTTACTATATTTCCATCATGTCAGACGGCATTGTTGTAACAGGCACTTTTACGGACGATTCCTTTGCTATGGACGTTGCGCAGTTTTTAGGCGTGCGCGGCGATATCGCAGACGAGGTTTCGCTCAAAACTTATGCAAATAGCGAGTTTTGCCCACGCTATATCTCGGATATCGAAAACTTTGAGCGTGTGGGCAGCTACCTTGAGGGCAAGGTTGTTATAATATGCTCCGTTTCGCTCTCCACAAGAAGCAGAAACGATTGCGCCATGCGCAATATGATCCTTGCAAGAGCGGCTAAAGATAATGGCGCGAAAAGGGTGGTTTTAATTGAACCGGATCTGTTTTACTCTGCGCAAGACCGAGGCGCGTACCGCTTTGGCGAAATTGAAAAAGACAGGGATATTTCTGACTTGAAAAAGTTTGACGGGCAGGCATTCACCTCGCTGCTTTACGCAAAGCTGCTAAAAGAAGCGGGAGTGGACACTATCATAACCGTTCACAATCACTCCGTAAATGTTGAAATTCTTTTCAGGGATATTTTCGAGGGCGATTTCCACAATCTTGTTCCGGCGGAAATTTACGCTCATTACATAAAAACCTCGGACTTTGTGCAAATAGGCAAAAACGGCGACAATCTGGTTATTGTTTCGCCAGACAAAGGAGCTGCGCCCTTTGGCAATAGGGTGCGCGAAGCACTTGCCCTCCC
Organism: Candidatus Fibrimonadales bacterium; assembly: GCA_009786285.1. Taxonomy (GTDB): domain Bacteria; phylum Fibrobacterota; class Fibrobacteria; order Fibrobacterales; family Fibrobacteraceae; genus Fibrimonas. The sequence goes on along the minus strand of WQTK01000272.1, from coordinate 12,344 downwards.
GAATTGCAAACGCATAATTCTGGACAAAAAACGCACGGGCGAGCGTGAAGTCAGCATGAACTTGAACCCTGCCAGCGAAGTTGACATAGACTATCTCACCGGCAAAGACGTCATTATTCTTGACGATATGGTTCGCACAGGCTCCACAATAGTTGAGTGCTGCGAACACCTGAAAAACAAGGCGCATCCACGCAGAGTTTGCTTTGGAGTAACGCATTTCTATTCCAGCCCGGAAGCGAGAGAAAAGCTGAACAGCCCGTTCATAGATGAAATAATGACCACCAACACTTTGCCGGACATTCTGAACCGCGACTGTCAGGGACGCTTGCGCCGCAAGATGGTTGTGCTTAAGCTTGGCCAATGGATTGCCCGCTACGTTCTTCGTATGTTTGACAGAGACTATAGCGCTTTTCTTGGCAAACAGTTCTATATGGTTGATATGTCTTCCAAAAACCCGCGCTGGCCCCCTCCGAGTTTTTCAAAATAAATTTTAAGCAACTGCTCCGCTGCGGCGAAGGGGCTTTCTTTGCCTTCCAATACGGCGTTTTCCAGCACGGGCAGTTCTTTTTGCACTGCGGGGTGGTTGTAAAAATTGGAGATAACGCTGTCTCTGATTCTGTTTTCCATCCAGTTCTTTTGCTGCTCTTTTCTGTTTTGCGAAAACCAGCCGTTTTGCTTTACAACGTTTTCGTATTCGCTTATCATTTGCCAAACTTCGGGCAAGCCCTCGTTTGTAACTGAAGAGGTAGCTATGACCTTTGGCATCCAGTTGTAGGAAGTCGCAGGAAACAGGTGGAGCGCGCTTTGGTATTCTGAGCGAGCGCTCATGGCTTTCGTTATGTTTTCCCCATCGCACTTTGTTATTGCCATGCCATCGCACATTTCCATTATGCCACGCTTTATGCCTTGCAATTCATCGCCTGCTCCGGCAAGCATCAAAAGCAAAAAGAAATCTGCCATAGAGTGCACAGCGGTTTCGCTTTGCCCAACTCCAACGGTTTCTATTAAAATTATAGAATAGCCCGCAGCTTCGCAAAGGAGTATGGATTCCCTTGTTTTTTGAGCCACGCCGCCAAGCGACGAGCCGGAAGGCGAAGGTCTTATAAAAGCATCCTGGTTTGCGGAGAGCATGTTCATTCGGGTTTTGTCGCCTAAAATGCTGCCTTTTGTGCGCTGGCTTGTGGGGTCTATGGCGAGCACGGCTATTTTTTTGCGGTGTTCTTTGATTAAGTAAACGCCAAAGGCTTCTATAAACGAGCTTTTGCCGGCTCCGGGGCTGCCTGTTATGCCAATTCTAAGCGAGTTGCCACTGTGCGGCAGGCATTTTTGAATAAGCTCTCGCGCTTTGTTTTGGTGTTCAGGCAAGTTGCTTTCAACAAGGGTTATGCCTTGGGCCAAGGCTACTCTGTTGCCGCTAAGTATGCCGCTGAGAAGTTCGTCCACACTGGCTTCTTTGCGGAGGCGCTTTGCGGCAAGCACCGTGCTAACATTGGGATTTACAATGCTTCTATCCGCAACTCCTTTGGATATAAAAAGTGCTTCAGAGCCATCTCGCTCAGCAAACTCACCACTAGCCACTAGCCACTCACCGCTTACTTTTTAGCAGGCTTAATATCGATAAGTTCCATTTCAAAAATCAGCAGGGAATTGCCGTATATTCTTTGGCTGCCTTGTTCGCCGTAGCCAAGCTCGCTTGGAATCCAAGCCTTAACCTTTTGGCCTTTTTTCATTAAGCCAAGCATTTCTATCCAGCCTTTGATTATCTTGCCTTCGCCCAAAATAACAGACAGGGGCTGGTTGCGTTTTATAGAGCTGTCAAATTCCGAGCCGTCCAGCAATTTGCCTTCGTAATGAACGATTAGCGTGTCTGTGGCAGATGCGATTTTGCCTTTGCCTTCCGAGATAATTGTGTATTGCAAGCCGCTTTCAGTAACTGCAACGCCGGCTTCGGTTTTGTTTTTTTCAAGGAAAGCGATTTGGCCGGCAAGGTTTTCCGCAGCTTTTTGCGCTCTGGTTATGGAATCTTTGGCAAATTGGGCTTTGCGCATTTCAGTCATAAGCTCTTGCAGGCTGATATTGACTTCGCTATCGTTCATAAGGGCGGGCTTGGTTGTATCCATTTTGTCTTTTATGCCTTGTATAATCAAGGAATAGTCTATTTCCAAGCCGATTGAGGTTAGCATTTCAACATCCCGAATCAGGAGTTGGCTGAAATTGACGCCAATTGCGTAGCTGTGCTTGCCTTTGGCTGTTTCAAGGGCAGCCTTAGTTTTTGCGTCCTGGTCTTCTGCGACGGATTTCTTTTCGCAAGACATGGAAATAATGCTCAAAAGAGCAACGGAGAGAACAAGAAATTTTTTCATGGGTAGTAATATAGTAAATATTCTGCATTGTTTTCTATATTCCCCGTAATGAAATACCCACTAGGCATTCTCCACCTTTTTGCGTTGTTTGCGGTTTTGGCAATGTCTTGCGATGAAAAAACTTCTAATGGCAAAACAAATGTGGTCGCTACAATTTTCCCGCTTTATGATTTTGCAAGGGCAACAGCCAAAGAAAAGGCTAACATAACAATGCTTGTAGCTCCGGGCAATTCCGTGCATTCCTTTGAACCCAGCCCCGCAGACATGAAAAAAATTCAAAACGCAGATGTATTTTTATACATAGGCGGCGAAAATGAAACTTGGGTAAAACGTATTTTAAGCGCGCTTGATACCTCAAAAATGAAGATTGTTCGCATGATAGACTTTGCCAAGCTTTACAAGGAAGAAGATGAAGACGACTATGACGAGCACATATGGACCGGGCCGTCAAACGCAATCTCAATGATAAACGAAACTGCAAATGCGCTTTGCGAAAAAGACGCTGCAAATTGCGAAAGCTATAGGGAAAACGCTCAAAATTATATTGCGCAAATCAGTGAACTCTCCGGCGAATTATCGCAAACCGTGAACTCAGCGAAGCGAAAGCTAATCGTTGTGGCAGACAGATTTCCGTTTCGCTATTTAACCGAGGAATACGGCCTTGAGTACGCAGCAGCTTTCCCTGGTTGCTCAGACCAGTCAAACGCCTCTGCCAAAACAATAGCGTCCCTTATTAAAACTGTGAAAGAAAATAAAGTCCCCTACATATACCATGTTGAGCTTAGCAGCCCAAAAACCGCAGAATCCGTTGCGGAAGAAACCGGAGCGAAAATGCTTTTGCTGCATTCCTATCACAATCTTTCAAAACAGGATTTTGAAAAAGGATTAACTTATTTGGATTTTCTGCGGCAAAACGCAAAAAATTTGAAAACAGGGCTTTGGGAGGAATAATTGCAAAAGATACTTTCCTGCTCGCAAATTTGCGTAAAATATGAATCTACGTTTGCTCTTTCCAACTGCAGTTTTGAGCTTGACGCAGGGAATTTTTTAGGCGTGTTTGGCCCAAACGGTTCCGGCAAATCCACTTTGCTCAAAAGCATTGCCGGCATTATAAAACCGTCTCAGGGAAGCGTGAATTTTTATGGAATTAAAAAAAATGAAATTGGCTATATGGCGCAGCAAACCGCTGTTCACAGGGATTTTCCGGCCAGCGTTTATGAAATTGTGATTTCCGGAACTCTTTGCAGACATAAGTATTTTTATTTTTACAACAAAAATGACAAAAAACTGGCGGACAAAAATCTTGAATTGCTTGGCATTGAACAGTTGAAGCACAAATCTTTCCAGGAACTATCGGCGGGGCAAAAACAAAGGGCGCTGCTTGCAAGAATGCTTTGCGCAGAGGCGAAAATGTTGCTCCTTGACGAACCTACAAACGGCTTGGACATTGAGACTGCAAACCAGTTATACAGCATATTGAAATACATAAATTCGCAAGGCATAACGGTGATTATCGTTTCTCATGATATTTCCGGCGTTGCTAAGTTTTGCGACAGGACTTTGCATTTGGGGGAATACAATGCCGGAATTGCTTGAAGAGCTATTTTCCTATTCTTTTGTAAATCGAGCCATTATAGTTGGTATTTTCGTTTCGCTTTGTGCATCGTTCTTGGGGCTTCCTCTTGTTCTGCGGAGATATTCCATGATTGGCGATGGTCTTTCGCACGTTGGCTTTGGAACGCTTGCCATAGCCATTCCTCTTGGTGTATCTCCGCTCAAAGTTTCCATTCCTCTTGTGATGCTTGCGGCATTTCTGCTGCTTAGAATAAGGGAAAGCTCAAAGATGCGAGGCGATGCCGCTATAGCCATAATATCTTGCAGTTCGCTTGCGATAGGCGTTATTGTTATGTCTGTTTTTTCCGGCATGAACACCGATATTTACAATTATATGTTCGGCAGCATTTTGGCGATAAAGCAGGAGGAGGTGTATTTGTGCGTTGCCATATCCGTTGTGATTTTTGCGCTGTTCGTATTTTTTTACAATAAGCTTTTTTTCGTGATTTTTGATGAAAGTTATGCGAGAGCCAGCGGCACGAGCATAGAATTCTACAATATGCTTTTGGCGTTGTTAACCGCAGTGATAATAGTCATAGGAATGCGCATTATGGGCGCAATGCTGATTTCTAGTTTGATTATTTTTCCTGCGCTAACTTCAATGCGTCTTTTGAAAACCTTCAAATCCGTAATTATATGCTCGTGCATTCTCTCCGTTGTTTGCTTTATGCTGGGTATTGTGGTTTCCTTTGCCTGCAACTTTCCAACAGGGCCAAGCATTGTAATGGCGAATTTGTGCGCATTTTTAATTTTCAGCTTGATTTCTCTTACATCCTCATCCTAGTGCCGCCGCTGCCGGCTTTGCGTTGCGGCATAAAAGGATTGGTTGTTTGGCTGTTCTTTTCTTCCGCTGTGGTTTGCACTCCAATGGCAACGAAAGTAGTCGCTTCCAAGCCTTCAACAACCTGAATTTTTGTTCCGTCCGAGAGACCCAGATTAACTCGTTGATTTTGCAAATACCCATCGCTTCCAACTATCCAGACTCTGCTCCTGTTTTGGTTGCCGCGCTTGCCTCCGCCAGGCTTTTTTTCGCCGTCCGGAGGACTAGGACTGCCACGATAACCCGGAGTGTTTTCATCGGGCTTGAACTGCAAGGCTCGCATGGGAATTGTTAAAACCTGCAACGCCTCTTCGACTATTATATCGCAATTAGCAGTCATGCCCGGCAAAAGTTTTTGATCCGGATTGCTCGCTCTTATTATCACTGTGTATGTCACAACGTTTGACGATATATTCGGCGAGAGCCTCACCTCCTGAATCTGGCCTGTGAACTTATCGTTTGGAAATGCGTCAACAGTGAATTCAACCCTTTGCCCTGTTTTCACCTGCCCAATGTCTGCTTCGTCAACATCCGCTTTCACTTCCATTTGCGTAAGGTCGCGCGCAAGGGTGAACAGCGTTGGCGCAGAAAGAGAAGCCGCCACTGTTTGCCCGGCTTCAACGGCACGGTTCAGCACAATGCCGTCTATAGGGCTTTTTATTGTGCAGTTTGCGAGGTCCAGCGCAGCTTGTTCCAAATTGCTTTTTGCGCTTACCAAGCTGCTTTGCGCGTTTTTATATCTGTATTCCGCAGTTTCCAAATCGGTTGCGGCAACGGAGCCTTTTTGATAAAGTTCATAAATTCTGTTATAATTTCGCTTTTGATACTGAGTCTCGTTTTCAGCAGATCTGTAAGAGGCTCTTGTTTGCTCAAGTTTTGCCTTTGCCTTTAACGGATCTATTTCCAAAAGCACTTGTCCTTTTTTAACATTTTGGTTGAAATCGGTATAAATTTTGCTAACTGTGCCGGAAACTTCCGTGCCAATGTCCACCTGGTCTATGGGCTGAACACGGCCTGTTGCCGTTATTGTTTGCGTAATGTCTCCAAGGCTTGGGTTTATTATTTCCAAGGTTGTATTTTTTTTTGAATTTTTCTGTTTATAAATGTAAAAACCGCCGCCGGCAGCGCCAAGCAGCAGCAAAACAAGAAATATCTTTGCAAAAAGCCTCATAACTTGGGAAGTTAGAAATATAAGCCTACACCTTCTCAGGATCCTTTACATTTACCAAATAGCCTAGACCGAATTGAGAATCGTTTATGGTCAAAGCTGCGCCGCCAGCGTTAAAGCTAACGCCCGAAACTATGCCATCTTTATATGCATAGCCGGCAGCTTTTGCCCCAGTTGCGTTCATCACTTCAATCGTGTATTTGCCACCCAAACACTTATTGCCGGTATCCTTATCCAAACCGTCCCATTTTACAGGAATTATTTTTCCCTGATTGTCTTTCATTTCAACATCGCCGCCTTTAATGCTATCCGCAGACACGTCAATCTCGGCAACTACATTCCCGTCAGGGTCTTTGATTAAAACGGTTCCGTTTTTGTTGCCTTCGGTTAAATGTATGTTGAACTCCCGGCCATCCATGCCGCTGTAATCAAAAGAAGTTTCCATAACACGAACTTCTTTGCCAAGTAGCGGGGTTGCGCTGGCATTTGTTATGCTCTGAGCCTGCATGTTCTGCATATCCATAAACGCCTGCATATTTTCCGCAAGAGAAGAAATGGCCGCCGTTGAATTCTGCGTGAACTCCAACTGCGAGAACTGGGCAAGCTGCGCCACAAACTGAGTGTCTTCCGCAGGATTAAGCGGATCTTGGTATTGCAACTGGGCCACGAGCAAAGTCAAAAACTGATCTTTGCCCATCGCTTCATCGGCTTTCTTAAAAAGCGTTGTATCGCCTTCGTTGACAACCTTATTGCCGCCACTAGTGGAGTAAGACACCTTGCGGCCCTCAGCCTCCTTCGTGTAATTAAACAAATTGGTACCTTCTACGCTAGACATGGTTTATCCTCCTATGCTAAATATTCCATTGTGTTGTAGCCAAGCCGCCGGCCTGTGTCGGCATTGGCGTCATTTCTTACGGAAACTGCCAAATGCGTTTCCCTGCCGTGCCGATTGTGCCTGTGGTGGCTGTGTTTCTGTTCGCGCCTTTCCTGCGCCAAAGACCATGCATCTTGCCTGTCTCTTTGCTCTATGGAAATTTCCAAGCGGTCAAGGTTTATTCCTTGCTTTTCCAAACCCTCGCGCAAAAGCCCTATGTTGTTTTCCAAAGCGTGTTGCGCAGTCGCGCTCTCAACTTTGGCGTAAATCTGCATTTCGCCGCGATTTAAAACAATGCGCAAATCCAATTGCCCCAAATGCTCAGGGCGAAGCTGCATTGTAATTCTTTGCTCGCCTGTTGGTGTTGTTATAAATTTTGCCTTAGCTATGACCTGGCGAATAACCTCAAACTCATGCATGCGTTCTTGCATATTCGAGCTTGCCGGAGCGCTTTGCAGTTTTTCGCCTGTTTTTGCGTCAACCACTTCTACTTTCAACACACCGCCTTCCCAAGCCGCCCGAATTTCCGGTTGCGCCTGTTGAGCAGGTTGGGCTGCCTGGGCAGCGTTAGCATTATGAGTAGTGTGAGCATGCTGCCGAGTTTGCTGAGCAGACTGAGCAGATTGAGCGGACTGGGCAGGCTGCTCAACGCCCAAAGCTTCTTTCAATTCCTTGGTCACTTCCTTTGTGTCAACAACTTGCTTTAGCATAGCAAGCAATTCCTCTTTCTTTGGCTCATCTCCGGCTTTAACGCTTGCCCAAAGATTTTCCAAAGTTGTTTTAAAAAAATCGAGCATATGCACACGCTCAACAATCACAAGAGAATTCTCATCTTTTTGGTAAGTATTAACCTCGCCTAAATCCTGCATGGTTATCAGGCCTTTTTTAACCAAATCATTTATAAATTCAACAAACGCGCCTTGGTCTTCGGGTTCAATTCCAAGATACTCGGCTGCAAACTTAATCCTTATGTCACGCATATTTTCCGGATCAATAATAGATACAGGCTCCGCTTCCGCTTGTTCAGGCAGTTCTTCCGGCTCTGCTTGCGCAGAAATAGTTTGTTCAACTGTCGGTTCAATTGCTTGTTCAATTTCCGGTTCAATTGTCGGTTCAATTCCAAGCAATTCATTAATTTCTTTTATGCAAACTTCCAGCATTGTTTTCAAGTCTTCGGTAGGCGTTTCATTTCTCAACAGGTTAAATAGGGTCTGCATTTTTTCAAAAAATTCCGATTCTTCGCCGATTTTCTTCTCGGAGCTATCATTATTTCTAATGAATTTCTTTATTGTTTCAAAGGCTTCCGCTCCTTCTTTTTCACCAAGTATTTCCTGCAATTGCTTCAATACCTCGTTATCGTTGTTTTCATTGGCATATCCTGCTATAGCTGCTTCAAAGTCGGAAAAATTCCCAGTCTGCGCTTCTGCCAAAAAATCGCCGAAATTGCTTGACGCTACTTGGCATGCGCCAAAAAAAGAACCGTTTCCCAAAAGTTCGGCAGCTACCGGCGATGGCAATATTGATATTTCGCTCATAATCCAGTTTCCCTCCAGCCTAAAATCTTTGAAATAGATGCAGCTTTTTTGGAGTTTATCGCGCCTATTGCAGCCAAAAGCTTGCCTTGCGAACGTGAGTCCGGAACCCTTTTTATTATGCGCGCAATGGAAGATTCATCCATATTCATTAAAATAGGAGCGGCCTCAATAGGCTTCATAGCCGCAAAAACCTGAGCCAATTCTTCAATTTTCTGGTCGGAAAGCACTCGCGATTCGCCCACTTTTTTATTAATTTCCTCTCTATTCTGGTTGATTTTCGCCAAATTCTGGCTGGTTTCCAATTTCAAAAGCTCCAAGCGGGCGGCTTCTTCAAGAATTAGCCTCCTTTTTTCTTCCAATTCCGCTAATAATAGGCGATTTGCCTCGTAAAGCTTGCTTTGCTCACGGTCATAAGCTTCCTGTTCCGGCGTGTGTCTTTCCAAGTAACCGGCAACTTTCTTCTTTGTTTCGTCGTCTATATCGCCAAATTCCAGCCTTGCCGTGCCGGTAGCGAGCAAAACGGCAAAGAAAATCACAGGGAAAAGCAGCAACGATGCCAAACCTACGCCTATCAAATCTCTAGCCCTAATATCCATACCAAATGAAATGCAAAAATCGTGCCAATTCTAGCCTAGCCTTGAAATCCGAGTTACAATCTTGTGGGCTAGGCTAATTATTTTCTATATTTCCACGCATGAGAATATCAGCGATGCTATTTGTTCTTTCTTGCTTTGCTTTTGCGCAGAATGGCAATTCCATAGGCAAGGAAGCAGAGGCTGCCAGGCAAGATGCTGCGGCAAAGAGAGCCATCGCAGATGAGGCCAAAAAGCAAGCAGATGCCGTAAAAGAAGAAATAAAACCAAGAGCTTGCGTAAGCACATGCGAAGTTAAATGGAACGAAACCCAAAGAAAAAAGATTGCGGCGGCTGTTGCTGAAGCGAATAAAAAAGAGAGAGAAGCAAAAATTGCAGAGCTGAAAGCAGAAAAAACAGAAACCGCGCCTGTTGCGCCGCATACGGAACCGCCTGCTGCGCTGCCTATAGAACCGCCTGTAGCGACAGAAGAGCCTGTAGCGGCAGAGCCTGCGCCAGTTGCTGGATTTGACATAGCCATGATTCTGGTTAAAGGCAGCACTTTTTTCACAATGGGCTGCACAAAGGAACAAGGCGCCGATTGCAACGATGATGAAAGACCTGCCCACAATGTAACTCTCAGCGATTTTTACATAAGCAAATCCCCTGTGACCCAAAAACTCTGGGAAAACGTGATGGGCGCCAATCCGTCTCGCTTTAAAGGAGCGAATTTGCCGGTTGAATCCGTAAGCTGGAACGATGCTCAAGAGTTTATCAAAAAGCTAAACGCTATGAGCGGCAAAAAATACCGCTTGCCCACGGAAACCGAATGGGAATTCGCGGCTAGGGGCGGAATAATGAGCCTATACCAAAAATTTTCAGGAAGCAATAACCTTAACGCAGTAGCTTGGCATAATGGGAACAGCGGACAAAGAACCCAGCCCGTATGCTTCAGGCAGCCCAATGAACTGGGCATATGCGATATGAGCGGCAATGTTTGGGAATGGGTTCAGGATTGGAAGGACAACTACTCTTCAACTGGTTTAAAGGCCAACCCGGCAGGTCCGGCTTCTGGCATTAACCGTGCGTATCGCGGAGGCAGTTGGCAAGACGGCGCTTCTTACTGCAGAGTTTCAAAGCGTGGCAGCGCTACGCCAGACTCCCGCAGTTCAACTTTAGGATTTCGTTTAGTGTTGGATAAATGATTATGTTTGCTACTATTTGCTTTTCTCTGTTCGCGGCAATTTGCGTAATTAGCGCGCTTGCCTTGTTGGTTTCCAAACATCCTATAAACGGAGCTATGGCCTTGGTGCTCAATATGCTCTCGCTTGCGGGCATTTACGGCCTTGTTCAAAGCAGGTTTTTAGGAGTTTTGCAAATTCTGGTTTACGCAGGCGCAGTCATGATGCTGATTGTGTTTGTGATTATGGTGCTCAACGGGGCAAAAGAAGCGAGGCTGCCGAGAATGGACAGGCTTGGCGCATGCTCGGTTCTTGCGATTTTTGCCGGGGCTTTGCTTTTAACAGGCGCTGTTTGCAATGTTGGCTTGCAAGAAGACCCAACTGCTATAAGCGGAAGCGTTGCCGCTATTTCCGAGCATTTATTCGATACCAGTTCCAGGAGCGGCTCTCTTATTAGCATAAGCGGCGGTTATTTTATTCTTTTTGAATTGACCGGATTAATTCTGCTTTCTGCGATGGTTAGCGCTGTGCTTCTCGCAAAAAGAAAAAAAACATTGGGAAACAATGAAGAAAGATAAAATCATAGGCATTGTGACAATAGCTGCTGCGTTGCTGTTCGTTGTTTACATTGCGTTTGCAATGTGGCTAAACGAGAAAAGAGCGCGCAATACCGTATTTGCGCAATTCCACGAAATGGGCGCTTTGCAAAACGAAGACCTTGTTATGATAAGAGGGCTTGCGATAGGCTATGTAGCTTCCATTAAAAGAGCCAACGATAAAGCCTTGGTTGAAATAGATTTGTATGAGCCTCGTGTTTTTCGCAAAGACTCCAAATTCAGAAATGTTAGCCCCAATATAATGGGCAGCCGTTATATTGAAATAGAGCCGGGCAAAAACGGAGAGATTGCGGCTAAGGATTATATTTTTGACGGAGAGTTTGAGCCGGGCTTGGCAGAGGTACTCGCTTTGAGCGATTTGGCAAAGGAACAGGTTGCTGTTATTATGGATTTTATTCGTGTTTTGCAAACAGGCGATGAAGACAGCCAGTCTTTGAAAAGCAAATTTGAAGAGGTTTTAAACGAATGCGAAGAATTGATAGAAACGCTGTCAACGGCGCTCGGTTCTGTTGAAAAGCAAGCTCTTGGCGCTTTGAACAGGGTTAGCGGTTATGCGGATAAAATAGCGGATGCGAGCGTTGGGATAGACAAAACCTTGGATACTTTGAGAACGCAAGCGAGGGACGGCATAACAGCAGTGGAAGAAGTAATATCAAAAGTCAACAAGTCCATAACAAGCCTGAACGATATTTTAACCCAATTTGAAAACAGTCCTGTTACAACAGCTCTTTTGGATAAGAGGGATATAATAGATGACATAGACAGTTTACGCAGCGCGCTTCAGACTTTTGTTGGCAGCATTGATAGCAAAGGCATAAAAATTTACGACGAAAATGGAAAAAGAAAGAGCATGGTTTCTTTGAAAAACATCCATCTAATCCGAGAAACGGCGAGAAGCAAGGCGAAAAAGAGAGCGGAGCAGGAGAGGTTATTGCTGTTGCAAAACAAGTAATTTATCTAACATAACCAATGCCTCCTTTGTTTCCAGTACATCATGCACACGCAAAATTTTAACGCCTTTTTGCGCAGCAATGGTTGCGCAAACAACGCTTGGTATCAGGCGGTTGCTGTTTTCCAAGCCCTTGATTTTGCCGATAAAACTTTTTCTGCTCACTCCTAGCAAAACGGGATATTTTGTTTGGCAAAGATCGTCTATGTTTGCTATGCAAGCGAGATTTTCTTCTTGGGTTTTTCCAAAGCCAATGCCGGGATCTATGAATATATTTTTGCAACCGTGTTTCTCCAGCCATTCTGCGCTTTCCAGCAAATATTTTTTCATATTCGGCACCGGAGCGGATATTACCGCAGTTGAATTTGTGTCTATTATAGTTTGTAGCAGAGAAGCGGAAACGTCGTTTATTATATTTGCGCCGGCCTTCACCGCTTTTAAAGCTACGCCTGCTTTTGTGGTGTCTATGGAAATTTGAAAACTTTTTGCGCTTTGTTTTTTAGCGAGCATTTCTATAACCGGAATAGTCCGTGCAATCTCCTCTTCTTCAGAAACCGGAGTAAAGCCTGGGCGAGTGCTTTCGCCGCCAATGTCCAAAATATCTGCGCCGTCGTCCAAAAGTTTCAAGGCGTGCTCAAAAGCGTTGTATTT
>WQTK01000271.1 GCA_009786285.1 Candidatus Fibrimonadales bacterium | reverse complement strand
GTATTTGCCGGGAAAAAACACAACAGCGGCGATTCTATTTAATTTTTGGAACATTGCTACTAGCCACTCCCCACTAGCCACTAGCCACTTGCGATTCGACGAATTATACCGCAGCCTTTGCGCGAAAAAAATTCGGCAGGGCGTTGTTATTCACGAGCATCGCTTTACATGGGAGAGGGATGGACTTAGCTTGATTGCGGATTTGGGAGCGTTTTGGGAGCAGGAGCTGAATGCGCCTATTCCGCTTGGCTGCACGGTTATTAAAAGGGATTTGGGAGAGGTGCTTGCCAAAGAGATGGATTTATGCGTTCAAAAAAGTTTGAGGCTGGCATGGGAAAGAAAAGAGCCTGTGAGCGATTTTATAAGAAAGCTCGCTCAAATTGAAGATGACGATGTTATTTTGCGCCATATAAAGATGTTTGTGAACGAATATTCGCTAAATAGGGGCAAAGACGGGGAAAAAGCTATGGACGTAGTAAAAAAAAGACATCTTTCCCTTGACAAAACCGCAAAAATTTACTAAATTATAGTTAATTCTGGAGAATATTATGAGCCGAGTATGCGAAGTTACAGGAAAAAAAGGTATGATTGGAAACCGTGTGTCCCACTCCAATCGCAAAAAAAGGGTAAAGCTGCAGCCTAACCTGCGCACTAAGAATTTCTTCATTCCGGAAGAAGACCGCTGGGTTCGGCTCCGTGTTAGCACTCAAGGGCTTAGAACCATAGACAAAAAGGGAATACGCGCCGTTGCTACAGAGCTGGGCATATAACCTATTCACCAAAGGAACCCTTGGTTTTTCGGATTTTTATTATCCGCAAACAGTTCAGTACTTCATTTTAGCGTCTTTTCCGCATTCTTTTTACAGATTTTTGATTGTTTTAGCTGTTTTTCTCTGCTCATTCGGCATTTTTTTGTTTATTTCCGGCTCAAAAAAGAAAATGGGCAGCAATTTTAGCGAATTGTCCGTTTTTTTGCGCATGGACAAGAAAAGAATCGCAAAACAAGCCCGAATTGCCGCCCTTCCAAGGCAAGCTTTCTATTGGAGCCTGCTTTCCCCGGTCATTTTTATTGTTTTGCTGTTTTTTGAGGCAAAATTTGAATTTCCCGGGCTCGGAAACACCATAAAGATGGCATTTGAACTTAATGACTCGCCGTTGCTTTACGGCGGTGCCGTTTGCGTTTTTTTGTTTGTTTTGGCTGTGAATGTATTTTTTTTAGCTCTCACAAAAATATTGCCGCATAAATAATATGGCTGTCTCTTGGATTGACTTTTCCATCACAAACAAAAACAGCATAAGCATAAAGCCATTTTCCTTGAGTTTGGAAAAAAACGATTTTCTGTTTTTGGCTGGCGAAACCTGCCTCAGCAAGCTTTTGCGCGCTCTTGCCGGATTTTTGCCGGAAGAGTGCAACTGCGCAAGCTCCATTAGAATTGACGGGCAGCATTTAAACGATGCCCTAAGCTTGATGCTGCTTCCCAAAAATGCCACAAAGTCTTTTCCTGCGCACAGAGCAATTGGAGCTTTTGCGCTTGACTTAGCGCCAAGCGAAACAAAAAAAAGGATTGAAAACAGCGCAGCCGGCTATGGCATAGGCAGGAATATTCTCCATAGCAAGCCGGCTAAAATTTCGCCCTTGGATTTGCAAAAAATTTCGCTTTGGCTTTGTTCGCTTAACCAAAGCTCGGTGCTTTTTATAGAGGAACCGGAGGGCGGATTTTTTGGCGAGTGCCGGCCCTTTGATTTTTTGCAGGGGTTGCTTATGGATAAAATAACAAGTTGCATAGTTTATTTGGCAGACAAAAGAGAGAATGTTTGGCAAAAATCCAGGATTTTGCAATTTTGCAGAGCGCGCATTGCTGTTTTTTGCGCAGACAAGCTTGTTGAGGAAGGCGATGCCGCAAGAATTCTGGAAAACCCCGTTCATGCTTATACAAAGGAATGGCTGGACCCGAAATTAAATATGAACAACCAACTAAAAACCGGAGCTTTGTGGAAATATTGCAAGCCCAATTGCACGGAGCAATACAGTTGTTCCGCAAAAAACAGCGTGTCTTCCATCATGTGGGATTGCGAGCCGCCAAAGCTGCACAAGGTTGTGTGCAAGGCTTATTTCCAATAATGGCAGTCCAGCAAATACGCCAGCAATTCTTTTCCTTCCGGGTTTTGCGAAAGCTCTTCCACCATAGGCAAATATCGGCGCATTCTCTCATTTTGCTTTTGCCCCAAAAGCCTGCGCTCTCTGTCTAGCTTCGCCTCTGCCCTTTGGCGAATGCGGCTGGCTAATTCTTCTTCGTTTATGGGCGGCATCTTGATAAAGTTTATGCCAAAATCCGCAGCGGTTTTTTGAATCTCAATTTCTTCAACAGGAGTGATAAGAGAAATGGCAAGGCCGCTTCTGCCGGCTCTCGCCGTGCGTCCGCTGCGATGAACATAAACCTCATGGTCACCGGGATGATCATAAACAATAACATGTGTCACATGGCTAACATCAATGCCTCTCGCCGCTACATCCGTGCATATCAAAAGCTTCAAAGTGTTTTGCCTGAACTCGCCCAAAACCTTTTCTCGCTCGGACTGCGAAATATCGCCGGAAAGAGCTTTCACAGGAAAACCATAGTCGCGCAAAACCTGTTCCAAATACGCAATATCCTTTTTCATATTGCAAAAAATCATGCAGCTTTCCGGATTTTCCCATTCCAAAATCTTCACAAGCAAAGAGTCTTTGCACATGGCTTCGGAAGCATAGTAGCGATGTTCTAAATTTTTTGCTATAACCTGATCATAAGAAAGAGAAAGAAAATCCGCATTCGGGCGCTGGAATTCTCTGGCAAGACTCTTCACAGTCTGGGGAATTGTCGCGCTGAACATTGTGCAAGAAATTTGTTTAGGCAAATAACGGCGAATGCGTTGCATATCAGGGTAAAAACCCATGCCAAGCATCTCGTCTGCCTCGTCCATAATCAAATCTCGAATGCTGCCGAAATCTATGTTGCCCCTCTGAGCATGGTCAAGCAAGCGACCCGGCGTTGCCACTATTATATGCACGCCTGTCCTCAAAGCACGAATCTGGTTGTCAAAGCCAACTCCGCCGAAAATCGCGCAAGAGCGAATGCCAAGATTTTTGGAAAGCTTTTCCGCCTCGCCGTTAACCTGCAATGCAAGCTCCCTGGTGGGAACCAATATAAGAACCTGAGGGAATATATGCTCTGAAACTATCACCTGCAAAAGAGGCAGCAAAAACGCTCCGGTTTTTCCGGAACCGGTCTTTGACTGAACCAGCATATCCCTGCCTTGCAGCATATAAGGAATGGTCTTTTTTTGTACCGGCATAAGCTCGCCCCAGCCAAGCTCCTTAACGGTGTCTTGCAAACTCTGCGGCAAATTCTCAATGGAATAATCGGGAAGCTTGTTCTCCGGCTCCTTTATTTTAGAAGGAGTCGCGAAAGGTGATTCGTTTTCTGTCATTGCATGTCCACCAAAATACTTTCGTCTCTTTTAGCGCCAACGGAAATCATTCCTATTTTAACGCCGGCCAGTTCGGAAATTCGTGTTAAATATTTTTTTGCGTTTAAAGGCAAATCGTCCCAGGAACGGCACTTGGCAGTGGAGCATTCCCAGCCTGGCATAATTTCGTAAACAGGTTCGCAAAGAGCAACCTGAGCCGAGCGATTCGGAAAGTGCGAAATTTTGCGACCCTCTATTTTATAATCCGTGCAAATTTTTATTTCCTTAAAGGTATCCAGCACATCAAGCTTGGTTATGGCCAAATGAGTGAGTCCGTTCACCGCCGCAGCCTTGCGAACAACGGGTGCGTCAAACCAGCCGCAACGCCTAGGCCTTCCGGTGGTGGCTCCATACTCTCCGCCAATATCGCGAAATTTATCGCCTGTTTCGTCTTTAAGCTCCGTTGGAAAAGGCCCGTTGCCAACCCTTGTGGTGTAGGCTTTCACAACGCCAATCACTTGCTCTATTGCTGTTGGCCCAACCCCCGAGCCGCAGCTTGCATAGCCGGCTACCGTGTTCGAAGAGGTGACAAAAGGATACGTCCCGTGGTCAACGTCTAAAATTGTTCCCTGCGCACCCTCAAAGATAACTTGTTTTTTCTCTTTTAAACTTTCTTGCAAGTAAGGAACCGTGTCTCTTATGTAAGGTCTAAGCTGTTCTCCAAGCTCCAGGTACTCCTTTATAACAGGTTCCGGGTCTATGGGGGAGGCTCCGAACATTTGCTTGAACTCCTCGTTTCTAAATCCGGCTATATCCTCTATGCGAGGCCTTAAATCCCGTTCATCGAGCAAGTCTCCTACCCTGACCCCGTGCCTGTTCACTTTGTCACTATAACAGGGGCCAATGCCTCTACCCGTGGTTCCGATGGCAAACTTTCCAGCCTTCTCTTCTTTCAATTTATCGCAAGTTATGTGCCAAGGCAGCACAACGTGGGCATTTTCTGCGATAAAAATGCGATTATCAACGGAAATACCCTTCGAAATAAGGTCTTTTATCTCCAAAATCGCCTGTTTGGGGTCAAAAACAACGCCGTTGCCTATGATGCAAACCTTGTTTGCATGCATTATCCCGCTTGGAATCAAGTGAAAAATGAACTCCTTGTCATCCACTTTTACCGTATGGCCGGCATTAGCGCCGCCCTGGAATCTGACTATTATATCTGCGTATAATGTTAAAAAATCCACGATTTTGGCCTTGCCTTCATCGCCCCACTGCGAACCTACAATTACTCTATTTGGCATAAGGCAAAGAAAATACAAAAAAATTCACCGCTTTTGATTTTTTTTTTGTATTTTTATAGAATATGCTAAAGGATTCTTCTATGAGAGTATGCTTTTTTGGCGGTTTGTTAACCGCGTCGGTGTTATTTTCTCTGGTTTCTTGCGGAAATGTTTCCGAACAAGCCGATTGGCGGAACAAGGAACTAACCACTTCCTTCAGAGCCAAAGGCATTGACGGGTATCGTTTTGATAACGCGCTTGGCGAAGGCGCGGACTTTCAGAGTGCCACCGGTCGAAGTCCTGTGTTCAAAAAGGCCACTTTGAGCAACGCGAAATTCCAAAACGCCATGCTTGAGATTCCGGACTTCTCAGAGGCAAATCTGGTTGGAGCCAACTTTTCAAGCGCCGACATAAGAGGCGTTAACTTTGCCGACGCAGACCTTGAAGGCGCGAACTTTTACAGGGCAACGCTTTTGAACGCCGAAGGCACTGTAGAGAGATCTACTAATTTTTCCGGTGCCAACCTGAAAGACGCTAACCTCACCGCCATCAAGGTATCTGAGGGTCTTAGCTTCAAAAATACGGATTTGACAGGCGCGAAAATTATAGGAGTGGATTTAACAGGTGCGAATTTCGGCGGGGTTGAAGCCCAAAGAACCAACTTTTCCAAGTCTGAGCTTGCAGGTTCCAGCTTTAAGGGAGCCAACGTTACCGGCGCTAATTTCTCCGAGTGCAATTTAACAGACGCAAACTTTGCGGATGTGGACTTGAACAACGCGAACTTTACCAAAGCCGGTTTGCTTGGGGTAAACTTTTCCGGCGCTGTTTTTGGCAATGCGAATTTTACCGGAGCGAATTTTTCCCGCACGCCGTTCAGCAACGCAGATTTGAAAAAAGCGAAACTTCAAAAAGCCGAGTTTACGCAATCCACCATATCAGATATGGATTTCAACGGCATGACCATAACCGGCGTTTTGTTTGACATGAGCAATGTCAACAACTCAACATTTATGGAAACGAAAATGGTTGGCGCAAGCTTCTCTAAAGCCTCTGTTGACAAATGCGAGTTTCTCGGCACGGATTTGAAGTCCGCTATATTTGCCGAATCTGACATGAAACGTTCAATATTTACGAAAGCGGATTTGACAAAGGCAAACTTCTTCAGCTCCACCTTGGACAGAGTTATATTTGACGAAGCCTCTATGGTTAACACGAACTTTGAAGGCGCGAAACTCAGCCAGGTAAGCTTTATCAACGTGGATATGCAAAACTCAAAATTCAATGCAGACACAAAGCTGGATAAAGTTGATTTTTCAGGCGCGAATCTATCCCGTTCAAAAATGGACAAACTCCAAGCAAACCAAGTTGTTTACGATAACAGAACAAATTTCCCGGCAGGTTTTGATCCTGGAAAGTACGGCTTTATAAATAAGGATGGAGGAGGAAGCTCTAAAAGGAAAAAAGCCGATGATGATTACGATGCGCCACCGCCGCCGCCAAAGAAAAAGCAAGCCGCTGTAGAAGAAGACGATGATGATTCCGGGGCTCCTGCTAAAAAACAACGTGTGAGAGCCAAAAAGAAATAGTGATTTTTTTTTTCGCGCTCCTTTTGCTATCGGCTCTTTCCGCTATGGCGGAAACGCCTCCTTGGAAGTTGCAAATCACCGGGGCTGATGTTTACAGCGAAAGTTTTTTGATTGAACAATTGGGCTTGCCTCCGGAAAATGACATGAATGAAATTTCACCGGAGAGGCGTGCTTTTATAATTAAGATGGCAAAGAACAACTTGGATGATTTTTACCGTACCAACGGTTATTTCAGTGAGGTTGTTTCTCTTTCCATAAGCGATGAAATTGTTGATACCACAAAAGTTGAAGTATATACGTTCAATGTGTTCGAGGGCGAAAAATATAAATTCGGCTCCGTAGAAGTTAAACTTGAGAGCAGCATGAATTTCCTTGTTGATACGGATAAATTTTCCGTACCCAAAGGCGGATTTTACGACCCGGATGTTATAAGCAACGACAGAAAAATAATAAGAGACGCTTACGTGAAAGAAGGATACTTGCATATAACAATCAACTACTGGGAGCACCCTGACACAACAGAAAAAAAAGTGAACGTAGAGTATTTTGTGGATCCAAAGCATCAAGTTCGCATGGGAAATTTCAGGAGCAAAGCCTTTCGTTCCGGTTCATTGCCTGGGCAAACTCAGCCGGAAACAGGGCTTTCGGATACGGCGTGGGTAAATAAGCTGTGGGAAATTCCGCAAGATTCAATAGTTGACGAAAAATATTTCTTTTCATTCAGAACGAAATTATTATCAACCCAGTTATTTACCCAAGCTAAGCTGGAAGACTCTTTGAAAGAAAGCGGAACCTCCGATATTATGCTGACTGTTTACGAGAGAGTTCCTGGAGAAGCGAATTATGGTTTCTTTTTCGAGCAGGTTTATGGTTTTGGAATTTCGTATTCTGCATTGCACAGAAATTTGTTTGGTACTTTTCACGAGGGCGGAGCAGGTGCCATGCTTGCGGAAAATCGCCAGGAAGCGTTTATAAGCTATGCGCATCCGTTGCTTTTCGGAACCAGCATATCATGGATACCTACTGCCATAAGGCTGGATGACAGAGTAATTCTCAACCATGAAAACTTGCCGGCTCCGTCAAATCAGGATAGCCTTGTAGAAAGATGGGAGATTGTGAACAGGCTCAATATATCATACGGGCTTTCCGCAAACAATCGCATTCGCAACAGGCATACGCTTGATTTCAGGTATTTGAGGTTACAAGGAGAAGGCGAAGAGGCACAGGATTATTTTAAAATAAAATACGAGCTTGGATTTATTTTTGACTTTACCGATAATGGCTATGATCCTGTTAAAGGCATTAAGTTTCTACCGACCTTTGGAGCCGGCGGTGAATTGCAGCATGAGTCTTTTGGCAAAGTGAAGAGCGCAAAAAAATTTGCGGAGATTTGGAACATAGGCTTGGAGCACGGATTTTTTTACACCGAGGCATCTGTTTTCGCATACACTCCGGTTATATCCAGAAGGTATTTGCTGAGTGCGTTTGCTTTTAGCTATGGAAACGTTTTCAACAAGGCGGCGGCAGATGATGCGCAAACTTTTTACCAAGGCGGTGGGCGAACTTTGCGAGGCTACCGCTTTAGAAGCGTGTATCCATACGCAATTGAAAATGACACAACAGAGGTATTGGGGCGCTCTCCGCAATACTTTAGGGTGAACGAGGAGCTTAGGGTAATTCCCCCGTGGAAGCCGCTAAGAAGTTTTCAGCTTGTGCAATTTATAGACTGGGTTCGCATAAACGATTCGGATGATTCTTTTTCCACGGAGCAGAAGATGTCTTTGGGCTTTGGCTTGCGTTATAAGTGGCAGTTCTTGACATTTCGCCTTGACTATGCTTTGAAAACAGAGTTTGAAGACATGAAGCCAGACAAATTCAAATTCTCGCACATAGTTTTCGATTTATCCCAAGCGATATAAGAAAAGCCCTACCAGCACACCTTGTTTCGGCCTGTGTTTTTCGCTTCGTAAAGTTTTTGGTCTGCCTGGTCTACGAATTCTTGCATATTGTCCTCTAAACTCGGAACCTTGCAGACTAAGCCTATGCTGATGGTTGCCTTGCCGGTGCGTTCCATTGAAACTCTTATGCTCTCCGCGATTTTTCTCGCTCCATCAAGCTTTGTGTTCGGCAAAATAACGCAAAATTCCTCACCGCCAAATCTTGCCGCGAAATCAGAAGTTCTGTTTACGCAATGGCCAAACACCTTTGCGACTTCCTTCAAAAGCTTGTCACCTTCCAAATGCCCATATGTATCGTTATAGATTTTGAACTTGTCCAAATCCATCATCAAATAGCTGAGCGTGTATTTTCCCCTGACTGCGCGGTTCCACTCGTCTTCCATTCTCATATTGTAAAATCTTCTGTTGGGAATTTTTGTCAGTTCATCCAAAAGGCTGGATTCTATGTAAGCCATCATGTTTTTGTTTATCGGCTTCAATATGCCGATTATGAATTTATTGAAAATAACCACAACAACAAGCATTAGCAAAAGGAGCGCTAAAAATATTATGCTGGCTCGTTCTTCTATTATTTTTTCCATGTTTACATTATCTTTTGCCACTAAAAACAGATCCAGTTCTCTCATGCTTTTCAGCACAAATTGCGAACCGATTAAACTGAATATCTCGCAGGCGTTTTTGTCCATGCCAAGTGCTTTTTCGTGTACTTCTTTTCCGCTGGAGCCAAACAATTCCTCAAGCGTTTTTTTATCAATCGGGATTTTTTCATCCGAAGCGCTTATGACAACTCCGTTTCTACCAAAAACAAGAACATTCTTAGGCAAATCCAGCGAGCGTAAAAATTCCAAAAGAGAAATTCTGCTGGCTATAATTCCGATAATAACCGAGTCTTTTGAATAAACCGGGTAATCTATGTATAAATCGTGAATTTGTCTGGTTAAATAATCAAAATTTACCATTATCAAAGGTGGGTTTTTGTTTTTCAGGGCTTCAAAGAACCATGAATGTTCCGAGTTGTTCTCGTTGTATTTTTCCGTAAATTCCCCGTTAACATAATAATTGGAGTCATTCGGGTTTATCCAGCTCACTATTTTGTTTCTGAAATATTTTCTGTGCTGTTCAAACACGGCAAACGCATTTTTTTTCGCATCCTCATCGTCAGGATTCATAAAATAATCCCTTATTTCGGAATGTTCGGAAAGGACCTTCAGCAGCAAGGTTTCCTTTTCCATTTCGGCTCTTACAAAAAGCTGTTTTGAGTACAATGTCTGCTTAAGCTCCTGGGCAAGGCTTTCGCTCAGAATTTTGTGCATGGCAAAGTAATAGGCAAGCGAGCTGCCCACAACTATTATGGTAAAAAGCAAAGCTGAAAACAAAACTATAGCTTTGCGCAGCGGCATGTTAAAAAGGATCTGCCTATCGAGGCTATCTGCAACGTTATCAACATAATCGGACATATGTTTAATATAGTAAACGCTGATTTACTCTTCTTAGTTGAGAGTGGAGAATTGAGAGTTGAGAGTTATTTTCAACACATAACGGTTAAATTTGCTAAAAAACATAGTTTTTCAAATTTTTTCACTCTCAACTCTTCACTCTCAACTCTCAACTGAGCCATGATGTCTGAGTTAACTATTTACTATATTTACCTCACACGGTGAGTGTAGCTCAGTTGGTTAGAGTACCGGATTGTGATTCCGGTTGTCGTGGGTTCAAATCCCATTACTCACCCTATGGATAGCGGCTATTGGATTCTTCTTGTTTTTCTGCTTTTGGGCGGATTTATCGCCGCTGCTGCCATAATAGTCGGCAAAGTCCTTGGATTTGCCTCAAAAGACGGCAAATCCAAGTTTGAGGCGTATGAGTGCGGAATGGAAACTTTTGGCAATGCCAGGGTGCAGTTTAAAGTGGGTTACGTTGTTTTTGCTCTTATATTTCTGGTGTTTGATGTAGAGGCTCTGTTTCTTTTTCCAATTGCTGTGCATTGGAAGAGCATAGTTGACGGCACCTTAGGCATTCCTGTGTGGGTTGCCGCTTTGGATTTAGGAATTTTCTTTGCCGTGTTGGTGGTAGCTCTAGCTTATTCGTGGAAAAAGGGCTGGCTCAAGTGGGAGTGATCGTAAGACAATAAGTATGCGAAGAGATATTTATTGTTAAACGTCTGAACTAGAATTCTCAGAATTTTTAGAATTTCCAGAATTTGCAAAATCCACCTTGTAGAGACGCAACGCATTGCGTCTCTACGAAATCATGTTAACCTTTTAATCATGAAAATCGCACTGGTGGCCCATAAAAAATCATTTCACTAAAGTTATAAATCCCAAGGGTTTTTAATTTTCAAACCGGGAATATCTTCAAAATCTTCCGCATTGCGAGTAATCAATTCATAATCATAAAATAAAGCCGTAGCGGCAATCACAGCGTCTGGAAGTTTAATTTTGTAATTCTTGCGAATATCTATAGTTTTCAATTTAATGCTATTATAGAGTTCTATGACGTTGGAATTAGCTATAAATTTTTTGTATTGTTTTACATCCTCTTCCTTAGCATGCTTCCAGCAAAGAGCCTCTATTTCTGTGATTACAGAAATATTAGGAGTATTTGAAAATAATAAACCTTCTACAAAAGCAGTCTCTTTGTCTGGGAAGTGTCCTTGTATATAATCTATCACAACATTTGTATCAAGTATATAGCTCATTTCCTTTCCCATTCATTACGTAATTCTTTTAACTGCTTATCAATCTCTTCTCTTGGTTGTTTTGTCGCAGAACCTCTAAATTCTCGCCAATCAACTTTCGGTTCTCTCAAAACTCCATATAGCTTATCAGAAATTCGATATTCATTCTCAACTTTTGCTGCTGCAGGAAGCACTATAATTTCCACCTGAGAGTATCTCATATCTTCTGGGATATTCACTATTTGGCATAGTTTTTCTGAATCAACTATCTGTCTAACTATATGCATACCATAAATATAGTAATTTTGCCAAGCCACAGCCACCATGCGCAGGTCTAATATTGTCTGAACCGGAATTCTCAGAATTTTCAGGATTTACGGAATTTGCAAAATCCACCTTGTAGAGACGCAACGCATTGCGTCTCTACGAAATCATGGTTTGGACTATTGGTCTTTGAGGCAACGGAGTGAATGCAATTGCCTTTTATCAATTTCATAACTGTAGGCACTATTTATGCTGTAATCCATATATCGACTGTAGGCACTGGAAGCATTGTATTCTCTAACACTCCACCAAAAGCCAACGAAGCCAATACTGCCGAATTTGTCATCCAAGCCTACATCGCCGCCCGGCAGAGCAGAAAAACCATAATTGTCTGTGCCAGATATAGAAGTACCGCCTGTAATCCACAGATTCGTTGTCTTCAGCTTTCCTCCTGCCTCTGCCTCTCCACCAACAGCCGTCATTAACGTACCCCAATCCGAATTGCTGGGAATATGCCAGCCCTCTGGACAAATGCCGCGATGCGGAAATTGTATTTGGCTTGTACAAGTGCTAGTATTGCAATCAGCAGGTAGAGCCATAGCCGTAGCCCAATCATACAAATGTCCATATTTTGTACAGTTGTTTTCATCTTCATTGTAACATTTGCTGCCATTTGCGTAGTAATTCAAATTCTTTGCCATCCAGGTTTGGGTTCCTATCAAAACAGCATTGTAACTATCCTTTCCATAAGACACAGCAGTTCTTAAAAATATTATATCGCCAGATTCGCATCTGTACAAATTCGGGTCAAATTCCTCAGATCTGCTGCCGCATTTAGCCCAGTTGATGCTAGAGCTTGACTGAGTAACCGAACTACTGCTTGCTTCAATACTTGAAGATGATGCTTCCTCGCTGGAAGAACTTGGCTCTACGGAAGAGCTACTCAATATCTCCGAACTTGAAGAAGACACTTCCTCATTGGAAGACGAACTCAACTCCACAGAAGAACTTGATGCCTCAACTTCCTCACTACTACTACTGCTCACCCCAACGCTGCTTGACGAAGACAACAACAACGACGATGACAAGCCATGAAGCTCAGCGAACTCGGCGTATGTCTTCGGCGGTATGTCTATATCCGACATGCAGGAAAACGTCAGAACCCCGATACCACCGATTATCAGGATTTTCAGGATTGAAGATTTGAATTTTCTCATAAAATTTCTCCTAAAAAACAAATGTCAAGACCACCGCAAGAACAGAAACTCCTGCGCCTATGCCGTATGCCAATCTCTGCCGCTCGTTGCTCTTAACCCCATCCGCATACGATGCGTAAACTTCCCGCCAACCGGCATATTCAGCCTCCGATGGATAATTATTGTCAAATCTGGAAAGCTTGTTATTGTAACTCTCGGCCTTCGCATTCTTGTATATCGCCGCTCCAATGCAGCCCGCCGCCATTGCATACGCCGCAATCCGTGTCCAGCCTCGTACGCCCAAACCACTTGAGCCTTCATTTTTGGCTGTAGCCTCATTAGCAGCCTCCTTAGCCATAGAATAATCACGTGGCTTCGGCTCAGAAGGCTTGATGTTTGCGAACATAGCAGGCGCTTTCTCCCTTATGGTCCCTAAAAGACCCATTATGCTGTTGCTCTCAGTGACAAAACTGCCCAGCAGGTTTCCGCTCATGGACTCGTAAAGCTCAACAGTCAATGTGAACATCTCGCTGAAATGACCAACAAATCCTTGTGTAACGTATTCCGAGCCTATAGCCCTGCCTATTTCCACGGCGCAGCTTTCTGCAAGGCAGTCTGCCTGCTCTTCGTCAGAAGGCATAAGCGAAATTATGTTGTCTCGTGTTAGCACCGTGTATTCTTTCGGAAGCGCCTCCCTCGCCCTTGTCCGCAGTTCATCTGTGAGGTGGCGGAATTCGGCGATTTTCAGTTCCACGGTCTCGTCCACAGGGGTAATTTCCAGAACAGCCACTGTTTGGGCGGAATACGCAATTGCGGCAAAAAACAACGCAGCAAGAATCGGGGATTTCATAATGCGTAAAGATAGAAATTATTTTGACGTCGGTTTGAATGTAAGGTTGCGTTACCCTAAACGATGATGTTTTGCGTTACCCCAGCGAAAAAATGTCCGGAAATGTAAACATATGTTTGCAAAATGAAGGGTTTTTATTTTTTTTGCGCTTTTTTGGGAAAATAATGCTATATTTATGGGTAGATTTAATT
>WQTK01000270.1 GCA_009786285.1 Candidatus Fibrimonadales bacterium | reverse complement strand
TCGCCGACAAAGCCGACAGTACAGGGAACTGCCACCGCCGCAATGCCCAAAAATCCGAAAATCGCAGCGAAAATCGGATTTGTGGAAGCAAAAGCCCCAAAGGATTTTATGTTTGTGCTGCCCGTCCATTTCTCTGCGATGCCGCCGAAAAAGAAAAGCCCTCCGGCCGTTAAGCCGTGACCCACAAGCATAACGGCAACACCTGCATTCACAACCTCATTCAGGCAGAACAAACCTGCCAGCGCAAGCCCCAAATGAGACATGGAACTGAGCGCCAAAAGCCTTTTTATGTTAATTTGCCTAAGCGCAAGAACCGCTCCGTAAATCGCTGAGAAAAGCGCTAAAGATATTAAATAGAAACTGTATTCCGTAACCTGTCCGTAAAACACGGGAATAGTCCATGCGGCAAAGCCAAAAACACCAACCTTCGCCATTGCCCCGGAAAGAATAGCCGAGAGCGGATAAGGAGCTTCCGAATAACTTATGCTTTGCCAACTGTGAAGAGGAAACATAGGAGTTTTCACGGCAAACGCTATTGAAAACGCTATGAATAAAGTGACTTGAGTGGAAAGCGGCAAGGTTTTCAAAGTTTCTGCCAAAGCGGAGATATCATCGCTGCCTGTTTTTAGCATCAAATACCATGCGCCAAAAAGCAATGGAATTGAGCCAGCCAGGGTATAAAGGGAAAATGTTATTGTAGCGCGCTGCCTCTTAAGGCCTCCATACAAGGCAATCAAAATAGCCGCCGGCAAAATCATTGCTTCAAAGAAAAACAGAAACTGCACCAGATTTTGCGCAGATAAAAACGCTCCTATTATAGTGCCTTCCAAAGCGAGCAAGCCCACTGCGAATTTTTTCACGCCAAAGCTCATTGCCGTCTGGGCATAGGCAAAAGCCAAAAAGCACAGCAAAGAAGCAAGCCAAGCCATCCATAGAGAAAGCCCGTGGCCATATAGCGAAAATCCTATTCCCACGCCCAGAAAAGAAAACCAAAAACGGCCATCCGTTTGCTGGCCGCCGGTTAAAACCAGCGCAGATGCCAAAACAAGGGGTATTGCCGTGCAAAAAAGCCCCATGCGAAAAGCTGAATTAACATCCCTTGAAGACGAAGCCAGCATCAAGCAGGAACAGACAAAAGGCAAAATAAGCAAAAGCGATACTAACATGGATTTCACCTAACAAAAAACACCATACAATAAACCAAAATAACAGAACACGCAACAGAAATAGCAAGTTGCGCCCTTAATCTGCTCACCTGCATAGATCTGAGTCCCTCAGCGCAAACAACGGGAATCGCGCCTATTATGAGCATTGTGCGCCGCAAAAATCTATTCACCAAATTCAAAATAAATATGGCAATGCGAACAGGCAAAACTCCGCAGGCAAAATGCAAATAGTCAAATAGCAAAGTCCAGTTTTTGGCAAAGCCCGCAAGCTCGCCGCTGCCGTTGTATCTCGGAATTTTCTTGCTGAAATAAACCCACGCAAACCCAAGCCCAAGCAATGCGGCAGCCGTGCCCGATATTGCGAAAAACATATCCGAGTGCCCGCCAGTTAGCGGCGCAAATCCCGCAAAAATGCAACCCAGCGCTAAAATCCACATTGGAAGCTGCATAACGAACGGAGATTCATGCATATGTTCCGCTACGTGCCCAGAGCCTCTGAACTTGCCAA
Source organism: Candidatus Fibrimonadales bacterium (assembly GCA_009786285.1). Lineage (GTDB taxonomy): Bacteria > Fibrobacterota > Fibrobacteria > Fibrobacterales > Fibrobacteraceae > Fibrimonas. The sequence continues at coordinate 11,721 of WQTK01000270.1, read as the reverse complement.
AGAATACCAGCACCATCAAACGGGTCATGTAAATAGCGGTTAGCAGAGCCGTGAAAAGCGCAATGTAATAGAAAACAAGACCTTCACCGGCAAGCTTCTCCAAAATCAAATCCTTGCTCCAAAAACAAGCAAGGCCCGGAAGCCCTATTAAGCTTGCCCACGCAATAAGCATAATAAAGAATGTTGAAGGGAGCTTTAAGGCCAAGCCTCCCATCTTGCGAATATCTTGCTCTCCGCTCAAGGCATGTATAACCGAGCCTGCCCCAAGGAACAGGGCGGCTTTTGTGAACGCATGGGTGAACACATGGAAAATAGCCACTTCAAACGCGCCAACGCCGGCAGCCATAAACATAAAGCCAAGCTGTGAAACAGTGGAATAAGCCAAAACTTTTTTAATATCGTGTTGCAGCAAGCCGGTAATCGCAGCCCAAAGAGCTGTTGCCAAGGCTATTAAAAGCACAATGCCCAGCACATAAGGAACTGCCAAAAAGAGCATTTTGAGCCTTGCCATTAAATAAACGCCCGCTGTCACCATTGTAGCGGCGTGTATAAGGGCAGAAACCGGGGTTGGGCCGGCCATTGCGTCCGGAAGCCAGGTCAGCAAGGGCATTTGCGCGCTTTTGGCTGTGCAGGCAAAGAACAAAAGAAGAGCCGCCAGCGCAAACAATCCCACAGAAAACGGGCTTATGTTCTTCAAAGTCTCATTCAATGTCTCGTAATTCAAAAGCGCTGTTCCGCCCAAAGCTATAAGAACAAACATACCTAGCAAAAAGCCTATGTCTCCGACTCTGTTCACCAAAAAAGCTTTGTTTGCGGCTTTGCAGTTGAGGTTGTCCTTGTTCCAAAAACCCACAAGCAGGTAAGAGCAAAGCCCCACGCCTTCCCAGCCAAGAAATGTGAACGGCATGGAATCCGAGAGCACAAGAATTATCATCGAAAACAGGAACAGGTTCAAATAGCTTAAAAACCTAACGTAGCCTATGTCGTTTTTCATGTAGCCAACGGAATAGAGAACTATCAGAGTTGTTATGCCTGTTACGAAGAGTAGCATTATTTTTGCGAGAGAGTCGAACAAAAAGCCAAAAGTTACTTGGAAATCGCCTATTGCAATCCAGTTGCCCAAGTTACAATAAGCATATGCAACGTTCTCAGGCATATCCGCCGCGAATATCACCGTTGCTATAAAAGAGAGAAACGGAAAGAAAACCGCAAGCGCGCCTATGTAACCTTCAGGTGCAGGCTGGCTGCTATTTGTGCGAGCGAGAGCTATCGCCCCAAGCGTCATAGCTCCCAGCAAAGGGAAAAACGGTATAATCCACAGAGGAATTTGCGTGGTCATGGGGTGAATATAGAAATTATTCCTCCGGGCAAGACTCTACCACTGTGCCACCTGCCAAATTGCACAAATTCGTTATGGTTTCTATGCAAGAGCCGTAAATATTACAACTTACATTGTCTGTGCTGGTTTCGGAACAAGTTTCTACTACTGTGCCGCCTAACATATTACACGTATCTGTTGTAATATCTTCGCTACATCCGCCAAGCCATTCGCAATTTACACTGTCTTGGCTCGTTTCAGGGCAAGTATCCACCACTTCACCGCTATACGCATAGCAATAATTTGCCGGCATCTGCGTGCATATGCTCATATATACGCAGTTTACATATTCGTTATTGTTATAATCTTCTTTATCATAACCCGCTGGGCAGGAATTTGCAAGTACGCCTTCCCATTCAGCACACCTTGAGGCGCTTGCTATGTAATAAGGCTCGTTAGTACACATTTCATAATCATGATCTACACACCAAGAACCTGTGGTGCTGCCACCACCGCTGGAGCTGCTGGGGTTTGTGTTGCCGCCGCTGCTGGAGCTTGGGGTTCCGCTGGTTTCGTTGCCGCCATAATAGGTTGCGGGGCCGCAATCATCTATAACCCATTTCATTCCGCTTTTATTGACTGATTTTGATGATGTGCTAAAGTTGAAAGATCCGGTTTGAATGCTGTAACTTATATATATGGCGTTCCATCCTTTGCTTGCATTTATGTCAAAATTCATGGAAAAACCTAATTCACTGGAATTGCCGCCAACATGAGCCGCCTTGGAAAAATATTCATAACCCATTTCATCGCCATTTTCGTTTTCAGCCGACAAACAATAAGCTCTGGAGCCGCTTATCACATAAAACTGCGCATCTGCTATTTTCACATCTGGCTGAGAAGCGGATATATTAGTTGAAAGCACTTTCCAGATATCATGAAGATATTCATCGGGAATGCTGGCAGGAAGATTAATTTTCCCTGTACCGCCTTTCACTTCTCCAACGTTATTATATTTTTCACCATTATCATTATAAAGTTCAAGCCTAATAACTCCACCCCCTTTATATTTGACCAAATTATCATTGCCATCGTATGTCCATATTTGGAAGCCCCCTGAAACGTCTCCTATACCGCCCGAACCGCTGCCTCCCCCCTCGGAATCATCCGAAGAGCAGGAAAGGATAAATGCCATGGCGAGCGCAAGCCCGGCCATTAGAATGGTTTTGTTCATAGGAATCTCCTTATTTTAACAACGTAAATATAGAAAAACTTATGCAATCACCTCACTGTTATTCGCAAAATTTGTTTGCCTGCTTTCACAATATACATTCCTTTTGCCGGAACTGGGATTTGCAATTCGCCTATTGTAGAGACGCGATGCATCGCGTCTCTACTGTGCACACGTTTTCCTTGCAAATTGTACACCTCTATTTTTGCGTCTTTTGGCACGTTTTGCAGCACTATTGTGTTGCCTATTGTGTAAGCACGGATGTTAAGCTGCGCAATTTGCGGCACATTATTTATAGGCGAATTATCAGGATCGCCAATCTCAACTATGTAGAAATCAGGCGTTCCATGAATGGCGTTCGCGCTGAAACTTATAGCGGCGTTGCTTGCGGCGTATTCCTTTCCTTCCTCATGATCATAGGCCTTTAGCGTTATTTTCTCGCTGCCTTCCCCGTAAACCACAAGGAAGCCAATGTACTTGTCCTCGCCCGGCACATATTGCAGGAAAGTTGAGCCTCGGCATTCTTCGCCACTGAACGCTCCTATCTCAATCTGCGAACTGCGAACCTCCTCGCCATCCAGCACTACAACGGATGTAACAGTCATGGAGCTTGAGAAAGCGCTTGGGTCTGCCGTCCAGTGAGACTGGACAGGAGGAGCAGACATGGCGAATTGCTGAACATTTGCCTGGGAAGCCTGCGAAGGATAAACCAAAGACTGCGCCTGCTCGCTGACGGAATGGTACATATAGCCTTTGCCTGCCTGCATATAGTCAAGCGTTCCGGCCCAGCCGCCTGCGCCAAGATAAACGGCGTAGCTGCTCTGCCCTTTTATTATATCACCCGGCTGCGCGTTGATTCCGGCAAGGGCGTTTTTCACAGGAAGCGAGAACTGCGGAATGTAGCCTATCCAGTTCCAGCCTTTGTTAATTCCAATTTGCGTGGCAGGGTTGGCATTGCTCCCCTGAAGCGATAGCGAAACATCGCTGCTCACGTTCACAAGATACATGCTCTTCTCGGAAATGCCTTCAAGCGTTCCAATCCAGCCTGTTTTCCGCTGAATGTAGCTCTCCTGCCCTTTGATCATAACGCCTGCGCTGCCAAGAGAGGATTTTGCCTGCTCCAGAATGGAGGGGTTGTCGCTAAGCACGCTTGAGGAAATCCAGTTCCAACCTTTGCGAAGCGCAATGACTTGCTCATACGCATCCAATGCATTGAACACGACCGGGTTCAGCGGAGTGCCCAAAACGCTGGACGAGGCAAAGCGAATATCGCTTACGGAAGTCTCGACTTTCGGGTAAATGCGCCCGGTGGAGGCTTCCCAGAGCTTGAATGTCACAGGCTGGTTGTTGTATTCCTCGTTGCCGTGAATGTTGGAGAACACAAAGTATGCGTTGCTTGGGCTGATATAAGTTAGCGAAGCCGTGCCTACGCACTTGTCGCCTATGAATGCTGCCAGCACGTCTTCTGTGTTCTCGCTGAACACGCCGTTGATTTTGATTTGCCCTGTTATGCTCATGGAGCCGTCAAACTCGTTCGGGTTCACAACCCAGCCGGGGCGCTTGCCGGATATTTTGAGCTGGACTCCCAATGCCTCGGAAATGCCGTTGCCGCTCGCAAGGCCAACAGACGCTTCGTAATTGCCTATGTTTACTCCCGGTGCCACAGTGAATGTCAAGTCCCTGCTCGCCATCGGAGCTAGGTTGCCAACGCCGCTAACAACATTCAGCCACGAGGGCAGGTTCTCAATGCTGTAGCTCACGGTCGCGCCGCCTGTGTTGGTGATTCTAGCCGTGAAAGAGCGGCTTTCGCCTTCTTCCATGACTATGCTTACAGGGTCGCTATCCCACAGCAATGCGTTTCTGCGGACAAAGGCAGTCCATTGCTCAGTATTGCTCTTGTTGTCTCGCATATCGCGCACGTCTTTGACCGCAATTGTAAGTATTGAGCCTTCAACACGGGAGAAATACAAGGGATCGATAGTGAAAACGATTTTATTGTTCGAGGCCACGTAGCCAAACGGCACGTTCTCAACCGGGCGGGCATCCTTCATTGACGCAGCAACGGCAGAGACGGTCGCGCCTTCCGCTTTTGTGGAGCCATTATCAACAATGTTGTTGGTTGTTTGCGTTACCGTAATCAGACCGTTTGACTGCTTCGTATATGTTTCAAACGGATAGTATGCTAGCAACCCGGCTTCGTTGCCACGCAATTTGCTATTCTTGTTCAAAACAATGCTTTCTTTTGCAAGCGCGCTGTTCCAAATTCTGATTTCATCGAAGCTGCCTGCGAAATAATCGCTGAATGTGTTTGGCGGAGTGCGCTTTGCGCCAAAGTAATAGTAGCCGCTCGCAAATGTGCCAAGCAAGGTTTCGGAGAATGAAGCCGTGGCTATGCCGTTGACATAAACATTTACGTTGCCGCCTCTGCGAACAGACATGGCTATGTGGTGCCATTTGGTGTCAATGATATTTGCGGAAGCAAGCGTGCGGATTTCAGTTCCGTCGTTTTTGTAAAGCGTTAATCCGCCGTTCGCATTGATAGCGATGTAGCCGTTGTCGCTGCTGAACAGCGTTTGGTTGCGCTGGCTTGCGTTTTCGCTGCGGAACCAGAATTCAAGCGTGAAGTCGCTGAATGCGTGCAAGGGATAAGTTGCCGTGTAAACGGAGAAGTAATTGCTGCCGGTTTGCTTTGCGTATCCCGACGGATAAACATACCAGTCTGCGTTGTTCAACATTAGGTTTCTGGCACGGGCTTTATCCACAGCAATCGTTCCTTCGGCTTCGTCCAAAGCCCAGTAGCCCACAAGCCCAAGCTCTCTGCCGGATTTGCTGAGGCTTTTGCTAGCAGATACATCTGCCTGTGTGCGTTTCGTGCTGTAGAAATGCAATTGCGAGATTGCGCCGGTGAAACCGCTATTGGCTGCCAAGTTGTTGCCCGCAGTGAGCAGTCCTTGTGTTGGAGGAGCGAAGTTCAATGCCTTGTCGGCAAACAGCACTTTGTCGGTTGCGCCTTCAAATTCATAGACAGAGACGCTGTTGCTTTCGCCGTTGTATGCCATAGCAATGTATTTCCATGTCTCGTCGTTTGCGATGGAAGCGGTGGAGGTGAAGGCTTCTTCGCCTATTTTTAGCACGGCTTTGCCTGAGGCGTCAAAGCCAAGCGATATGCTGTTGCCGCTGGCGCTGCCATAAGAGAACAGGGTGCCTGCGTTGCCCACGTTGTGCTTGAACCACGTTTCTATGGAGAATGAGCCGCCTGTGTAAATGGGAAGCTCGGTTTTGGCAGATTGCGTTCCGGTGAATGCAATGCCTGCGCTTGGCTCAGCCATTTCCTGCGCATTTAATACGCCGGTTATGCTGAAATTGTTCTCCGTGAGCATGCCTGTCTGAATGTCTTCGTTGAAGGTGATTGAGAGTTCGTCGCCTATGCCAAAGATGCCGCTGGCAGGCGAGGCAAGGCCGAGCGAGCGTGGCATGCTCATGTCCATTGCGCCGTTAACAGCCGGCGTTGTGTAGTCTGCTATGAAAGTATTGCCAGAAGTTTCGCAAACCGTGCGAGCGGCGAATTCGTACTCGCCATCGCTTTTTTGGTCTTTGTGCCACCAGTATTTAATAGTCGGTTCGCTTCCCAGAAGTGTTTTTGCCCCTTGTGCCGCATTGTAGCGAGTGACATCGGAATAGAACTTCATTTCGCTTGACCATTGCGAAGATGACTTTGAGCGGTACAGTAATTCCGCATAACCAAAGTTGGCAAAGTTGATGTCATAGTTTTCCAATTCCACAATAACGCTGTCGCCTGTGGAGGTGTTCATAATCCAGTTGTCAGAGGGCGATTTTATCGCTATATCTGTGCAAGAGGGCATGAACTCCGCTGATATTCTGATTTCGTCTGCTAAATCCGGGTCGCAGTCAGATGCGAGAATTAGGCGTATGTTCTCATAGATGTCTTCGCTTGGACCTTTTTCAACCGTGAGCGTTTTTTTCAGCACTTGTCCGGATGGAACCGAAAAATAACGTCCGTTGGCGATTGGCATTCCGTCTATTTTCAGCACTGCGCCGTGCGGGTTTGTGGATTCGTCAACTGTGAGCTTGAACCAGCCTGTGCCATTGGTTTCGGATTCGTTGGTGATGTCCAGCGTGAATGAGGCGGCACGTGTTGCCGGCACCTGCAAGCGGTAAGTTCCGCCGGAAACGGCAATTTTGGGAACTTCAATTTGCATTGTGCCTTCGTTAAGTATATGGTTGCCCGGCTCAAAGTATTTGGTTTTTACTTCTGTTTCGTAAGGGCAGCTTGTGCGGCCTCCACGAGTGCGGAACATATAAGTTGAAGGCGAGCTGGCAGTGTCTAGAGTGTAGTCAACTGTTATTTGATCCGCATCTCCATTTGTGGATAGAACAAAACCCACAGCGTTAGACTTTAAAGAATCTGTCGTTGTTAAGTTGCTATGCTCGCCTGCGTGCCCAGCTTCGCCTTTAAACTCCATGCCAGCTCCAAAAATACTAAACTCAACCTCTGTAAAAATTAATACATTCCACTCTTGCTCCCAACCGGTTTGCTTGCCAACTGATGTTTCCAACGACTGGCCCTTTTCAATAACAACTCCGGAACCAAAACTGATGTTATCGCCTGGCTTGTATAAGTTTTTGCTTATAGCATTGGCTTTTCGTTTTTCATTGTCTGCTAAAATTTTTTCCCATTGGTTGATTTTCTGGTTTAAATGCATAACGGAATCGGTAATCTCTAAAGTCTCTTTTGTTGGACTCGCAACAATTTTCCATCCAGTCTGCATTTTTTTCTTCAATGTGTCCGGCAATATCATCTTATAACTCGGTCCATTTTCCAAACTGCTGCTTGCGGCACTGCCCCAAACAGTACTATCATCGTTTCGCGTTCCGAAATTCGGATGGTCTGCTTGCAATTTGGATACATATACCGGATTTTTAATGGTAGCAGTGTTAATGCCATTTTCGCTAAAGACAAATAGGTTTTTCAAAACATCCTTCCATTTGGGAATCATGATATTTTCTATTTCGTGACCGGTATAGTAAAATTCCGTCCCAAAATTCATATCCAGCGCAAGGGATGTTTGCTTGCCTATGGCATAATCTCCAACCTTTAGCAATACATCGGCAGGATCCCCGAATTCTGCCGCTTTGTCTATTGTAATATTATTGGTCAAGCCATAGAGCGTGTTTGTGCCTCTGCCCACATATATATCTGCATTATGCCCCACAAATTCCGGTTCGGATGAAGTTTCAATGCGAGCTGAGAAAGTAGTGGTTTCCACAAATGTTTTGTTGTCAACATGTTTGGATTCAAATTCTTGCTTAAGGCCTACTTTGTTCTCAGATCCGGCTTCGCCCCCGACGAGCGCGCATGCCAATGCGCACGCTCCTGCTAAATTAATTGTTTTAACTCCGATTTTAGCAGCAGTTTCTGTTTGCTCTTTTACACCAAGAACCCACTTTTTCTCAATGGTCGTAGTGAAGGCAGTTCCCTTTTCTATGTAAGCATAGCTGTTTGTTCCCGGCGGGTCATGCAAAATAAAGTCTATTTTATCGCCGGCTGCCGTAATAAAGTCCGTGCCGGTGCTTTTGCCGCCAAGAACGTATGCGCTTAGCCCTGCAAGGCCAAAAGTTTCAGAGTAATAAGAAAAGTCGTCTATGCGAATCATCGCGCTTAAATTTCTAATGCCGGAAGTGAGATCTGCAATGCCGCCAATGAAATTGAAAATACCCTTTCCAAGCGAATCAAGTTCTATAGCCGCAGGATATGTTTCCATTAACATTTCTCCGGCAAATGAAACCTCGCCGCCTGCAACAGGAACGGTATCATTCACATCAGTATCCGAATTGTAATATTCTTCAAAAGCCGATAGCGCAAAAGAATATCGTTCACCCTGGCGGAAAACGGGTTTATTGTCAAAAAGGTAAGCCGGTACCTGTCCATCGACAAGTGTTACCAAATCGACAGCAGCATTTTCGCCGATTTCAAATTCTTTATCACCGAAATAATTAACCACTTTGCCATTAACAAGTTGTTGTATGGTAAAACTCGGTTGTTCCTGATGGTAAAAATTCCACTCTTTATGATAGCGAACTGTATCTTCATACGTAGCATATTCCCAATATTCCGCTCTGTTTCCTTGCTTTGGCATAAAAATCGAGTCTGGCCATGAATAAACGCTGCTTTGCAGCAGTTGCTCATCGATAACCGGCGCATTGCGAAGGTCTAGCTCTTCAAGGCGGTCATAAATTATGCCGTAATTTCCGGCAGAAATATTTTGAATTACGTAAAGTTCCGGATATACCCATGCCACATATTCCCCTGTTTTATGGCTAACATTAATGGTTACTGTATTTTCAATAACTTTCATACGCGTTGTATCTTGCCCAATGTTTCTGGGAAGCTTCCAATTTGCCCACTTATCGCCGGTGTTGTGCATAAATTCTGTGGCTTTTTGCACAGTTGCCAAATCGTAGCCCTGTTTGCTTGCCGTCAATTTCAATTCTTTAGAACCGATATTGTTTTTGCGTAGTCCAAAGCCTGAGGCTTTTTCATGTTCAAGCTTGCTTCCGACTATGTGGCCTATCAGCTTAACACGTGTGGTATTTTCAAGCACAAAGGAGTTGTAATTTTTGTTGTAGTTGATGTCCTTGCCGTTTTCATCGGTTATATATCCGTTACCCACAAATGTATGACCCGGTTTTTTAACTTGCACCTTATGCACTCCAATTGGTACGCTTATTTCAAAGCGGCCATCATAACCGCTGATAACAGGCTGGCCGTTGGTAGCTACTTGAATGCCGTCAACTTCAAAGGTACAACCTTCCACGGGATAATTGCCGCCATCGTAAACTACTTTGCCGGAGACAATAAACGCAGAAATATCCGTGAAATCCGTTCCGTTATGCACCATTGATGTTTGGCTTATGTAACGCAGTTGTTCCGTGGGATTAAATTGATGAACTCCAAGTGACGGAACAATAGAATAGCTTGTGCCTTCGCCATGGTAAGGAATGCCGGCAATCTGATAGTTGCCATTGGCATCGGTAATTGCTTTAAGCGCTAACTGATAGGTTTCATTCGGAACATTCTTGTCAAAGCTAAGTGTGTTCACTACGGCATGGTTGCCATTATACACTGTTCCTATGCGAGACATATCAAACGCATAGCTTGGCAGTGCATCGTCAAATGTCCAGTAACCACGCAAACCGCTTTCATTGCCAACCAAGCGGCGGCTATAATTATTGGCAATTGCGGCGGAATCAAGAACTATGCTCCAAAAACGAACATCGTCTATGTTGCCACGCAAAGCTTTTCCAAAATCGAATGTCCCTGATGTTACAGCAGAACCTGCAAAGGAACTCGCTTTAAACTGGTATTCATCCGGAGTTCTGTTTTGGTCGAGAACTGTGTGGATAGTCCAGTTGTTGCCGTTGCGTACAATAGATATGTGCGACCAATGGTTGGCCGGAATAAGCGCGGAGCTTGCCGTTATAGCGGTATTTGCGCTTGTGTGTATTCTATATTCTCCGGCTTCTGCGCTCATAAGCAAATCAACCGAACCCAGTGAGCCAATGCGAATATCCTCTCCTGAATTGATGGCATCCGGGTACACCCAAAACTGGAGAGTCCACTTGTTGCTGCCGCCAACATCGCCGGATGAGAAGCCAAATGCGTTGTTAATATCGCCTGATGACCGTAGCGAGCGGTACTGGCTTTCTCCATCGTTTAGATCATTGCGTTTAACCAGCATATTCACGCCTTGCACGGAATTGCCGCTGCCGTAAGTGACTCGCCCGGATACTGCGCCGAATGCTTGTGTGAAGCCAATGTCTGCTTTGCTGTCAACTTCATTGGGTTGCTGCCCAACTACGCATCCTTTGTGGTAAAGCCCCACTCTGTATTCATAAAACACGCCGGGAAGAACGTTGTTATCACTCCAATATACGGTTTGCGCGTTGTTGGTAATTACTTCCTGTGGTTGCGGCAATATTTCCGGCCAAGAAGTACCCACGTTGTTTTCATCGACAACACGGCGAAACACTCGATAAATTTCCATTTCTTCGCCTTGTTTTTCAACATCCCATTGCAAGCGTATTTGATTGGCGTGCTCGCCTTTGCTTGCCTTTAATCCTGTAAATTTTGAGTTACCGGTAATGCTTCCTGAGCCGGCTTCTATAGTATATACTTCATTAAAAGCGTTGATTTTTATTTGATACCTATATCCGTCGCATGTATTTGTTGAAGAATTGTCGTTATAAACATAAGTGACTCTTTCTCCGTTAACGCTGCCGCTATTTAAAGTTATTGCCGGAAGTTCTTGGAACGGGCCATTATTTACACTGCGCAGCATAGCATAAGTATCGTGATTTTTCAGGCTTATGGGCCCGGAAAAAGAGACTTGTATATAGTCGTCATGCCCTATTATGGTTGAAACAATATTCAAGTCGCTTAGCAAAACCTTAGTGCTTTGCGTAAGAATGACACGCATATCAGCAGCGATTACTGCTTCCGGATCGGCAGGAGCGCTGCCTGTGCTTGCCGTAAAAGCAACCATATATTGGAATGTTTTTCCAAAATCAGCAGGGGCAACAGTGTAGTTTATGCTTTCGGTAAATCCGCTTGTTTCAATTGCATTTTTTGTTTGCAGAAATGTCCATGCGCCTGATATATCCTTGCGATAGTAAACGTGATATTTTCCTGTAACATTATCCGGATTCTGGTAGTTCCATCTAACTGTTATTTGGTCACTTGCCAGCAATGGATCAAATGTAACTATTGGCAAAGTGGGGTTAGTTATGGGCGTCCATTTTGCGTAAATGGTGATGTTTCCTGTAACGTTATTATTGAAATTATACGCAGTTGTAAGCTCCGGATTAGAGAACCAGCCATCAAACCTATAGCCAGCTCTAGTGGGATTTGCCGGTTGCGCAGCTCTTGTGCCATTTAAAATTTCTTTCGGGCTTACAGCAGTGCCGCCATTGGAGTTAAATGTAACCGTGCGATAATATATAACTTCAACTTTTGCCAACCCAGCACCACCGTTAGTGCCTAAACCAACCGTAACTCCACTACTCCCCGGATATCCGCCTCGCCCGCCAGCACCAAAATCTGCTCCTTGCGTTTGGGTAGCTCCTAAGCCGCCGCCCCAAACCTGACCTAAAA
>WQTK01000269.1 GCA_009786285.1 Candidatus Fibrimonadales bacterium | reverse complement strand
GCTTTGCCCCTGGCCTCAAGGGCTTCGTCCATTCTGCGAAAACGCCAATTGCCCATACCCCATACCCTATACCCCAACAGCTCCGCATTACTATAGCCTCAAAGGCACATTCCTCGGAACGGCAAAACCCACCGCACCCGGAGTTTACATAGAGGCAACGGGCGTAAAAGCGAGGAAAATAATGGTGAGGTAAACGTAAATTAACGCCTACCCACCGCAACATTGCTTATGCTTTTTCCCGCTTCCGCAAGGACAAGGATCATTCCTGCCAACTTTTGGCATTTGATTTACCACCTGAGCCGGTTTTGCTTTTGTTTGCGGACGTTGCTGCTGCCTATTGCCAGATGCCGGCACTGTTTCTCCTGCGGCATTGCGATTCTCAAAAGTCATGGTTGGCTTCTGAGGAGTGGGAATCGCCGCAAGCGGAACCGATTGTCCGTTCACCTCAACACGCACGTTCAAAATACCCATCGTTGTGTTGGTCGCTATTGTTTCCAAACACTCCTGAAACATTTTGAACCCCTCGTTCTTATACACAATAAGAGGGTCTCTCTGCGCATAACCATGGAAACGAGTTGCCTCTCGCAAATGATCCATTCCGTAAAGATGCTCCTTCCACTGCGTGTCTATGGCCTGCAACAGAACATACCTCTCAAAATGGGAGAAATTTTCCGGGGGAACCATCGTTCCAAGCTTTGCATAACGCCCCTGGTACAACTTGATAATATCGTCTAAAACCTGATCTGCTGTCATGCCTGCCAACTTTTCAGATTCTGGGTTGTATTCAAAGCCCATAGTGCGCTGCAAATCGGTTCTAAGCCCTTCCATGTCCCAGGTTTCCGGGTAGGAATTCGGCGTAATGTATTTGCTCACCTTGATGTCAGAGGCATCTTCCAAGCGGTTTGAAATCTCGGATTTAATATCTTCACCCATCAAAATGCTGCGGCGCAAAGAATAGATCACTCTTCTTTGGTCGTTCATAACGTTATCATAGTCGAGCAAGTGCTTGCGAGCTTCAAAATTTTGCCCCTCAATACGGCGTTGCGCATTGCGAACGCTCTTTGTAACCCAAGGATGCTCAATTACATCGTTCTCTTTGAACCCAAATCTGTCCATTACTTTTCTGATATTGTCTCCGCCGAAAATACGCATTAAATCATCGTCCAGCGATAAATAATATTGCGAAGAACCCGGGTCTCCTTGCCTGCCGGAACGGCCTCTGAGCTGGTTGTCTATGCGGCGGCTCTCGTGCCTTTCGGTGCCTAGAACGTGCAAGCCTCCAAGCTCAACAACTCCGGGCCCAAGAGCAATGTCTGTTCCGCGGCCAGCCATGTTTGTGGCAACGGTTACCTTTCCCTTATGCCCTGCAAACTGGATTATTTCAGCTTCTCTTCCGTGGTTTTTCGCATTTAAAACATCGTGGGGAATGCCCTCAATTCTGAGCATTTTGGAAAGTTTTTCCGATTTTTCCACCGATATTGTTCCCACCAAAATTGGCTGCCCTTTTCCATGCCTCTCCTTTATGTCTGAGATTATGGATTTCCATTTTGCGTCTGCTGTTTTGTAAATCTGGTCTTGCATATCGTTTCGAATGCAAGGTTTGTGCGTGGGTATTACCCAGGTTGGCATATTGTAGATTTTGAGGAATTCCGTAGCCTCGGTCTCTGCGGTGCCGGTCATGCCGGAGAGCTTTTTGTACATGCGGAACAGGTTTTGGAAGGTGATTGTCGCAAGGGTTTGGTTTTCCCTGCGAATTTGCACGTTTTCCTTTGCTTCAATGGACTGGTGAATGCCTTCGGAATAGCGGCGGCCTTCCATTAAGCGGCCGGTGTTTTCGTCAACTATCACAATTTCGCCTTCTCGGACAATGTAGTCAACATCTTTTGCAAAAACATTGTGGGCTTTTATTGCCTGCAAAATATAATGCACCCAGTCCGCATGCTCGCCGTAAAGCCCTTTTATATCCATTATGGACTCAATTTTGTTCACGCCTTTTTCGGTAATTTGCACATTTTTGTTCTTTTCGTCTATGGTGTAGTCTTCGTCTCTTGCAAGGCGCTTGACCAGGTCGTTTGCCTTGCGATATTTATCGGTTGCGTCTTCTGCTGCTCCTGAAATAATCAGGGGAGTGCGAGCTTCATCTATCAAAATTGAATCAACTTCATCAACTATGCAAAAATTGAGGATTCTTTGTACAAGGTCTTCCTGGCGAATTGCCATGTTGTCGCGAAGGTAGTCAAAGCCAAATTCGTTGTTTGTTCCATAGACAACATCGGAGTTGTAGCTCTCTCTGCGCTGCTCGTTGTTTAGTCCGTGAATAATCAACCCAACCTGCAGCCCTAGGAACTTATATACTCTGCCCATGTTTTTGGCATCGCGCCCGGCCAAATAATCGTTCACGGTTACTATATGTACCCCGTCTCCGGTGAGCGCATTCAAGTAAACAGGGCAAGCCGCCGCAAGCGTTTTTCCTTCGCCTGTTGCCATTTCAGCTATAGCGCCTTCGTGCAGAATCAGCCCGCCTATTATTTGCACGGGGAACGGCATCATTCTAAACGGTTTAACGGATTCGGGGTAGAGAGCCCGGACTTCTGCGTAAAAATTCGCTGAAAGGTGGACCTCCCACTCGAAGGTTCCGTTTGAGAGAAGTTCTTTTGCCGCTTCTGCCTCTCTTTGCCCTTCTTCCGAGAGTTTTGAGAAATCAAATTCGTTTTGTGCGTCAAAAACGTTAAAAATGCCGAGCCGCCTGTCGCAGGCTTCCTGGCTAACGGCAAAGGCTTCAACCTTAATGTCTTCCAGTGTTTCGCCATTTTTCAGGCGTTCTTTGAAATCCGCTGTTTTGGCAGAAAGCTCGGAATCGCTGAGTTTTTGATATTCTGCCAGTTTTGCGGTAATAGCTCCAAGTGCCGGCTGCAAGCGCTTCACTTTTCGCGCATGCGGAGTGCCAAACATTTTGTAAAGCAATTTGTCGAGTATGCTCATAGGCATAGTAATATAGTAAATGCGGAATTACTCTTCCACTCTCAAGCCAATATCAATATGGAAAGAAATATAATAAAAAAGTCACTCAACTGACGATTTTAATGTAAAAATCGTCACTTCACTGACGATTTTTACTATATTTCCTCTTATGAAGAATATTACCCGCTTATTGGAGCACAAAATAATAAAGAGCTTAAAACCTCAAAAAGCCGCCTTGATCTTTGGAGCCAGACGCACAGGCAAAACTGTAATGATGAAACATATAATAAAACAATGGAAGGGCAAAGTGCTGTCTTTAAACGGCGAAGATTACGACGCCCAAAGCCTGCTTGAAAATCGCTCCATCGCAAACTATAAACGACTGCTAAACGGAATCAGCCTTTTTGCCATAGACGAAGCCCAAAACATCCCCGGCATAGGCTCAAAAATAAAATTCATATTGGATGAAATTCCATCCGTTTGCGTACTTGCCACCGGCTCTTCTTCCTTTGACTTGCAAAACCAAACAGGAGAACCCCTTGTAGGCAGAAGCAAAACTTTCAGGCTTGCGCCTTTTTCGCAAAAAGAAATAGCTACAACGGAAACACTCCTTGAAACCAAGCAAAATTTGGAAGAAAGATTAATATACGGCTCCTATCCGGAAGTTGTAACAATGGAAAACTTGCATGACAAAGCCGATTATTTGAAAGAAATTGTACAATCGTATCTGCTAAAAGATATTCTTGCAATTGACGGTTTAAAAAACACATCTAAAATACGGGACTTGCTGCGCTTAATAGCCTTTCAGGTAGGCCGGGAAGTTTCTCTTGACGAGCTTGGCAGGCAGCTTGCCATGAGCAAGAATACCGTTGAGAAATATCTCGATTTGCTGTCTAAATCTTTCGTGCTGTTCCGCTTGGGCGCATATTCTAAAAATCTGAGAAAAGAGATAAGCAAAGCTGGCAAATGGTGTTTCTACGATGTTGGCATTAGAAATGCGATTGCAGAAAATTTTAAACCAATTGCTCTAAGAGACGATATTGGCGCATTGTGGGAGAATTATATTATCTGCGAACGGCTTAAAGATAACTGGAATTCCTGTTTTGCAAAGAATTTTTATTTTTGGCGCACTTATGACGGCCAGGAAATAGATTTGATTGAAGAATCCGGAGACGGCGGAGAGCTTTATGCTTTTGAAATAAAATGGAAACCCAAAAATTCAAAAGTGCCTGTGGCATTCGCAAATGCCTATGGGCAAGGAAATTTCAGGGAAATCAATAGAGAGAATTATTTGGACTAATGGCACTGGCTGCCGCTATATCCTCGGTAATCTCAGCTTTGCATACATCGCATACAGGCGCAGAATTATGGTTATGGCTATTGTGCCGGCCATTTGCGCATCGTGGTATCCGCTTGCGCACAACCCGAAAATCCAAAAGAACAATCCGCCTATCAAAGCGGCAGTTGCGTAAATTTCGCTTTTCAGCACCAGAGGAACTTCGCCGGCCAAAATGTCTCTGAGCATGCCGCCTCCCACAGCCGTAAGTACCGCAAGGCAAACAATGGCCAGCCCGCCAGCGCCTGCGTTAGCTGCATGCATTGCGCCTATTGCCGTAAAAGCTCCCAAGCCGATTGCGTCTGCGATTAAAACAAACTTCCAGCGCAGAACAATGTTTTGCTTAGCGATTATTACCAAAAAAGCCGCAAAAACGCAAACAATAATATAAACAGGTTCTTTCAGAGCTAGTGGGGGAGTGTTGCCTAGCAAAGTATCTCTCATTATGCCGCCGCAAACCCCGGTGCAGCAGGCAAGCGCAATAGCTCCAAACCAGTCCAATCCCTTGTGCGAAGCCTTAACCGCGCCCGTTATGGCAAAAGCAAAAGTCCCAAGCAAATCAAGAGAAAATAGAAGGTCCATAAATCCTTATACACCCGACTCTATAAATTCAGTGCCTCTGCTGGTATGCCATATCCCTACTATGCTTATGTAATCTATTTTTTCTCTATAATAAATGAAATAACGAAATTTACCTAATTTCATTTTTCTTAATCCATTTTGATAGATTGTACCTATTTCTGGCATTACTTCTAAGATTTTCAGGATTGAAAAAAAACGTTTTCTTAATATTTCCGCTTGTTCCAATGAATTTTCAGCTATGTATTCCATAGCTTCTGCTAACATTTCAAAACATTCCAAAGTTAAACGAGCAGGTTTTTTTTCTAAATCATCATTTTCTTGTATAATAACCATTAGCAAACCTTTCTTTAATTTGTCTTTCTGCTTCTTCCGCTGACATTGTTTCGCCTCTGTCGTCTTGTTCCAAGCTAATTTTAAGCCGTCTGTTCAATTCTATTTCGTCCAGCAGGTCATCAGTCCATCTGTCAAGCCCCAAGCCTTCCATAGCTTCCTTTATCTCAGCAGAATTTGGTATTGTTGCCATAGCCGTTGCCATTTGCACCTCTTTTTTTAGCCATTAGATTAAATATAGAAAATTACGAAAACTCATACCTGTGGCTTAAATAAGTTTACATTTTTTGGGGGTACAATCTATCTGGCACGAATTTTGCATATAACATTTTGAGGTTACTATGCTCACAAAATTGGCAATTCTGGACAAAACGAGCATCCCTGTGGCGAGCAAGGGACTGGATGCCTATACCCATAGAGGAAGGGCAATAGCTAATAACATCGCCAATGTCAGCACTCCAGGCTACCGCCGCATAGAGGTTTCATTTGAAGACCAGCTTCGCAAAGCACTGGACAAAGAACTTAACATGGCCGGCAGCCGCACACATGGCAACCACCTGTTTTTAGGCAGGCCGGAACTTGAACATGTAAAAAGCGAAGGGTACAGGGTAAACGACTTTACCAATCCCGGCGAAATAAACAATGTGGATATAGATATTGAAATGGCCAAAATGGCCGAAAACGAAATTGCCTTCAATTTTGCCGCTACATTCATAAAAGATAGAAGCAGCACAATAAGCGAAGCAATCAAAGGCGACAAAGGAGCAGGAGCGTAATTTATGGCAATGACAGGACTATTTTCCGGGCTTAACATAAGCGCTACAGGCTTAAGAGCGCAGCGCGTGAGGCAAAACGTAATTGCCTCAAACATCGCAAACGTGGAAACCACCCGCACTCCGGATGGCGGGCCTTACAAAAGGCAGCACGTTGTTCTGCAGGCAGACCCATATGAATTTGACCAGTTTCTGGTAAAAGAGCAAAATAAAATCCGTGGCGCAAAAACCGAGCCGGGGCACATTCGCATACCGCAACCCCAATGGCCATTGGCCAAAGAAAACATAGGTAGCGGAGTAAAAGTTCAGGAAATAAAAAATGACGAAGGCCCGGACAAACTGGTTTACAACCCAGGACACCCGGATTCAGACGAAAACGGCTATGTCCACATGCCAAATGTGAATATTGTGGAAGAAATGGTGGATATGATAACGGCAACAAGAGCATATGAGGCGAATACAACCGCATTCAACAGCACAAAAGCAATGTTGATGAAAGCGTTAGATTTAGCGAATTAACCGTAGGGGCAATCCCCAGTGATTGCCCCTAAAGGTTAACAAACCGAGGAAAAGAAGATGAAAATTGATGTTCAAAAATTTATGGAAATACGCGAAAGCGCCAAAACCAGACAGGCTACGACGGCTAAGACCACCGGGAAAGCCGACTGGCGCGCGCTATTGGAATCTAAAAGAAAGGAAATCGGGCTTGAGAGCGCAGCACCCGCTGCGGCTAAAGTTTCTGCCGCAAAAGCCGAAAACAAGATTAAGGCCGTTGCAGCGGATTTTGATGGATCAATAGAAGAACGGGTAGGCGCTCTGCGTGAAAGGAGTGCAGAGGGCTTACCCGTTCGCGAACTTGGCAACTTCATAGATGTAAGGGCATGATTTTTCTAGTTTAGAGGTGACTATGTATAGTGATATTAGCAGTCCTGTTTCAAATTCAAAGCCGCTGAGCGACACAGTCCAGCCGCTTGCGCCCGGCTTGGATCCCAAGCGCATGGGGCCGCAAAAAGCGGACGCTCCCAGCTTTGGCGAAATGCTTTCCGGCTTTTTAACCGATGTAAACCATATGCAAAACTACGCTGACCAGTCCATTCAAAAGATGGTTGCCGACGAGGTAAAGGATGTTCACCAGGTTATGCTTGCAGTTGGCGAAGCCAAGGTTGCTTTTAACCTTATGCTCGAAATTCGCAACAAAACAATGGAAGCTTATAACGAAATTCTCAGAATGAGAGGTTAGCGCCGCAATAAAACCTTGCCCTGTTCACGCCGCCAAAGTCAAAATCTTTAGCATTGTTTGAGAGGGCATTCAGCCACACAGCATAAAGCGAAGCATTTAATTTGGGTATTTTTTGCTCAATTTGGGCATTCCAAAACCACGTGTCAGTTCGATAAATCCATTCATGGGCAAAAATCAAATTCTGCAAAAAACGGTATTTTAAAAACAACTTAGCCGAATTTTCCGAGTAATCATCAAAGAATTCTTTTGAATACGCAGCTCCGGCTTCCGTAATTCGCGACCTGTAAGCTACCTCGCTGTCGATGCCTGTTGATTGAAAATTTGGGGCATAGTTTTTGTAAGCTCTTGTTTTCATAAAAAGATGTATAAAGTTGTAACTCGTTTCTCCATATACCTTTATGCCATTTGTTCTAAACAAAGTTCCTATGATTAAATCGGTGTTTTTGCTTATGTCAACCTTGTATTCCAAACTGTCTGCAATTAAAAGGCTATCGTAAAATCCTATGAATCCTTTGTTTGTAAAGTACTTAAAAAAGCTATGATTAAAGTCAACCCACATAGTTATGTATTCTTTGTCTTCTGCTCTGCTGACATATAAACCGCCGCCGGTATTTTCTCCACTGAGTCTTAGGCCAAAGTTATTTCGGGTTTGGGCTGCGCTGTCTTGTATTTGGAATTTCTCCGTTGCGGCGTGCAGTTCAACTTTTTTTTCCATAAAATTAAAGTCTAGGTTTCCTTCAATTCTTGGGCTAATGCGAATGGGAACCCATGCGCTATCTTTTTCGTCAAAGGCCCAAACATACTCTGAACCTGCTAAAATATTTGCGTTTTTATAGCCCAAGCCGCCGAAAACTCCTGAATATGCCGGTAAATTTTCCCCAAACCACGAAAATTTTTGTGAATTATCGATGCGTTTTTTGCGAACATTCATTGTGGACTCGCTAAAATGGTCTATTTGGCTAAATTTTGCCACCCCGTAAAAACCGCCGAAAGGTGGGGTAGTGAAGCCTCCGTAGAGCATGGGGGTTGAGTTTGGCTGTCTGTCTGCGCTTGAGAGTTCCTGCCAAAGCTGGTCTCCGAGTTCGTTTCCGGTGTAAAACCAGAGGCTTGGCGTGGCTATTTCCCAGTCCATTATCGGAACAAATCGGCCAAAAATCTGCCGGTTTTTCCATTTGTCCGGGGTCCAAGTTTCTTCCTCAGCTTCCAGCCCAAGCGTGCCGGGCACTCTGGTGTAGGTATAAGTTGGCATTGCAACAAGTTGGTGCTGCGTGCTCAGAGCAGGAGTCTCGCCTTGTATTTGGGCAAAAGCGAGCGAGATGAAAAGCACAATAAGCAGGAGAGGCACAGAGGGAAGATAGAAAACAATGATTTTCTATATTACCCTTATGAGAAAAATTCTTTTAGCTTGCTCTTTTGTTCTGCTTTCATGCGGCTTGCACGATATGCAGGATATATTCCCGTTGGATAACGGCATTACGGAAGATAAAATGGTGGGAGCCTTGAAGGAGGCCTTGGTTTTGGGCAGCAGAACGGCTGCCTTGAATTTGGGCGATGGCTCTTGCACAAGCAAGGAATGTGTTACCGGGTATCTTGGAAACAAGCTGGTGGAGATAGCCCTGCCGGATACGGTTGGCAATGTGCTGAAAAAAGTAAGTACGTTTACAAGTTCCCTAAACAGCTTGCCCACTCCCGCAAAAACAATTATTGCTAATGCTATGCCGGAGTACAGCTCAATTTTCAATTTAGGCGAATATGGAGATTCCATAAAAGTAGCCTTGAACAGGGGAGCCGAGAAAGCTGCGCCCAAGTCTGTTGATGTGTTCAAAAATGCTATATCGGGAATGTCTTTTAGCGATGCCAAAGGATTGTTGCAGGGTGATTCTGTTGCGGCTACAACTTATTTAAATGTAAAGACTTACGACAATTTGCAAGTTGCGTTTGCGCCTATTATAAAGGAGCCTTTGGACTTGCTTAAGCCAAATAATTTTTGGAAGCCCCTTGCCTCAAATTATAATTCTTTTGTGAATGCGTATTCAAAGCTAAGTTCCAATACTGCGCTCAATACTGCGCTTGCTATAGGAAATTCATCTTTGCCAAAATTGCCTTACAACGCCTTGCCGGATGATATTTCCTCGCTTTTGTCTGAATATGCAACAGGCAAAGCTTTGGATGGCCTGTTTTTGATGGTAGGCAAGCAGGAGACAAAGCTTAGGGCAGATCCTTTGGGAGCGGTTAAGGCGGTGGGCGATTTGATATCTGACTCTGTAGGCGATTTGCTAGGCGATGTTTTTGGCAAAGCCAAGGAAGGCTTGCTTTAAATCCATTGCCCCTGTGATGCCAGAACTAACCGCTATTCCCTGAACTCCCAGCGACAGAATTCTTTTTACATCTCCCGGCGCAATTCCTCCAATTGCTATTACCGGGATTTTCAGGTTTAAATCCATTACTTTTTTTATTCCGCTTTCTCCTAGTATTTCGCTTAAATTCTCCTTTGTCCGGGTTGCGCGCCAAGGGCCAAGCCCTATATAATTGCAGCCTTCCCGTTCTCTTTGCATTGCCTGCTCTGGCGTGTTTGCCGTGCCGCCTATTAAGGCTTCTTTGCCAAGCAGTTTGCGAGCCTCCGGAACAGGGCAGTCGTTTAGCCCCAAATGAACGCCATTTGCGCCGCTTTCCAGGCAAATTTGCGGAGAATCGTTGATTATCAGAGTTGCTTTGCATGCTTGGCAAAGCTTTGCCGCAGAGATTGCGGTTCGCAATTTTTCCTGTTCCTTCGCATTTTTTTGGCGAAGCTGAATCCATGTTGCGCCGGCATCAAGGAGCTGCTTAACCTGTTCAAGGTGCGCAAGCGGTGAGCCGTCCCAAGTTAGGCATTGTAGCATTTTAAAGCTCCTAGCTTGCCTTTTCCGTTTTTAAAAAAGCATTGCATTGACATTTTGGATTTGCGAATAGCTTTTTCTAAGTCATTGTATTTTGCGAAGTTAGCGAGAATTAGCGAAGATAATGCGCAACCGCTGCCATGTTTTTCTGCGCCTTTTATGCGTTTGGCGGTAAATTTTATTGGGATAGGGGAGTTGGGGAAAAACAGCAAGTCTTCGCTTTTTTGCGAATCAGAGGAATGCCCGCCTTTTACCAAGACGGCAGTTTTTGGCGAGCCATTGGAAATGCCGAGAAACTGGGCTTCGTGCAAATTAGGCGTTACTAGATTTGCATAAGCCATTAATTTTTGCCAACTTGCGGCGTTTTGCTTGTGAAATTCAAATCCGGCGCTTGCTTTTAAAATGGGATCCCATATTAAGAATATGTTTGGATATTTTTCGCGCAGCCATTTGAAAATATTTTCTAAAGTTTTGGGCTTTTCCACAAGTCCTATTTTTGCATAGTTGAAATTTGTAACTTTTGCAAGTATTTGGAGTTGTGATTTTATTTGCAGCCAAGTTTGCCAGTTTGTTTTTTCAAAATGTTCTTCATTTTGCACAGTAAGGGCAGTGCAAACGGCCTGTCCATAGACTTTGCAATGTTCAAAAGCTTTTATGTCAGCAAGCACTCCAGCGCCTGCGCTAGGGTCAAATCCCGCTATTGTCAAAAGTCTAGTTAACATAATAGCCATTATCGGCGAATTGTTGGCGGGAAATTTGGGCTTTGAAAATGGGTGTCGTTTGGTGCATGCCACAATTTACAAAAACTATATTTGCTTATGCCGTATGCTAACACTTGCCCTTGAAAATTTGGAAAAATGCTTTCCTCAAAAGCTGAAAGGAAAGCGGCTTGGCGCCGTTTTGCACCCAGCCTCAGTGACAAAAGACTTGCGTCACACCATTGCGACTTTGGAAAAACACAATGGCTCGCTCTTCAAGCTCGCCGCCCTCTTTGGACCGCAGCATGGAATTTTTGGCCACACGCAAGACAACATGATAGAATGGGAAGGCTTCACAGACCCTCGCCTAGGCATTCCGGTTTACAGCCTGTACGGCGAGCACAGAGAACCAACTCAGGAAATGCTAAAAGACATCGATATGCTTTTGGTCGATTTGCAAGATGTTGGCGCAAGATATTACACCTTTATCTGGACCCTTTACCTTTGCATAAAAGCTGCGGAAAAACGTGGCATTCCCGTTATTGTAATAGACCGCCCAAACCCAATAGGATGCCACATAACCGAAGGGCCGGTACTTGACCCGGAATACAAAAGCTTTGTGGGTCTCTATCCCATACAGGTGCGGCATGGCATGACAATAGGCGAACTCGCTTTGCTGTTCAAAGAAAACGCTGAAGTTTATGTTTTGGAAATGCAAGGTTACAGAAAAAATATGTGGTTCGACGAGACCGGCCTGCCTTGGGTAGTGCCCTCCCCTAACATGCCAACCTTGGACACTGCGATAGTGTATCCGGGGCAATGCCTGCTGGAAGCCACCAATGTAAGCGAGGCCCGCGGCACAACAAAGCCTTTTGAATTCTTCGGCGCGCCGTGGATTGATTCCGCTCAAATGTGCGACCACCTCAATAATCTAAAATTGCCGGGAGTTTATTTCAGAGAGAACCATTTCCAGCCCACGTTCCACAAATATGCAGGGCAAGTTTGCCACGGAGCGCAAATTCATGTTTTAAACAGAGAAGAGTTTTTGCCATTTGAAACAACAATTCAAATTCTGAAACACCTGCGCAGCCGTTACCCGGACAGCTTTGCTTGGAAGCCGCCGCCATACGAATACGAATTCAAAAAATTGCCGATAGATATTTTGCTGGGGTGCAGCAATAGTCATTTTTTTTAGGGCTTATCTCCGTTTAACAACCAATGTTCTGAACATGCGGTCATACAAATTTTGACGTTTCTCGTCCCAAAGCAGCCAAATCATAGGCAATACAAAAACATTCATGATGCTCTTGGCAAGCTCCCTAAGAACGCCGTTAATGCCATTATTGAAATCGCTGCCATCATCCGAGCGGATAACCTTCAAACCCAATATCTTATGCCCCAAATTCCCGCTATAATTTGTGTAAGTGTAATATGACATAGCGGCACATACACCAACAAATGAAATAAAAGGCATAAAAATATAAAGAATTATCGGAACTAAAAATTGAATAGCAAAAGGAACTCCAGATGTGGGCAAAATAGCGGAAGCCAACGTAATTAAAACAAAAGAAATAATTCCTGATGCAGTTGTCATTATAAACCAATTCACAAAGCAAGCGGCTGCACGAATGCCAAAATCTGCCAATTCGTTATTGCCAGTAGTAGCAGGCTGAGGCTTAGGAGCAAATACCGGCAATGGCGGCGTGCTAGACGGAACCTGAGGCGGCACACTGGGCGGAACCGGAGGCGGTGCGCTAGACAACGGAATTGGTGGCGGCACATCTGGCGGAACCGGAGGTGGCACATCTGGTGGAACCGGAGGCGGCATTTCTGCTGCCAGTTCCGGGATGTCTTTTGCGTTAACCCAATTTGCCATTCCTTTTTTCCAAACAAGAGAATCGCTGTTCAAGCCTTTTTGCCAAAGCTCATTAACATCAAAAGGCCCTTGCTGCTGACCGTTTATAGCTATATGCCAAGTTTTTGGTTCCATGGCACAAAATCTAGTTAATTTTTTATGCAACGGACATGGTTTATAAATGGTGCATGTTTTGTAGTGACATCATCCATATTTGTTTTAGTTATTTCGTTGCTATTGTAATTCATAACCCAATAAGAAGCGTTATTCGCTCGGCTCTTAGTTGAACTCCACCAAATACCTAATTCGAAGATATCATAAGCCTCATATATGTGAACATAGCTAAAACCTCCGGGAAAAGCAGAAAAGCCATAGTCATCCGTACCGTTGCCGTTACCCTCCCAACCTTTTCCGGCTTTAAGTTTTTTCCCGGCAATTCCGTTGCCACCAACGAAATTCACAAGTGTTTGCCAATCGCCATCGCTAGGCAAACGCCAACCTGCGGGGCAAGCTTTCATAGCTGCCGCCCATCCATAAAAGCGG
>WQTK01000268.1 GCA_009786285.1 Candidatus Fibrimonadales bacterium | reverse complement strand
ACAGTGGCAACGGCACAGACGATTACGGCTTTTCTGCCCTGCCGGGCGGTTACAGTTCCAACGGCAGTTTCAGCGAATTGGGCACCTTAGCCAACTGGTGGAGTGCTAGGGAGCACAATTCTTCCTTCGCCTACTATTATTATATGTTCAATAACAGCAGCGTTACAGAGGATGTCGAAGAAGAGAAGTTTTTTTTATTTTACTTACGTTGTATACAGAACTAATTCGCATAGTGAAGCGAAGCAATGTAAATGGCCAATGCGTCCTTTTCGCTATGAAATTCACCATCTTTTAAAATCGTCTGCAATTTGTCTAAAGCTTTTGCAAAAGCTTCTCTCGTTCAAAGGCATTCTGTGCTTGTAAAATTTTGAGCGTTCATTTAGGGCAAAAATGCCAATCATGGTAGCTCTTTTATGATAAGACTCTGTTTTTTCTTTATCTAAGTTTTCCGAGTTCAAACAATCTCGCAAAAATTTAAGACTCTCCCCAACATCTCCGATAAATTCGCCCTTTTCGCTAAAGTATTCCCTTTCTAAAGACACCACAGTACTGTATAAATGCCCAATTTCATGAGCTACAAGATTGCGTATCTCAAATTCTTTTCCCTTAATAGATAAAGGAATGTTAATCACGAATATACCCACATCTTTAATAAGGAAACAGCTTCCAACATTTGCTGTAACGTATCTCCAACGAATTTCAAAAAATTGCGGAAAAATCGGTTGCAACCTTCTGCACTTTATTTCCATAGCTCTGATAAGCGAAGAAAGCGGCTGTTCTCTAACCTCTTGATAAAACATCTCAAAACGTTTTTTTGCGTTTGTCAGCCACATTTTTTCTTCTTTATTATCGCATATGTTAAGATTTTTAAGCAGGTAATCTGTCTCTATTTCATTTTCGTTCATTTTTTCTTTCCTTTGCTTATCCAGCTATAATAATCTTTTCTTAAAATGCCAGAAAAGTGCGTATCCACTATGGTGTTATACCTTTCTCTGGCAGGAGGAAAACAGTCGGAATATGAAACTGAAGGATTTCCCATAGCCTTTAGCAGCAGTTTTATCCGCTGCTCAAGCTTTGATATACCATATTCTTTGAATACGGTATTAAGAGCCTTTTTGCTAGAACAAGCTTTGATAGCCTTCACTACAAGCAAAGACGAAGTTCTTTTTTCAAGCATTCAATATTTTCTCCTTTTGGTTTTAAGAACGGAATAGTAAATATAGAAAATGTGCAAAAACCTACTCAAACCTGTCACCGCGCTTGGGGTCAAACGCATCTCTTATTCCTTCGCCTATAAACGCCGCCAGCATAAGAGTCGCAAAAAGAGCGGCTATTGTGCAAACCGCAATCCAGGGCGCATAAAGATTAGCTAGGCCCTGCGAAAGCAAATCCCCCCAAGAAGGCGTTGGAGGCTGCAAGCCAAAGCCCAAAAAGTCAAGAGAGGTTAAACCCGCAATTCCGCCTATCAAGGAAAATGGAAAAAGCGTAATAACAGGAGTTAAGGCATTTGGTAAAATTTCCTTGAAAAAAATCCTCTTGTGGCTGAGGCCAAGCACCGTGGCTGCCTTCACAAACTGCATATTCCTGGTCTTGTAAAACTCCGCCCTCATATAATAGCTAAGGCCAATCCAACTGAACGCCGCCATTATCGCAGCCAAAAGCCAAAAGCCCTGGCCGTAAATGCTGCCTAGCAAAATAACAACATATAAAAAAGGAAGCGCAGCCCAAATTTCAATCAACCTCTGAAAAATAATATCCGTTTTGCCGCCAAAATACCCCTGAACCCCGCCAATTACAATACCCAAAAAAGTTCCGAACAAAGAGAGCAGAATGCTAAAGCTCATGCAAATTCTAAACCCATGAATCAACCGGGACAAAACGTCTCTGCCATGAGCGTCTGTTCCAAGCAAGTGCTCTGCGGAAGGCGCATACGGAGGCGCGCCGCTCTTTGCAAGCTCGGATTTAACCGGGCTCCAAGGAATTGGGGGGAATATGGCAAAAACATCCTCTGCGTTTTTAACAAGCTCTTTGTAATCAGGCTCGGTTGCGTAGCTGCCGTAAAATTCGCTTTGCGGATAATGAAAAAGCGCAGGGCAGTAAAATTTGCCGTTATATTTTAAAAACAGGGGCTTGTCGTTTACCAGCCAAGGGCTTGTGAGCGAAAGCAGAAAAACTATTGTCAAAATTAAAAAAGAGAACCAGGCAAGCCTATTTTGCCTGAACTTTGCAAATCTCTGTTTGGCCAGCTCGGTCATGGAAAGGTTAAAATTAGAAAAAATGCTGAATTACTCCTCTTAGTTGAGAGTTGAGAGTTGAGAATTGAGAGTTATTTTTACATATAATTGCTAAATCTGTTTAAAAGCGTAGTTTTTCAATTTTTTTTACTCTCCACTTTCAACTCTCAACTCTCAACTAAACCACGATGTATGAATTAACTTTTCTATATTCCTATAAATAACACTAACAGAGGATTTATGCCCATTTTCCCGCAAGGAGCTGAGTTACTCCAAGTTTTGGAAAAAGAGTCCAAATTACCAGGCCCCGCAGCTAATTTGAGCTTGCTAAGGCAGTTTTTGAAAGAAGCCACGGCAGAACAAATTGAGCTGTGCTTGAGCGCGCTGGACAAAAAACCTGACCCCAATTCCCCTGCTACATTTGTCGCGATGTGCGGAGTAGCGGCTTCGGCAAGCCCTGAAATTTTCAGAAAAGCCGCAAATAGCGATAACTGGCGAATAAGGGAATCTGCCGCCATAGGCTTGCAAAATCTGGGCCTTAAAGATTTGGACAAGCTATATTCCTCTTTTGAATCGTGGGAAAACGCGAATTTGCTGGAAAAGAGATGCATTGCCGCAACGCTTTGCGAACCGGCTCTCATTAAAACGGAAGAAAAGGCGACGAAAATTCTTGGCGTTCTGAATGAATACATGGAAATAATAGAGCTGGAAAAAAATGTAAAGAGCGAAGAATACAGGGTATTTAAAAAGGCTATGGGTTATTGCATAAGCGTAGCCGTAGCTGCAAGCCCTGAAAAAGGAAAGGAATTTTTCGAAGGCTGGATGCGCTCTCCAAGCTCTGAAATTCGCTGGATTTTAAGCGAGAATCTAAAACATGACAGGCTTCGCAAAATGGACTCTGAATGGGTAGATGCTCAAATTGAGGCTCTTAGTGATGTGGAATAATCGCGTTTGTAGCTCAGTTGGATAGAGCGGCGGCCTCCGAAGCCGCAGGTCGCGCGTTCGAATCGCGCCAAGCGCATTAAATCACCAGCATTCCGTCTCCGTAGCTGAAAAGCTTCAGCGAGTTTTCAACTGCGAATTTATAGGCATTCAATGTGTTCTCTCTGCCGTAAAATGCAGATACCAGCAAAATCAGGGAAGATTTTGGCCAGTGGAAGTTTGTTAGCAAGGCATCTGTTGCCTTGAACTTGAACCCGGGATAAATAAAAAGATTTGTTGCTCCTTTGCCGGCTTTTACCCTGCCAGCCAAAGCCTCGCCAGCCACACTCTCCAGAACTCTCGCGCTTGTTGTGCCAACGCAAATTATTCTGCTGCTTTCGTTTATAATGTTTGCCGCATCTTGCGTTATTTCGTATTCTTCGCTGTGCATATTGTGCTTGCGAAAATCCTCGGTTTCTTTTATGTTTTCAAAAGTCCCGGGGCCAACGTGAAGGGTAACTTCGGCAAAACGTACTCCTTTGTTTTTCAATTCGCGCACCATATCTTCGCTGAAATGCAGGCTTGCTGTTGGAGCGGCAACGGCACCGGCGTGTTTTGCGAAAACTGTTTGGTAATCATTTTTGTCTGTTACGTTATCGCTTCTTTTTATATAAGGCGGCAGCGGAACGTGCCCGTTTTTTGCGAGAAAAGCGTTGAAATCCGGAGTTGAGAAATGTACTATGCGTTCTTTTGAATGCGTTTGTTCGCAAGTGCATTTTACATCCGAAACAAAAATTTCCCTGGCTTTGCCGGGCTTAACCCACGCTTTCCATGTTGTGGCATCCAGTTGCTTTATCAAAAGAATTTCTGCTTTGCCGCCATGCTTGGTTTTCCCCAGCAACCTTGCAGGAATGACTTGGGTGTTGTTCACAACAATGCAGTCTCCGGGGCCAAACATATCTATTATTTGGCTGCTTTCCAGAATTCGCAAAGGACCGCCGTTTTTAGGGCAGCATAAAATTTTTGTTTTTCCCTTGCCTGCGGTTTTCTGCGCGATAAGCGAAGGAGGAAAAGCAAAATCGTAGGATTGCAGGTTAATTTTTTCAGCCCTCAATCGCCAATTCCACGATTTTGGCAAACACATTGTTTGTTAACGCATAAGTTTCCAAGCCTTCGAAATTAAGAGTGCTGAAAATTATTTTGCCATTTCCAAACGGCATTATTTGCACATCAACGCCGGATTGCAATTCAGAGTTTTTTATGGAAACCGAATACACCAAGCTCTTCGCACCGCTAATTTCACGCATGGAAAGGCTGGGGACTATGGCGGAGCATACTTTGTCCAAAACAGATTTTCCAAACAACTCGTTTTTGAGCGGCGAATTCTTTGGAATATAATGCACGGCAACCCCGCCGGAGCCGGAAGAATAAAAATATTCCAACGAACAGCCAAACGACGAGCAACTGCTCAGCAACTTAATATCTTCAGGAATTATATCTGAAATAAATAGAATTTTCCCGTTTTTAACCGCGCCGACAACCGATTCCAAAATGGAGCTGTCTGCCCAGGAGCTAAGAGCGGCCGTGAATAGCACGGGTTTTTTGCTCTTTATCATTTTAATTATATCGGAGGAATTTTCCGCTGCATCTAAAAATTCCGATTTTGAAAGAGCGCTCTTTATGCTGGGAGTATCGGTTACTTCTATTGGTTCTTCCATTGAGCAAATTTCTTTTCCCGAATTTGAAAGCACTAATTTCAGGCTATAAGAACCTGTTTTTTGCGGAGCTTTTATGCTCAAGTCTCCCAAAGGCGCAAGCGCAAGCGCAGGAGTGGGAAAATTTTTGCTCTGCGAAGCAACTACCTGCCCGGTTTTGTCTAAAAGCTGCGCAGAGAGGCTCACTTCGCTGAGTCTTTTTTCGTTCAATATGCTGAGTTGAAAAGATATGCTTTCGCCTTTTGCAACCACTCTTTCCAAACCGCTCATCAACAATTTGGTTGACAAGGCAATGCTTTTTATTTTTTGCTCCAAGCCCTTGCTCGCCCTGGTTTCGTCAACTATTCCATTCAAGCAGTTTTTAAAATCCGCCCACTCCTCGATAAAATATCCGCTCACAACGGGGCTGCTCTGCAAGCATTGAATATTCTGCTCAAACCCGGACATAGCGAGTTCATTCGCATTTTTCGCAAAAGCTTCTGCGTTTGGCCAAATTCCTTTTGCTTCTTTATCGATGAACGCTTTTATTTCTTGCATAACGCTTTGCGTTTGAGCATTGTTTTTTGCCGAGCCGAATAAGTTGTAATTTTTTATGGAAAGCAAAACTTTTCCGTTTTTCTTTATGTCGTCTGCGAACTGTTTGTAGTTGTCTTGCAGCCAGGCATCGCCAAAAAATGGATCCGGTATAACAAAATCGTCGTCTTCGGCAAGCCCGTAGCGAGATAAAAATAGCGAGAACGGAACTCCGCCAAACATTTTAAGGGCAAGGCGATGCGAGGAATGCGCAATTACATTTCCATCCGTCACGCCCATCACTTTTCCTGTTGAACCGAACGTTTTTTCATGGCTGTGCTTAAAGTTTTGATCGTTGTCTATAAACACATTATTTATATTGCTTATCGCCGGATGGCAGCTTTCCAAAGTATCTATGCGGCTAAGAAGCTTTGCGCCGTTTTCCAAAATCAATCTGCCGTTATCTGAGCCTAAAACCCATGCCGCCAAAGACGGATGGTTAGCGCTTTCGCTCACAATTTCGGGAGCAATCGCTTTTACGGCTTCCAAACCCATTTTGCCGGATTTTTCGTCGCAAATGGGAAATTCCTGAAATACCAGCAGCCCAAGCTTGTCGCATATGTCAAGGGCTTCTTTGTTAAATGGCGCTCCACCCGTGCGGATTGCGTTAAAGCCTGATTTTTTTATCATCTCCAAATCTTTTTTTATCTGTGCTTCCCTGTGCTGGCTATACGCTATGCCTTGTATTTTTATTATAGAGTCGTTTAAAAAGAAATCGCCTTGCTTGCAGTCAAATTTTTTAAACCCAAAGTTTGACGACATGCTGTTTGAGCCTTCCAGGTTAACTTCTATCGCATATATGTTAGGGTTGTCCATGGACCACATTTTTATGTCTCTAAATCCCAAATACAGCGCAATGTTTGAATTTTCCTTGTCAAGCTTGATTTCTTTTTGCAAAAGAGAAACTTCTTGTTTTGGGTTTCGAGAGTAAATTTTCAATTTTGCCACGTAGTTGCGCGGATTATTGAAAGATATTTTTAAGCCTATTTGCCCGTGGTCTGCATCTGCGGCTATTTCCAAAGCGGTTAGCAACGCTCTTTCTGCGCCTATCAAAGTTATTTTGCCTGTTAGCCCGGCAAACGGGTAGCGTTTCCAAGGCAAGCCAAGGGGCATGGTTTCCGCAGGTATTGGGTCTCCGCCTGCCATAAGCTCAAAAGTATCGGTTTTAGAAGCCATCGCAACTTTAACGCACAGCAAATTTTCGCTGCTTAATTTTACATATTGAGAAATATCAAATTCAAAAGATGTGCTTGCGCCAAAGTGGTCGCCTGCCAATTTTCCGTTTATCCAGACAACAGCATAAACCGCAGCCTGCTCAAAACGCAGTATGAATCTTTTGTCTTTGCCCTCTGCCGAAAACTTTTTATAATAAAAGGCATTTGTGGCCTCATTTTCGCTCCAAAAATGCGGAATTTCTACGCTTTTGGCCTTTTCGGGGATTTCCGTAAACCAACGCCCGGACACTCCTTTGCCATCCGGATCCCAAACCATTTTCCAACCGTCATTGAAATCTATTTCGCTCATGGGAGAGAAATATAGTAAACTCTTGGCCAAGTTTACTAAATTACCTCCTCATGGACACTTTTGACATGTTTTTCGCTATTTTTGTGCTGGTACTGCTGGCTGTGGCTATTCCTTTTGGGATGATGTTCGCAAATTGGGTGCTTTCGCCCCAGACCCAGCTTAAAAACAAAGTTAAAACTGATGCTTACGAATGCGGGCTTTCAAAGGTGATAGGCAATGCCTCGGAAAAGTTTCCCATAAAGTATTATATTGTGGCAATGCTTTTTTTGGTTTTTGATTTGGAAATAGCGTTCCTTTATCCGCTGGCTGTTGAATTTATGAACGGCGGCTGGGAACTGTTCGTTATTTTGATGGTGTTCCTGCTGGTACTGGAAGCCGGTTACCTCTACATTATCCGCAAAGGTGTTTTGAACTGGTCAAAAATCAGCGATAGGATTGAGTAGGAAATCTATGCAGCAACAGAACGAATTTGTAAAAGTTAGGCTCGGGAAACTGGCAAAAATGCGGGAACAGGGAATAAACCCATACCCTTACAAATTTGCCATAACGCACCACTCCTGCGATTTAAAAGAAAAAGCCGAAGAACTCATGGCAAGCGGCGAAATAGTCTCTTGGGCAGGCCGCATTGTACGCTACAACCGCAAAGGCAAAATGTGCTTTATGCACCTGAAAGACGTGAACGGGCGGTTCCAGGTTCTGGCGGTTGCCAGCGAAATGAGCGAAGCCGAATACGAAGTTGTCAAAAGCATGGACATAGGCGACTGGGTTGGCGCAAGCGGCATTGTGATGAAAACCATAAGCGGCGAATATACCCTGCAAGCGAAAAAAATAGAGATTATCTCCAAAGCCATCTACCCGCTGCCAATTCCAAAAGAAAAAAGAGACGAGAGCGGCAACGTGGTTATCTTTGATGAATTCAAAGACATTGAAACTCGCTACAGAGAGCGCTATATAGATTTAACGCTAAACGACAACGTCCGTGAAGTGTTCTGCAAAAGAACACGCATAATACAATCCATAAGAGAATACCTAGTGGAAAAGGAATTTCTGGAGGTTGAAACCCCAACTCTCCAATCCATCTACGGCGGCGCAAACGCACGGCCCTTTGACACGCACCACAACGCCGCCGGAGCAACCCTCTTTCTGCGCATAGCCCCTGAGCTTTACCTCAAAAGATGCATAATAGGCGGCTTGGAAAAAGTTTTTGAATTCACAAAAAACTTTCGCAACGAGGGCATGGACAGAAACCACAGCCCGGAATTTTCCGCGCTTGAATTTTACGAAGCCTTCAGCGATTACAACGACATGATGGTTCACTTTGAAAGCATTTGCGAACGAGCCTGCATAGCCGTAAACGGAAAAACCAAAATTGAATATCAAGGAAAGGAAATAGATTTCAAAACTCCGTGGCAACGCCTCACCGTTTATGAGGCAATTCAAAAATACGCCGGAATTTCCGTAGAAGAACTCTCCGATGAACAGTTAAAAGGCGAAATAGAAAAAAATCACATAGAACTCGCCGGCGCATGGTGCAGAGGCAAGGCGATTATAGCCCTCTTTGAAGAAACCTGCGAGAGCCAGCTAATTCAGCCAACAATAATAAAAGACATGCCAAAAGAGAGCGCGCCGCTTTGCAAAACGCACCGCTCCAATCCGGATTTAATTGAGCAATTTGAGCCATACATAAACGGCTGGGAAATAGGCAACGCCTATAGCGAATTAAACGACCCCATTTTGCAGCGAAAGTTCTTGGAAGAGCAGGTTGAGCGTGGCCGTGGCGGGGAAAACGAAACGCACCCCATGGACGAAGACTTTTTGCATGCCATTGAATGCGGAATGCCGCCAACTGGAGGCGTGGGCATTGGCATAGACCGTCTTGTAATGCTTTTGACAAATCAGGCTACAATAAGGGATGTTCAGCTATTCCCACTTATGAAATGAGCGGAAAATACTTCCCATTATTCATAATGAGTCCATAAGCTCAGTATTTTTACAACCTTATCTTCATCATAAACCCTATACGATAACCTATGTTGCTTGTTAATTCTCCGTGAATAAGAGCTACTAGTAGGAGGTTCCAGCTTTTCATAAGGCGGCGGAGTTTGAAAAGGATTAACCGCTATAATTTTCATCAAATCTTCAATTGCTTGACGGTACGGAGATTTAAGGGCTGTTTTAGATTGCTTCTTTGCTTTTGACGATAATACTATTTGCCACATTATACATTCCACCCCGCTTCCTTCGCAGAAATCAAGCCTTCCAAAGGCTCTTCCGATGCCTCAACAATGCTTTTCCAATATCCGGGAATCTGCTTAAAATATTCAGTATCGCTTTTGAATTCGTCGCCATTCAAAGAAAATACCGGTTTGGAAATATCCATTGGTATCCGCTGCTCTTTTGCAATACGGGTTATGAATATCTTAATGGTAGTGGAAAGGTCTAAACCAAACTCCGCAACAACTTTAGAAGCCGTATCCTTTATACTCGGCTCTACTCTCGCAGCAACTTGAACAGTCATTTGACACCTCTCATCTTATTTTGACTTCATTTGACAACAAATATACAAAAAATCATATCACAAACTTGCCAATTCATCTTTGCACCAATCCATAGCTAAGGAAATATAGTAAATGAGCGGAATTTATGCATTCCGAATTCCATAGCTTCCACATTTGGCGGCGGCAATTCCTGTTGCGAGCGCTTTGGCAAAACAGGGCCCGATGAAAGCGCGTCTGGTTTAATGCCAACTTCGTGAAAAGTTTTTCCGTTTGGATAAAATGATTGCATGCATGTTATATAAGCAAGGCCGCCTAAATAGGTTTTGGTATATACCTGCCCTACTCCTTTTCCATAGCTTGTTTCGCCAAAAATAATTGTTTCCGGGCGATTATACTTCACAATGGCAGCAAAACGCTCTGCGCAACTGGCAGAACCGCCATTTATTAAAAGCGTCCATTTTATGCTTGCCCCTATGCCTTCGCTTTCCACATAATCGCTTGCGAAATAACGTATCGTGTCAATTACATTTCCTCTTTTCGCATCGTAATAATGTTCAACGTCAAAAAGCAACTCGCTATCATATGGCACCAACTCCGCAGCCATCGGTGTGCAGTGCGAAACACTGCCGCCCGGATTGCCTTGTAAATCTATAATCGCCTCTTCTGCTCCTTTTATTTCCTGCAAAACATTTTTGAATTCGGCGTATGTTCCGTTTGGATTGTTTGTTCTTACAGTGAATTGCGTAACCCTTATAAGCGGAATTCCTCCCAGCGAATCCAAATACACCGTTGGTTTTTGAACTTCTGCTTTTCGCATAAAAATTTCCTCTCCGCGCAAAACCTTGAAAGTTGTCTCATTAGCGAACAGCGAATCCGAATTCAAATACATGGCCGCTTCCGGGCCGGTCAAAGAAATGCCGTTTGCAAACAAAAGCTTATCGTGTTTTTTCAAGCCTGCCGAAGCAGCAGGAGAAATAGGATAAACCGCCGTGACACGCAAAGTGTCATCTTCAAGAACTCTTTCAAAGCCAAAGGAATAATATCTCTTGGTATTTTCAATTTCCTTTATTTTATCATCGGCTTTTTGCGGAGGCACATAAAATGTATATCTGCCTCCTCTAAAATAATCTTCAAGGCTTTTATACATATCATCCACGTCTTTCATTCCTTCGTATTCCGAAAGCGGCTTTATCCTCTCCGGATGGAAAAAATAAGCTTTAAGCAAAAGATAATTGTAATAAAGTTCCTGTTCATCCGGCTGCCCAAGCTCGCCGCAAGCTGCAAGCAACAGGGAAAACAAGAGAATTATAAAACGGCGCATATGGATAAGATAGAAAAATCAAAAATAAAGCGAGCAAACGAATCATTTAGCTTAATGAAAAGAATGTTTTATGCATCTGACGGAATTTTTGTTTAATTTGTTTGAATATCCAAATTTCATATGGCTACTATCATATTCAGCTTGGAAATAAACGGCACTGGTATTTTTATCCTCTCTGGAACTCCACCAAAAACCATATTTTTTGATATACATAGAAATACCTTCTTTGCTAATATAACCACCAGGCAAAGCGGAAAAACCAAACGCGTCTGAAGCATAACCATAGCCATAATTTGGGGTTTCCCATCCGTTTATTGTTTTTAATTTTGAACCTTCATTATAACCACCGACCTCATCAAATAATATATCAAAATCCGTTTCGCTTGGCAAATCCCAACCTTCCGGGCAAGCTGCAAGAGCAGTTTCCCAATCATACAATCTTCCATAAACTGCGCAATTTTCCGGGTCATCTTTATAGCATTGGCTGTCTGGGGTTTCATAATTTAAATTCTCTGCCATCCAGGTTTGCTTGCCTATAACAACGGTTTTGTATTCTTTATTGTCTCGTGAGTCCGTAAAAATTTCTTTATCAACTACACCGTTGTCCGAGCAAAACTGCGAATGATGTTCGTAAACAATGCCATTGCAATGATAAAGCAATTTTGAACCATCTTCTGAGCATACTTGAATTTCCGGATCAAATTCTTCTCCATTGCACTTTTTATAAATTTTAGGTGGAAATTCATAATATCCGAAAGGGCAAAATTCTGTTTGTTTATTGTAAAAATATTTACCGCCGCATAGCGCAGCTTCTTCCGGTTGGGAACAGCAAAATAAAAAAAGAGCAGAGAATAAAGCTATGGCAATTTTAGCATTCATTTTAGAATCCATAAGTTATTGCGGTTTCAACTCGGTTATAACTGCCTGTTCTATCATCATTGTATTCGGTATCGTGCCTAAAATATTCCAAAGCCAAAGTTGCATTTGGAGTTACTTTATAAATCATATTTGCAAATATCGCTCTGTTAAGCCAAATGCCATTATCGGACCAGTAATATTCATCTAAAAGATTTTCCACACTTGCGCCTGCGTTAATGCTTAAGTTATCACTGACTCTAAAGCCAAGCGCACCCCACCCTCCAATAGAACTTGATTTAGTTGATCTATTATAATAATATTCTTGAATACCTCCATAGTTTTTAATATTCTGGCCCGTAAAAAATTCACCGCTTATGCTTACAATGCCAATGTCGGCTGATATATCCGCTGCAAGGCCATAAGAATCCGGTTCATCATGGTCATAGTCTATATATGAAACTCCGGCGCTTTTGCTTGAAATCCAAACAGCGGAAGTTCCTATTTTAATTGGCCCTGTTGTGCTTATCCTTCCTTCAACAGCCGGATAATCTCCATTGTTTTCACGAGCTGCCACAGCAACTTCTATGGAACTTATTTTTTGCGTTATGCGAATTTGAGGTCGCCGTGTATACAAATTACCCATGCCAACCAATTTGCGGTAATTAATAGTAGGCGGGTCATAAGGGACAAATAAAATGTCTGTTTGTCCGAACAAAATGTTCAACCCTATGTTTGGGAATGAGAAATTTATAAAACCGTATTGCAAATTAAAAGCAGAAATAAAATTCGCTTCAAGTTTTCCTGTCAAAACAAGCCTGCCTTCGAAGGTTGAATCGCTCATGTTAATGCCAAGAGTAGATTGATTTGCCGCAAACTTAAAACGGCTTGCTCTTTCATATACCGGGCCTCTTCCATATCCTCCGGTATCTACAGGAGATGCGCTAGAAACTCCATTTGTCTCGGAACCATTTTTCACGCCATCGCTCCACACGCCGTTAAAGCGAACAAAGCCATATGTATCTATATCTGTTGCGTTTGCAAAAATAACAGCCAGCATAATGCTCGCTATTGCAATTTTAAATTCGCTCATAGCAGGTAAATATAGAAAATGTTACGCTCTCATCCTGCATTCCCTGCAAATGGGATTGTCTTTGTAATTCTCGCAAAATTCCCTGTATTTTTTTCCGTTCCAAATTTCCAACGGATCTTGCTGCGCAAAGTTTCCGAAATCGCCAAAAGGAAACTTCGTGCGCATGCCAAAACGAGCGTCCGGATTGGGGCAAACCTGAAAAGTGCCGTCCACCCAAACCCAAGCTTCTTTGCCGAGAAAGGGACAAGTGGCTAGTGGTGAGTGGTGAGTGGCTAGTGGCTAGTGGTTAGCAAAACCAAAACAGCGAATTTGAGCGAATTTCAATGTTTTTTCCACTAGCCACTCCCTACTAGCTACTAGCCTA
>WQTK01000267.1 GCA_009786285.1 Candidatus Fibrimonadales bacterium | reverse complement strand
GAGAAGCACTATTCTCAGTTGAGAATTGAGAGTGTGGAGTTGAGGGTTGTGCAAAATTCAATGCAGATGCTGAACTCTTTGCCAGCAAGCTCTGAATAATTCTCAACTTTCCATTCTCAACTCTCAACTTCTTACTCTCCACTTTCAACAGGCGATACAATTCACCACGTTAATACCAAATATAGATTTTTTTTTGCCACTTGGCAAGGGTAAAATGAAAAAAAGTTAAAAAAATGTTAAAAAAAGTCAAAAATGTAGCTTTTAAATGCATTTTTTGGCTATAATATGATTTTTTCTTGCATTTTGCCAACATATGTTGACACTTTTTTGGAAAAAACTTATTATATTCCGTCAATGGAAAATATTAACAGACAATTCAACTATGAATTGCAACAACAAATTGAGGGTAAACTACCCAAAGGACATATCTATAAACTCGGTTATCCTGGTAAAATTTTATTGTCTGCCGGGGTGCCAGATTTAACCCACAATGGGAAAAATTTCTTAGTAGGATTATCATTAAATCCAACGATAAAAGGTAAAAAACTTGAAATAAACGATATTCGCAGCATTTTTCCCAAAGATACCCAAGAATGGATAAATTGGATTGAACAAGGCAAAGGATTGTATTTTGACAAAATGAGAGTTAATAAGGTTTTGAACATCCTTGACCAACAGCAGATCAATCCCGCTGATGTGGCTTTCGGCTTACTCGCAGAACGAGCGCAACAAGGAGGTTCAAAACCTAAACTCATATTGTCTCACAACAATATTGAATCTATTATAAATATAGTAAATAATTTCGCAAATGTCAAATAAAAAGTGCTTAAAAGTATTCCAACTTGGAATAATAATCCGGCAGCCAGTGCCCTAGGTTTTCGCAAACCGTGCCTTCGCATTGTTTAATAGGCACAATTTTGTCCTGCGCGCCAAAAAACGCATGTATGGTTGCATCGCATTGTAGAGACGGATAATTATCCGTCTCTACAGACACATGCGTTTTTACCAAAAATTCCAACCCTGCACGTAATTGTTCCGGCGAATATCGCATTGCATTTTCCATCCATTTATCCTTTCCGTCAACATCACCCAGCAACGCAGCAAAAGATTCCAAAGTCGTTGCCATAACCTCCGCAGGCCGCCAACAGGCGCAAAAATCTGTTATCGGACAAACCAAAATCCATTTCTGCTCTTCTGCCTTCCTGTCTAAATTATTCAAAAGCGCAAGCGTGCCTAGGCTCCAACCTACCACAATCTCAGATTCTGGCATCACATTAAAATCAGATTCAACCAATTCAAAATAATCGATAAAACGATGGCTGTAATCAGGAAAACGCTCATAAATCTCGTCTTCCCAAATGGAAATATCACTGGCCCAGCCGCTAACCCAAGCCATCTCCCTAGCTGTTAAACGCAAATTTCTCCGTAATGTCTTCGTATGTGTCCGGATTGAAAAACGAGAACTGGTGAGAAACATAGTCATCAGCTTCCAAAAGATCAATTTCCAAGGAATGCTTGTGCTCCAAATAATGGAACATACGGCCATAGTCATCGCTCAAAAGCCTCGCCAACAATGGAGCCACTACAAGCTGGACTTTTTTCATCCTGCTTTTTTTGGCAATGCGCGCAAGATAGCGGTCTATCAAAGAAAGAGTGGCTTCCATGCTATATACTATGCCGGAACCCCCGCACATCGGACAATTGCTGTGCTTTTCGCTCGCCAAATTAGTGCGAACTCTCTTGCGGCTGACTTCCATTAAGCCAAACTGCGAAATCGCGGAAAAATTGAGCGGCGTTCTGTCAAAGCGAATGGCCTTTCTAAACTCGTCAACAACTGTTTTCTTATCCTCGTCAGATTCCATATCTATAAAATCAATTATAACCAACCCGCCAACATCGCGCAGGCGAAGCTGCTTTGCTATCTCTCTGGCCGCATCCAAATTGGTTTCCAAAAACACCCTGCTCTGGTCCGTGCCATGAACTCTGGAACCGGTGTTTACATCTATAGACATCAATGCTTCCGTCTGCTCAATAATCAAATATGCGCCGCGCGGCAAATAAACCTTTGTTGAAAGAGATTTTTCATAGTCATCTTCTATGCCAAAAGATTCAAAAAGGCTTTCCGGCCCCTTCCACAATTTTATCTTTTGCAAATTCTCGGCATTAGCGCCGCCCAAATATTCACGAATGTTCTGATATTCGCTCTCATCGTCAACATAAACAAAATCCGTATGCTCGTTAAAATATTCCCTTATGGATTGCTCCACGGAATTTGATTCCTGGTAAATGCAGCTCTCCGATGGAAGTTCCCTGAAATTATTTTTTGTTATTTCCCATTTTTCTTCCAGTTTTCGCATTTGCTTCACAATTTCGTTCTCTGATTCAAACAAAGCCTGCGTTCTGACAATGTAGCCAACGTCTGGAGCCTTGTGTTTGCGAACCAGTTGCTTAAAAATTTTGCGCTTGTTGTATTCTCTTTCTTTTTTTGATATGCCTATAAAGTTTGAATTCGGCATGCAAACCAAAAAACGCTCCGCAAAGCTCAAGTGCGTAGTAAGCCTGGCACCCTTGGTGTTTATAGGCTCTTTTATAACCTGCACCATAATTTCATCGCCTTGCTTGAGCACCTTTTCAATAACCGGAATCGCGGCAGATGGCGCATCGTCTTCGCCATATTCCTTGCGCAAAAGTATGTCGCGGTCTATGGCATCGTTTATGTGCAAAAAACCGGCCTTTTCCATGCCAATTTCCACAAAAGCAGCCTGAAGCGCAGGCACAACTCTTTGCACAATTCCCTTGTATATGTTGCCGAGCGTACGATTAGAAGTGCTGTTTTCCACCAGCAAATCCGAAAGAACCCCATTGTCTAAAACAGCTATGCGAGTGTCATAAGGTGTTACGCTGACTAGAATACCTCGCTCTGCTATGTTGTTTTTTTGCATAAAAATCCTTTAAGTTGCTTTCCAACTCTGTAGTAAACGATTTACCCTCGCTATTTTTATTTTCTCCTCCTCGGAACCTTTAAAAGCTCTGAAAAGGAGGTTTCTGTATTCTATAAGCGAGGTGCGAATTAAAATACGATCTTCCTTTTTTAGCATTGTTTCTCCGACAACGCCGCAACTCCTGGAAGTTCTTTGCCCTCAAGGAATTCCAACGATGCCCCTCCACCGGTAGAAGTATGTGTGACTTTTTTATCTGCGCCGTATTTTTTTGCCGCAGTAGCGGTGTCTCCGCCGCCAATTACAGTGATTGCTCCTTTTTGCGTAGCTAAAACAATGGCATCAGACATTGCTTTGGTAGCTTTTTCAAAAGCTTCGAATTCAAATACGCCGGCCGGCCCGTTCCAAACTATTGTTTTGGAATCCAAAATAGCTTTTACAAAAAGCTCTGTGGATTTTGGGCCAACATCCAAGCCCATCCAGCCATCTTGAATGCCGGTGGAATCGTCTGCGGCTTTGGTAGCTGCGTCTGCGGCGAATTTGTCTGCTACAACGTAGTCAACAGGCAGGATAATTTCTTTGCCGTTCTTTTTGGCTTTTTCAATCAAATCCGGCACTATTTTTGCGCCTTCGTCATCGTAAAGGGAAGCCCCTATAGCAAGGTTGTTGATAACTTTTTTGAAAGTGAATGCCATGCCTCCGCCAATTATGATTTTATCGGCTTTGTCCAGCAGGTTGTTTATGAGCTGAATTTTGTCTGCAACCTTTGCGCCGCCCAAAATAGCAAGGAACGGGCGTTTTGGATTGTCTAACACTGCGGAAAAGGCATCTAATTCCTTTTTCATAAGATAGCCGCTGGCTCTTTGGGCGTAGCCTTCGCCGAGCATTGAGGAGTGCGCACGGTGCGCAGTGCCAAAAGCGTCGTTTATGTAAACTTCGGCGAGTTTTGCGAGCGAGGCTCTGAATTCTTTTACTTTGTTCGGGTCTGCTTTGATTTTCTCTTCTGTGCCGTCTTCTTTTTTAATTTTGGCTTTGCCTTCTTCTTCCAAGTGAAAGCGCAGGTTTTCCAGCAGAATAACATCGCCGGGTTTTGCGGCGGCGCATTCCTTTTCAACTTCCTCGCCAACGCACTCGTTTAGGAATTTAACCGGCTTGCCGAGCAATTCCTGCAATTTTGCCGCAACCGGTTTAAGGCTGTATTTGGCAACTGCCTTGCCGTCTGGCCTGCCTAAATGGGAGGCTAGAACAACGGCTGCGCCTTTGTCAAGCGCATAACGTATTGTTGGAAGCGCAGCATCTATGCGCTTTGTGTTTGTGATTTCGCCTGTGGCTTTGTCTTGCGGAACGTTAAAATCCACACGAATAAAAACACGCTTACCCTGCAGTGCAAGGTCTTCAATAAAAAGTTTGGACATATTCCATCTCCGTAAAAAAATTCTTTTAAGTGGCAAAAATAGAAAATTAAGCCACCTCCATCGCATTTTTGGCAACTGTTTTGTTCTTCGCTATTTTAGACCTTGCAACACCGGCTGTCTGCTGGTCGCCCAAGAAAATGCGAATTACCCGGATATTTTCTTTGGCTTCCGGTATTTTCACCTTTTCAAACAGGTTTACCCTTTGGTTTGTGGTGCGAAGCTCTTCGCTTAAGAGCCGGAATTGCTCTTCTATAACTCTGCGTTCCAGCCTCAAGGAAATCAACTGTTCCAAGGCGCGAATGCCCGAATCAATCCATACAGGGGTATCAAATAAATCAGGAATGCCACGCTCAAAGCCAACGCCTTCAAACACGGGAATAGCAACGCCGGCAATGTTCCCTTCGCTAACATTTACATTCTTGACCTTAATGTATTTGCTCCATTCAACAGGCTCGGCGAACAGTTTTATCCAGTTTTCCATATCTGCCAAAAGAGCCTCTTCTTCACGCCTTTTGGCTTCAACCCTCTGCTGCAAGCCCCTTATTTCCATTTGAAGCTGCTGTTTTTTCAGTTGCAAAGTGGGCAAATAGCGCTGAAATCTCTTCAATGCATCACGTTGCGCCTTTAAAGCGTTTTTTGTAAGTTTAACCTTAGCCATTATGGATAATATAGAAAATTTGCCAGGTTCTCCTACTGCTTATCGCCTTTGCAATGGAAAAGCGTCTGGTTTGGATGGAGTGACTATTGATAAATACGGAACTCACTTCCAAATTCAGTTTTTCAACAAGAAAATGCTTAAACACGAGCAGGAATTGGTTGAAATGGTAAAAAAGCGATTTTTGCCGGAATTTATCGCCGTAAAATACAGGTTTGAAGGCAGCGGTCTTATGAAAGCCGTGTTTGGGAGCGATTCCAAGACTGTTGTTGAGGAAAATGGCTGCAAATTCGCTGTTGATTTGATGGATACCTTGAACCCGGGGCTCTTTTTGGATATGCGAGATGCTCGGCAGGTTTTTGGCACCCTGTGCGAGGGCAAGCCGGTTTTGAATTTGTTCGCATACACCTGTTCTTTTGGAGTTTATGCGAAAAAAAACGGCGCAAGCAGCGTTGTAAACGTTGATATCAGCAAGAAGAATTTGAATAGGGGCAGGGAAAATTTTGCGCTTAATGGCTTGGATGGCGATTTTTTTTGCGGCAGTTCTGAGGAATATGTGGACTGGGCGGTTAAAAAGGGCAAGAAGTTTGGGGCAATAGTCATAGATCCGCCGAGCTTTGCCAGAAACGGCAAAAAAACATTCAGCGTAGCAAAGGATTTTGAGCCGCTAGCCGCAAAGGCGGTTTCGCTTTTGGAGGTGAATGGTATTTTGCTGTTAGCCACGAATTACAGCGAGTGGGATGGCGAAGCGTTGCGAAAAATGGCGAGGCGCATTAGGTGCAGAATCCTGAAAAGCGGCACTCAGGGAAAAGATTTCCCCGGCGCAGGCCAAAGCAAGGAAAGTTCAATGGTTTGGGTTATTGCGAAGTTAATCAGCGTTTACTCACTGGTGGCCCATTAAAATCCGTCACCCACAATGCGGGATTGATTCACTGCGTTCCCTAACATCCCGCAACGCCCTGGGTAACCACGGAGAGTTGCCCCTTTTACTATATTTGTTATTATAACAATTATTTGGAGTTTTTTTATGTTAAAAAAAATATTTGTTTTTGTTGTTATAATTGTTGTTTTTGTATTGATATGTTTTATTTTTGTTGGCTGTAATAGCACTGATTCAAAAAAAACATTGATAGGGCAATGGGATACAATTGAAAGCAATATAGCTAGAGATTTGATTTCAGATAGGATAGAATTTCTTAATGACGGAACAGGAATGTCAGAATCCAGTAACCTCAGAGGAATTGGAGTTCATGCTGAAAGTTTTACTTGGAGAATAGATAGTGACGGACGGCTAATCTTAACTGCACCTACAGGTATTATACATATATACTCTATTGTTAAAATATCTAAGTCAATA
Source organism: Candidatus Fibrimonadales bacterium (assembly GCA_009786285.1). Lineage (GTDB taxonomy): Bacteria > Fibrobacterota > Fibrobacteria > Fibrobacterales > Fibrobacteraceae > Fibrimonas. The sequence goes on along the minus strand of WQTK01000267.1, from coordinate 6,701 downwards.
CTCATTTTAGAGGGAAATATTCCCATACTCGGATACATTCGTACAACATATTCAAAAAAAGACAGAAAAGTTAAACAGGCTTCAGATGGCAAAACATTAAATGAAAGAATCAGCATTATATTAGAGATTGACAAAAGCGGCCTTAGACCCGATGAGGTAGAAGGGTTGCAGGATCGCTCTTTGGAAATCATTCGCAACAGAGTAGAACAATACGGTCTTTCTAAATCAAAGATTTTTCCTGATGGTGACAATCGTATTGCGATTGAACTTGCTGGAATAGACATTGAAAATGCCAACAAATTGGTTGGCGGCACGGCAAAACTCGAGTTCAGGATTGTTGCCGAGCAGGATATAAAGACTCAAACTATAGCTTCAATCGATGCACATCTTCCGTTTTCCAATTATTTAGTTAATTTTGACTCAGATTTAGCGGTTCCGGAAAATTACATTCCCAAGATACAAGAAATCTTAGCCATGCCTGTGGTGCAAGCTCTAATTCCAAGAGGCGTTGGCTTTGCTTGGGGCTATGGCTTTGAAGAGCAATCAAATGGAGACAAGTTTAAAAAACTTTACTTGCTGAAGCGCCGTGTGGAAATGGATGGCAAAGAAATTGCGAATGCCAAGCCTTACAAAATTTCCGAGGGTCTTACTGCCGGGCAATTTGTAGTATCGCTTAACTTTAAGGGAATAGGGTCAAAGAAATTCAGTTCTGTTACAGGCAATAACATAGGCAAGCAGATGGCAATAGTTTTGGATGGTCAAGTTAGAAGCGCCCCTGTGATTCACGATCGCATTTCTAACGGAGAGGTCCAAATCACAGGCCTTGACGATATGGCAGAAGCTATATTGCTGGCCGTTGTTTTGCAGGTCGGTGCATTGCCCGCTCCTATGAAAATATTGGAAGCAAAACCTCTACAAAAAAAATAAGTTTTCTATATTTCACTTTCTATGCCTGGGAAATTAAAAAAAAAGATAATGATTCGTAATTCAACTGCGGATTTTCTTGTGTTTGTTAGACAAAATGGCGAGCAAGGAGTAGCAGTTCGCATAGAAGATGAAAATGTTTGGCTTACAATTGAGGCTATATGTGAGCTTTTTCAGAAAAAGCGAACAACAATTTTAGAACATTTGCAAAATATTTTCAAAGATAAAGAGTTAAACGAAAATTCAGTATGTCGGAAATTCCGACATACTGCAGATGATGGTAAAAATTATAATGTAAATCACTACTCGCTAGAAGCAATAGTTTCAGTCGGCTATAGAACCGACTCCGAAAGAGCCGTGCAATTCCGCCAATGGGCGACAGGAATTCTTGCAACTTTCGCAAAAAAAGGTTTTGTTATAGACAAGCAAAGATTAATAAATGATCAAGTGTTTTCCGTTAGGTATTTTGATGAGTTAGTAGCAGAAATTCAGGAAATTAGAGCTAGTGAAAGAAAATTTTATCAAAAAATAACAGATATTTATGCTACAGCTTATGATTATGACAGAGATAGCAAAACAACTCAGGATTTTTTCGCAAATGTGCAGAATAAACTACATTTTGCCATCCATAAAAATACTGCGGCTGAATTAATAGTTAAAAGAGCTAACGCAAAAAAGAAGAATATGGGCCTAACCAATTGGAAAAAGGCGCCAGACGGGAAAATCATAAAAACTGATGTTTCTATAGCAAAAAACTATCTTTCAAAACTAGAGTTAGAAGAATTAAATGAAATTGTAGAAATGTATTTGGATTATGCAAATAGGCAAGCGCGCAAGCGAATTCCAATGACAATGCAGGATTGGGCAAAAAAATTAGATGCGTTTCTCAATTTGAATGATGCTATGTTATCAGATGGAATAGGCAAAGTATCCCATGAGATAGCCAAGGCATTCGCAGAGAGCGAGTTTGAGAAATATCGCATTGTACAAGATAGGTTATTTAAAAGTGACTTTGATAGATTGCTAGAATATGTTAATATTTGAACTCATTTGGCATAAATGCTAATCTCTATCTCGCTTCCTTCAACATTCACCAAAGTCCACTCGCCATTCGCCTCCCCATTTATAGAAAGCGTTTTGCCTTGCGTTTCTTCCAAAATGTAGGTTTTGTGTTTTTCAATGGCGGTTTGCAAGTCTTCCCCAACGTTGCGGAGCGCAATCTCTATCTTATCGGTGATTTGCAAATCCATATCCTTGCGGCGATTTTGAATTCTGTTCACCAATTCCCTCGCCATGCAGCTTTGCCGCAGTTCCGGCGTGATTTTCAAATCCAATGCTGCGGTGTAATTTTCGTCTGCCTCAACCGCCAATCCTTCGGCAACGTCACGGACAATCATTAAACATGACGCATCCACCTGTAGGGGCAATGCATGCATTGCCCCTACGGCGGTGGTTCTTCCGTTTTGAATGTCTTTTATTTCGTCTGCGGTCAACGCAGAAATCGCCGCAGAAATTGCCTTCATGTTTTTGGCGTATTCTGCGCCTTTTGCCTTTATTCCTGCGAAATTCGGCTTTGCGGAAATTTTTGCCAACTCCGAATCGTCGTGGGCAAAGTGCAGTTCTTCTACATTTAGCTCTTCTAGGATTAGGTCTTGCATCGCTTCTGCTACTTCTTTCGCTTCCTGCGTGTGTGGAACCAAAGTCAGGGTTTGGAGCGGTTGTCTGTTTTTGATTTCTCTTGCGCTGCGAATTGAGCGGCCTTTTTCTATAACTATGCGCACAAGCTGCATTCTGCGCACGAGTTTTTCGTTTGAAAGCTCTGCGTTGAATGCGGGGTAGTCTGCCAAGTGAACGGATATTGGTGCGCTGTGGTTTGCTTCTCGCACTAGAATCTGGTAAATTTCTTCTGCCAAGAAGGGGAGGAATGGGGCCAGTATTTTGCTGAAGTCCACTAGGGCTTTGTAGAGCGTGGCGTAGGCGTAGTTTTTATCGCTGTCATTGTCGCTTTTCCAAAAACGGCGGCGGCTGCGGCGAACATACCAGTTTGTCAAATCGTCAACAAAGGAAAGGATTATGGGCACAACAGCGTAAAGCTTGTATGCGGCCATTTCCGCTTCAATTTTTTTGCTCAAGTCTTGCAGAACTGCTATTAGCCATAAGTCAAGTTCGTTATCGCTTTTCCACGGATCTGTTGGTTTCCATTTGAGCTGCCCTTTTGAAGAATCTGCGTTGTGGTTTGAGATAAAGAAGCCTACTGCGTTCCACAGCGGCAACATAACGCTTTTCACAATTTGCTTAACACCTTCTTCACTAAAACGAAGTTCCTCGGCTTTCAGAGCTGCGGAGTTTATCATAAACAAACGGATTGCATCTGCGCCTGTGCGCTCAATTAACTCGTTTGGATCAGGATAATTTTTTTTGCTTTTGCTCATTTTTGAGCCGTCTTCCGCTAAAATTATTCCGTTTACAATTACATTTTTAAAAGCGGGTTTTTGGAAAAGCGCAGCGGCCAAAACTGTCAGCGTGTAGAACCAGCCTCTTGTTTGATCAAGACCTTCTGCGATAAAATCCGCAGGGAAAGTTTTGTCAAAGCTTTCTGCGTTTTCAAACGGGTAATGATTTTGAGCGTAGGGCATTGCTCCGCTTTCAAACCAGCAGTCAAAGACTTCGCTTGTGCGTTTATAGACTTTTCCGTTTGCCTTGATTTCAATGTTATCCACAAAATGTTTGTGCAAATCATTTAATTCAATGCCGCTCAACTTTTTCAGTTCTTCTATTGAACCAACGCAAATCATATCTCCGTCTTCCGAGAGCCACACAGGAATTGGCGTTCCCCAAAAACGGTTGCGAGACAAATTCCAGTCCCTAGCATTTTCCAGCCATTTTCCAAAGCGACCATTTTTAATATGATCCGGAACCCATTCAATTTGCTGATTGCAATGCAGCATCCACTCCTTAACGCTTTTGCCTGCAACCGGTGCATCCAGTTTCATAAACCAAGTGCTAAGAGCTCGGTACAAAAGCGGAACTCCGGTTCTCCAGCAATGCGGATAGCTGTGCACAATGGTATCGTGCTTATAAACTCTGCCTTGCTCTTTCAAAAATGCGATTATGGATTTATCTGCGTCTTTTGCTCCAATGCCTTGCCACTGCGGAACCTTGTTCGTGAATTTTCCTTCTGCGTCAAGCGGGTCAAAAAGCCCAAGTCCGAGCTCTTGCCCGAGCACAAAATCTTCTTCGCCAAAGGATGGCGCAATGTGAACTGCTCCGGTGCCGTCTTCTGTGCTTACGAATGGCGCTGTGTAAATTGTATAGCGTTTTGGCTGTTCTTCTGCGTATCTGAACAGGGGTTCGTAGTGCAGGCCGGCCAAGTCTTTTCCTTTGCATTTTGCTGCGATTTTCGGTTCTTTAAAGTATGCATTCGCTCTGGACTCCGCTATCCAGCAACCATCTATTAAAACGTAGTCTATTGTTTCGCCTACGGCGATTGCGAGGTTGGAGGGCAAGGTCCACGGGGTTGTTGTCCAGACCAGCAGGCTTTCGCCTTTGCGTTCTTTGAGCGGGAATATGAGCGTGATGCTTGGGTCTTGGCGGTCTTTGTAGCCTTGGTTGGTTTCAAAGTTTGAGAGCGGTGTTGCGAGTGCGGGGCTGTAGGGTTGAACTCTGTAACCTTTATAGATGAGTCCTTTGTCCCAGCATTGTTTGAACACGTTCCAAACGGATTCCATAAAGTTCGTGTCCATTGTTTTGTAATCGTTGTCAAAGTCCACCCAGCGTCCCATTCTGTTGACGGTTTTTCTCCATTCGTCCGTGTATTTCAGAACGGCTCCTCTGCAAGCTTCGTTGAAATTGTCTATGCCGAATTTTTTTATTTCGTCAACTCCGGCCAAGTTCAGTTGGTTTTGAATTATGCTTTCAATGGGCAGCCCGTGGCAATCCCATCCAAAGCGGCGAGGCACTTTGTGGCCTTTCATTGTCCAGTAGCGTGGCACTATGTCTTTTATTGTGCCGGCGAGCAGGTGTCCGTAGTGGGGTAGTCCTGTGGCGAATGGGGGTCCGTCGTAAAAGGAAAACGGCTTGCCGTCTTTGCGGTTTTCCAGTGATTTTTCAAAGCTGGAGTCTTTGCTCCACAGCTTGAGGATTTTTTCTTCTATTTGGGCGAAACTTTCACCTTTGCTTAATTCGCGAAATTGCATGGAGTGTAAGGTAGAAAAATTTTCTGCCATTTTCTATATTTACCCCTATGCCGGAACGAATACGGAAAAACAAGAAAGTTTCCATTGTGTATAGCATGCAGAACAGCAAAGGCGAAACTCTTATGGAAGTTTCGCCATATGCGCCCGTATATTATTTGCACGGATACCGCAACGAAAATATTGTGCCAGGGCTGGAAGATGCATTGGAAGGGCACAAAGAAGGCGATATGCTCTCCGTGCCGCTCTCGTACGAGCAAGCTTACGGGCCTTATAATGAAGATTTTGTGATAGAAGTTTCAAAAGAAGAGCTTGCGCCGTTTATAGACGATTTTTGGATTGGAGGCTACATAGAGCGCTTTGAAAACGAAGATTGGGAAGAAATGTCCGAATCAGAAAGGTTTTTGAAGGAAATTGAAGAACAGCGAGAGCCTGAAGGCTATATTATCCGTGAAATTCGCAAAAACACCGTGATTCTTGACGGCAACCACCCCTACGCAGGAACAGATTTGGTTTTCAATGTAAAAGTTATTTCTGTTTCAGACGCATCAATTATGGAACTGGAAAACGGATACCCAAAAGAAGCCGAGAATGATTATGACTGACAACTTAAAAAAGCAAGCCGGAATAGCAGCGGCAAATTTGGCGCAAAGCGGAATGGGAATTGGACTTGGCACCGGCAGCACGGTGTTCTTTGCCTTGGAACGGCTTGCGGAGCGGCAAAAAACGGAAAATTTAAAATTTTTCGGCGTTAGCACCAGCTTTAGCACAACCCTGCTTTGCCGCAAAATGGGCATTGAGCTAAGGGACTGTGGCGGAGTTTCGCATTTGGACATGGCAATAGACGGCGCAGATGAAATAGACCCGAACTTGAATCTTATAAAAGGACGAGGCGCGGCTCATCTGCTGGAAAAAATAGTGGCAAGCCTCGCAGAAAAATTCATTATCGTGGCAGACTCCGCAAAAAAAGTGAAAAACCTAGGCGAAAAATTCCCGGTTCCTCTGGAAATAATACCATCGGCTCTTGGTCTCGCAGAAGCCAAAATAAAAAGCCTGGGCGGAATTTTGGAAGTTCGCATGGCCGGAACTTGCAAAGACGGCCCGACAATCAGCGATTCCGGAAACATAATAGCAGACGCAAACTTTGGCGTAATAAAAGAACCGGCTGCCCTTTGCAAAGAACTGGACAGCACTCCGGGACTTGCAGGTCACGGCTTGTTCATAGGCATTGCAAAAGAAGCGTTCATTGCCGGAGAGGCAGGGGTTGAGCATATTGTGTAGCAATGCAAAGAGACGCAATCATTGCGTCTCTACAATGTAAATTTGCAATTACCTCACAATTATCTTCCTCGCTTTTACGCCTCTCGCTTCTATATATATCCCCGGCGTTGTTGGTTTTTGCGTTCCTAATGAAATACCCTTCAAAGTATAATACCTTGGAAGTTGAGAGTTGAGAGTGGAGAGTGGAGAGTTAAGAATCAGCACTTCGCCGCAGGTTGGGACTGGTTCGCCGTCCAAGGAGGTGCAGGCGGTTAGGGAGAAGCTGGCGGTTATTTTGGCGCAGGTTTCGTCTATTGCACAGAA
>WQTK01000266.1 GCA_009786285.1 Candidatus Fibrimonadales bacterium | reverse complement strand
GGCGTGTATGTTATTGGCAATAGCATGTTCATCATGAACGGCGGGAAAATCGACGGCAATACCAACAGCGGCAACAGCGGCTGCGTGTATGTTAGTAACAATAGTATGTTCATTATGACCGATGGCGAAATCACTGGCAACAACATTTCTAGCACAAGCATAGGCAGCAAATTGGGCGGTGGCGTGTATGTTAACAACAGCATATTCACCATGAACGGCGGCAAGATTAGCGGCAACAGCGCAGCCTACACCGGCAGCAGCCCAAGCTACACTAACAGAGGGTATGGCGGCGGCGTGTATGTTAGTAGCGGCACATTAACCGTAGGCGGCACGGCGGAAATCAGCGGAAATACAGCGCAAGGGGAAACGAACAATGTCCAGCTTAGAGATGGAGCTTACATCACGCTAGGTTCATCCATTGCCGCAATGAAAATCGGAATTTCAACAGAGACGGCAAGTGGCGTTATCGTGGAATCTGGTGCAACTTCAAATGATGCGCAATACTTCACAGCAGATGCCGGAGGAGATTACAAAGTTGGGTTTGGCGCAGGCGGGCAGTTGGTTATCTCAAACAACACGCTTTCCGTAACCTACCACGGCAACGACAACACAGGAGGCACAGCGCCTATAGACAACGCACCTTATATCAGCGGCGCAAGGGCAGAGGTTCTGGGCGCAGGCAGCTTGTCAAAAACAGGCTATTATTTCACATTCTGGAACACGCAGGAAGACGGCTTGGGAGACGATTATTCTGAAGGCGACGAAATTCAAATTGATGATAACACAGAACTCTACGCACAATGGGAACCAAAAACAAAAATCGCAAAGCCAACTTTAGCGCAAAACGAATTCACCTACAATGACGAAGAAAAAAACGCAGAGCTTGACGCAACCAACGCCGCTTACACGCTGAGCGAAAACACTGCAACCAACGTAGGCAGCTACAAAGCAATTGTAACATTAACCGATACAGTCCACACCGAATGGAAAGATGGCACAACAACAGACCTTGAACTAGACTGGTCAATAGCAAAAGCCGACCCAAGCTACACAATCCCAACCGACTTAGAAGCAACCTACGGCGACCAGCTTTCAAGCGTAACTTTGCCAAGCGGCTGGACATGGGAAAGCACGGGAACAGTAGGCAACGCAGGCCCGCAAACGCACAAAGCAACATTCACACCAACAGACATCGCAAACTACAACACAGCCACTGGCATCAACATAACAATTACTGTAGCCAAAGCCAACCCAAGTTACACAATTCCAACCGACTTAGAAGCAACCTACGGCGACCAGCTTTCAAGCGTCACATTGCCAAGCGGCTGGGCTTGGGAAGAAACGGGAACAGTTGGCAACGCAGGCCCGCAAACGCACAAAGCAACATTCACACCAACAGACATCGCAAACTACAACACAGCCACTGGCATCAACATAACAATTGCCGTAGCAAAAGCTAACCCAATCGTTCCAGAAGTTCCCGCAAACCTGACCGCAGAAGAAGGGCAAAAGCTGGCAGAAATTGTGTTGCCGGAAAACTGGCACTGGATGGATGACACAGAATACGTAGGCACACACGGAACGCAAACACACAAAGCAACATTCGTCCCCGAAGACACGGAAAACTACAACACAATAGAAAACATTGATGTAAAAATAACCGTATCAAGCGAAGTAACGCCAATTCTCCATCATGTCCCATATCCCATGTCCCATGTCCCAAAGTATTATACTTTGAAGGGTATTTCATTAGGCACCACAAAGCCCACCGCGCCCGGAATCTACATTGAAGCAATAGGCGTAAAAGCAAAGAGAATCGTGGTGAGGTGAAATTTTCTATATTCCAAATATGAAGCTCAGAAATACTGTTTTGTTGGTTGCGGCTTGCACTCTGCTCGTTATGGCTTACAGAGTGCAAAAGGGCGATACTCTTTGGGATCTAAGCGATGAGTATTTAAAAGACCCCTTTGCTTGGCAGGATTTATGGAAAGTCAATCCACATATTGCGGACCCCCATTGGATTTACCCCGGTGATTCCATTTGCTTTCCGGGCGACGGCCCTTGCCCCATAGTTGGCAAAGAAGGCAGCTCTTCTCAAGAAAAACCTCTGAAAGGCAATGCTAAAGATTACGGAAGCGAACCCATTGCAAAAAACAGCAACGAGTACAGGGAACACGAGAAACCAAAAATCTTTAACTCCTATTACCAAAAACTGATGCCAATATTGGAAGACAATAAAAGCGGCAAAGGCTGGTTTCAAGTGTATAACGACGAAGCCAACAGACCAATCAACCATTCCTTGGAACATGAAATACTTCTTGGCTATGGCAAAAAGGCTTACCCTAAATTAAAAGCAGGCGACATGGCCGAGCTTTGGACAAGCAGAAAGGTTTCTGTTCCCAACAGCATTGGCACCTCAGACGAGTATTACCTGCGCCAACTGGCTGCCCTTGCCAAGGTGACCGCTGTTGGCGATTCCCTTTCCCGCGCGACTATATTGCAGTCTTTTGCGACGCTTTCTGTGGAAAACGCTCTTTCTCGCCCGCACAGGCCGGCTAAAGCCATAGATGTAAAATCTTACAAGCCTCTTAAGCAAGCTAATGCTAACGATATGGCGCAAGTTGTTTTGTTTATGGACAAGAGCCTTGTTCCGAACTTGTATTCCTATGTCCTTATAGATATTGGCAAAAAGGGGAAATACATGCCCGGCAGCGCAGTGGCTTTTTGGGATATGGACAAAAGAGACCCGACTTTGCCGCCAAGGCTTTTGGGTAGAGGCATGGTTGTGTTTTCCGATGACGATCGCGCGACTGTTTTGATAAGAGACCTTTACAAGGCAACTCGCCGCATAGATATTGGAACTCCGGTTTCGCTGACTCATTTACCGGTGATGTAGCAGGGTGAAAAATCCTTTGTATTTTCGCTTAACGGCGTTTTTCTTTTTTGTCAGCCTTAGCGCTTGCATACTGCTTTTGCTGAGTATTTTGATTTTCTTTAACTTTCCGGATGCCGGCATATGGTTCGCAGAATTGCTTCCTTAGCGGTTCCGCTCAGATTGCTTTTATTTTTGGCCGGCATTTTGCTCGCTACTTTTGTGCTTGCGATTATAGGTTTCAGAAGCATTGGAAAAGAGAAATTGCTTGCGGAAAAAAAATATGAAAGCGCAAAGGCAAACTTAAAAACCGCTATTATTGAAAGCTCCAAAAAAGAGACGGAGGCTGTTGTAAAGGAAATTCAAAGATTTTCCCATAGCGAAGATTATTTGCAAGATTCATTGCCGGGCGTTTTGTCCGTGTTTGTTTTTAAAGACGGAATTTTGGCATATCCAAAGATAAGCGAAGAAAAAGACAGCGAGTTCTATTTGCTGGAGCACAGCGACGCCCTTGCGCTTAAGAAATTTTTGGATTTGCAAAAAGCCAAGAAGTTTGCAGAGGCCAGAGAATACGCTTTGGAATCGGTTAATTCTTTTATGAAAAATCCGAGCATTGCCCGTTTGGACTGGGATAGCTATTTTTTGGAAAAAATTCTGAGCGACATTCTTTGCGGACAGAATTTGAGCAAGGCTGAGGCGGAGAAATTTGGTGTTGTTTCCGGCAAAACAAAGAGATTTTTGCAAAGCTTGAATACATATTCCGAACACAGGGATTTTTTGCTTGCGCTTGGAAGCTATGCCGGTTATTTAAATAATGACTATTCTTTTATCAAGCATAAGGGAGAAGTTTTTTTGGTTGTCAATTCTATTATAGCCAAGCTAAACAATGATTTTTATTCCGGCAAAATGAGCAATGCCATAAGAGAGACCGCAAAGGAGTGGAGTTATATTCCGTATTCTGTTTCGGGAGAATTTCCTTTTGGCGAGTCCAATGTTTTAACCGAGGAAAATATTATAATTGAAGAAGACTCTGAGGCAAAGAAAGGAGACGAGACTACTTTTCTTTTGTTGATGCTTGTTTTTTCTTTGGTTATTCCTGTGATAGGCGTTGTGGTTGTGTATAGAGGCATTTCCAGAGAAAGGCAGCTCAGAAAAATGAAAGATAATTTTCTCTCTGCAATGTCGCATGAGTTTAAAACGCCGCTTACATCCATAAAAATGTATTCCGAGCTAATGACTAGAAGGCCGGAAAAAATCTCTGCCTATACCGGGGTTATATTGAAGGAAACCAATCGCTTGGAGAGTTTGATAGAGGCTATTTTGAGCTATACAAGAATGGAGAGCGGCAAAAAAACTTTCCATTGGGAGAGCATAGATTTGTCTGAGTGCGTTAACAAGGTTTGCGATTCGCTGGATGTTATTGCCGGAGGTAAAGGCTTGGAGCTTAGGAGGGAGGTAGCTGCGGATTGCAAAATAACAGGCGACTATTCCTCTATTTACAGCCTTGTTCAGAATTTGGTGGATAATGCTATTAAATACACATTGGAGGGTTATGTTTGCGTTAGGCTGGAGCAAGACCTGCAAGCTATTTCTTTTTCAGTTGAAGACACGGGCAAAGGCATTCCTGTGAGCGAGCAGAAAAATATATTTGAAGGATTTTACAGAATTGGCGATGAATCCACGAGGGAAACCAAGGGCTCAGGCTTGGGGCTTGCCATTGTGAAACGCACTGCAGATGCGCACAAAGCGTTGATAGTGTTAAAAAGCGCCCCCGGCAAGGGGGCTACTTTTACGGTTGTTTTTAAAATTTAACAGAAGCGTCTAGAGCAACTGTTGTTGTGAATGGATCGTTTCCGGAATCTTCGCCGAATGAGAAGACTACGCATGTTCCGAGTCCAAGGTTGCCAACGCTCATCAAATATCCTGCGCTGGGTTCCAAGAGAAGGCCTCTTTTTTCGCCACCGGGTCTGTGTACTGAATATTTCAAGCCAAACTCTTCTCCTTTGTATTTAGACTGGGTAATGCCGGTTTGCATATCAAATCCGAGCCAAATGGTGCTTTTTGGGGTGAATACCACATCCAGCTCAATACCGGCAGCTAAGTCCATGCCTCTGGCAAATTCATAGTTATCTCTGAATGCCGGGTCTTTGGAGTAGATTGTCAAGTCAACGCTTGAGCCGAGGACTAGGGCTTCTGTTATGGGAGTGGAGAACTGGAAGCCGGGCTTTATGCTTGCGGCTGTGCTAGCTATTGGCACTCCAAAGTCAAAGCTAAAGCCAAATACAGGTGCAATTTGGAAGCGCATGCCAAGCACGGGGTTGCCATAGGCATCTCCTGACCATACTGAAATCAATTCAAAATTCTTTGTAGGGCTGTAGCGAATTTTGAAATCTGCGCCATTATCGGATTCATCTCCTTGACGCCATTGCGCAAAACCTATTTTTGCTTCTCCTTTTCCGTCTTCAATCGCAGGGAATTTATCCCAAGCGGCGAACGCGGACACTGCGCAAAGGGCTGCTGCAGCAAGAACTTTTTTCATAAGACACTCCTATTTTAGGGTTTTATGCATAATAATTTAGAAAAAATTAACACGATTGTAACAGTTTTGTAAAAAAATAATAAAAAATGCCTCCTAAGAGGCGTTTTTTCGGTTAATTACGCTGCTTTTTTCGTTTATAGCGTACAGGCAAAGTTGGGACAGCCGGTATAATTCGTTTCATAAATTCGTCAAATAAAGGTACCGTAAAAGCCGTATCTCCGTGCCTGGGGCTATATATCATTCCTTTTGTTATTAAACTTGCGCGCAAAGGAGAAATGCTTTCTGTAGCAACGCTCAGAACCGCCGCTATATCGCCGGAACGTTGCGGTTCATTTCCCAATTCTGCTAATGCCCTCAAATAATCTTGCTCTCTTGGAGTTAGTCTGTCAAAGCGTACTCTGAAAAAACTCTCGTCTAAATTTGATATTGCCATGCGATTGGCTTCATAAACATTGTTTATATCAATAGGAGAACTTTTGGCTATATTCCAAGATTGAAATCCCCATTCCTGTAAAAAATACGGATAACCTTTGGTTTGCTTGTATATTTCTGCCAGAGCTTCTTTTGTGAATGTAACATTTTCATTCATAACAGGTTCTTGTAAGGCTATATTGGAATCAAATTCATTTAAAGCCGCCGCTTTAGGAAAAACAAACAATCTTTCTGCATATGATTTTGCTTTTCCTGTATTGCCTAAAAGCTGGGGCAAGCCTGCCCCAATAAGTATAACTGGAAGCTGTTTTTGCGATACTTTATGAATGGCCATAATCAAGGCGCCCAATTCGTTTTCTCGTAAATATTGCAATTCATCTATGATAATTGTCGCGCTGCTTTTTGTTTCTTGAGCTGCTTCACCAACTGCTACGAATAAATCCGCAAGGTCGCTTTCCAATAAACCACTATCTGCAACTCCTATTTCTGCCGGTTCGCTTATACTTATTTCAATTTCGCCAATGCTAACTTTTAGCCCTGATAAGAAACTTTTCAGAATTCTGAGGGCTTTTTTTGTTTTTTCCCCTAATTTTGTCGTTTTGTCAAATGATAATAGGATTTTGCGCAAAGCCGGAACCAGTAAATGCGCTATATTTGCATTTTCCTGAGCTTCAATCATTACGGTTTGGCTGCCGGAATTTTCAGCTATTCGTTGAATTTCAACCAGCAAAACAGTTTTTCCGACACCTCTTAAGCCTACTATAAACGGGCTTCGCTCTGCCTTGCCTTGTTGGATTCTTTTAATGGCTATTTCCGCATTTTTCAATATATCGGAACGTCCGGCTAAAGATGGAGGTTTGTTGCCTGCTCCGGGAGCGAATGGGTTAGTAATTGGGTTCATATTGTCAAATATAGAAAATTTATCAAGGTTTATCAATCTTACTAAGGTTTATTAATCTTAGTAAGATTGATAAATTTTATCAAAAATCAGATAAAGTCCATTTCAGCTCATTTGTGAGAATGTTGTTCGTGTTGCTTTGTTTAAAAGCGTTGTTGGAAAGAGAATTGGATATTTCATAAATTTTATTCCAGCCGCTTTTTGCATTTATGTTAAGGTCCACGACTACGGTATATTCTTGCCAAGTTATTTCCGCATCGCAAGTCATCGTTGCCTTTTCTTGGATATAGCTGTATTTAATTATTTCTTCTAGCAAAGACGCATATGATTTGTTATATTCTGAATAGAGCATGCTCAAAATGCCAAGTAATTCATCTCCATCATACAGCAAGAACTGCGCATCGGTGGTTTTAGCGCCGCTTGGGAAGCTGGAGCAAATGAAGCCTTCCGGTTGTTGCAGGGTTTTTAAGCATCCTGCCGGGGGTGTTGGCAGCGGGGATTTTAGATTGACCATGCCATTTGTTACGCTTCCAGCGACAACTATGTCATCGCAGAGATATCCGCTGTCATTATCAAAAAACCTCATTTTAATAGTTCCATTGCTGGTATAGGCACTGCTATCTTCTCTGAAGATTTGCGATTTTTCGTTAAAATTGAATCCTCCGCTTCCGTTGTCGCTGTCATCGGAAGAGCATGAAAGGGTGAGAGCCAAGGCAAGCGTAGCGCCGGCCGCGAGTGCAGCGTTTTTAAACAAGTTCATAAGAAACCTCCGTTTTTCTTGTTTGTACGTTAATATAGTAAAATTCATTGTGCCCCCAAAGAGGGGGCAGTTTTTAAGCTAATAATTAAAACTTAACCGCTGCGTCTATGCCGATTGTGGTAACAAACGGATCATTGCCTGCGTCTTCGCCAAAGTCGAAAGCTACAAAGGTTCCAACAGAGATGTTGCCAACAGAAGCTACGTAGCCAATAGCTGGCGATAAGCTGAGGCCTTGGCCAAGGTCTTTAGCTTTGTTTTTTTCGCTGTCTTCACCTATGCCTGTACCAACGTCAAAGCTAATCCATATTGTGCTTTGACCGATGGAAAGATCCAATTCAACACCTGCGTCTAAACGCATAACTTCGGTATATTCATATTCAGCATTTTCCATAGGTATGGTAAACGCAACATTGCTACCCAAAGCAAGCGCATCGCTTATAGGCATAGAGAATTGAATATTTGGCGTGAAACTCCAAGCAGGGATAGGAATTGGAGTGCCTATATCAAGACCTGCGCTCAAAACAGGTATAATTTGATAGCGTACGCCAATCACATGATTGCTACCCATATCCACTTGGGACAGCAATTCCAAATTTTCCATTGGGCTGTAACGGATTTTAAAGCCTAAACCTTGGCCTTCGTCGTATGCCTGACGGCCACTGGAATAATAAACTTTGGCTTCTGCTTTTCCGTATTCAATTACCGGGAAATAATCCCAAGCGGCAAATGAAGATACCGCGCATAGAAGGGCGGCTGCTAGAACTTTTTTCATAGAAAAACTCCTTTTTAAAGATTTTATGCGTTATAATATAGAAAATAAAATAAAAAAAAGCCTCCAGTGGAGGCTTTTTTACGATAAAATGCAAAAATTAGAAGTTTACTGCGACATTTGCACTGATTAAAATCGGCATATCTGTGGTCAAATAGCGTGCATAGTAATCTTCACCGATTCCAAAAGCTACGCTTGCGTCAACAGAAATCATATCGTTAATTCCATACACAACACCTACATAAGGCATAATGCCGGTATATGTATCGCCAGTATCATGACCGTCTTGCTGGGGTTTTGTTACTTGCATAGCTACATCAATACCAACAAATGGTGTAAGCGAACCGATGGAATAGTCCAATTCCGCGCCAATGCCCAATTCCTTAGAAGCTGTGTATTTATTGCCGTCTTCCAGCGGAATAGAAAAACTCAACTGAGCACCAAGCGATAATTGCTCTGTAAAATTGGTTGAATATTGTACGGCAGGCGTAAAGCTCAGGGCTGCGCCGTCTTCGCCGCCTTCAGCACCTTTGCCTTGGAACGGAATGCCTACATCCAAAGCTATGCCAATACCCATAGGCATCCAATAACGCACACCGATAACAGGCTGAGACATAGATGGCGGGCAATCTGTAATGTCAGAATCACAGCTTTCTCCATCATATGACCATGTCATTGGAAAATTGGTAAACAGAGCTGCTTCCAAGCCTTCAATAATACTGAAACGAGCTTTGGCGTTGATGCCCAAACGGCTCCAGTCCCCTTGCATGCCATATTCCACACCAGCTTTCACTTCGCCTTTTCCTGCTTCTTTTATAGGAAAATAATCCCAAGTTGCAAATGAAGACACTGCGCATAGAAGAGCAGCGGCTAAAACTTTTTTCATAAAAACACTCCTTTTTAGGTTTTGATAAGTTAAAATTTAGAAAAAAATCGCATAATTGTCAAGCCGATGTTTAAAAGTTTGTTGAAAAACAGATATAAAATACCAAAAAATGGGGATAAATTTCTAGATTCCTCTAATGATTGACGGAAAAACCAGGATTTTAGGGGTGCTCGGAAACCCGGTGGAGCATACAAAATCTCCGGCTATTCACAACGCATTGCTAAAAAGCTGCGGAATAAACGCCGCTTATCTGCCGCTTCACGTGGAAAAACAAAATCTGAAAAACGCCATTGACGGCTTCAAAGCAATGGGCTTCGCCGGCGCAAACGTTACCATTCCATTCAAAGAACAAGTAATTCCCCTTTTAGATTATGTATCTCCGGTATCCAAAGCCACAGGCAGCGTAAACACGCTCTACTGGGAAAAAGGAAAACTCTGCGGAACCAGCACCGACGGCTTGGGCGCGCTTAAAAACTTGGAAAATGCCGGCATAAACATCAACGGCAAAAACATAGCCATGCTCGGCAGTGGCGGTGCGGCAAAAGCACTCGCCTATGCCTTTTTGGAAGAAGGCAAAGCCGCAAGTCTGAAAATTTATACCATAGAGCCGGAAAACTGGAACTTGGAACTCAAAAGTTTAAGCTTGCACCCTTTCAACGCAACCAAGGAAAACATAGACCTGCTTGTAAACGCAACCCCGCTGGGAATGCACCCAAACACAAACCAAACCCCTGTGGACAAAACCGCCTTCTCCGGCGGCATGGCGGTTTTTGACATTGTTTACAACCCGCTAAAAACAAGGCTGCTGCAAGAAGCAGAAAAAGCCGGATGCAAAACGCTTGGCGGAATAGGAATGCTGATTTACCAAGGCTTGGAAAGTTTCAAACTGTGGTTCCCGGATTCGAACCCGGACCCCAAGCTCGCTTTTGAGGTGTTAAATGCCGGATAACATTTATTTCACAGGATTTATGGCGAGCGGAAAAACTCGCATTGGAAGATTGCTCGCTGCGCATATGAAAAGGCATTACATAGACTTGGATGCCTATATCGCCGAACATGCCAAAAAAACAGTAACGGAAATTTTTAAGCAAGACGGCGAAGCCAAGTTCAGGGAATTGGAAAAAGAAGCGTTATGGGAAATTTCCCAAAAGAAAAACGTTATCGTTTCCCTTGGCGGCGGAGCCATTACGCAAAGCGAAAACATAAACGTAATAAGAGCTTCCGGCATTTTGATTTGCATGAGGGCAAACCCGGAGGTTTTGTGCGAAAGAATTGGAAGAAAAAACTCACGTCCGCTTATGGCCGGTTTGGAACCGGAAGCGAGGCTGGAGAAAATAAATTTTATGCTCGCCGAAAGGGAAAAGTATTACGCCCTTGCGGATTTTGACATAGACAGCAACGAAAGCCCTCCCGAAGAACGTGTGCTGCCGCAAATTGTGGAAGCGCTCAAGCTGTGGGAGCATTTGGCTTGCAGAGTGGAACTTTCTTCCGGAAAACATTATCCTATTTTCATAGGCAAGAATATTTTGAAGCATATTCAAATTCTGCTGAAAAAACTGAACCTTTTCCCTCAAAATGAAATACTGGTTTGCACGGATTCAAACATCGCAAAAAAACAAAAAGAGAATTTGCAAATGCTTTGCAAAAAAACAGGCGAGAGCAAGAGCTTTGTTTTTCCGGCTGGCGAGAACAGCAAGCAATTGGAGGTGCTGAACCGCCTTTGGATTTTTATGCTGAAACACCGCTATAGCCGCAAAAGCTGTCTTTTGCAATTCAGCGGCGGGGTAGTTGGAGACATGGCAGGTTTTGCTGCCGCAACTTACCAAAGGGGAATTTCTTTTGCGCAAATTCCAACTTCGCTTTTGGCAATGGTGGATAGCAGCGTTGGAGGCAAGGTTGCTATTAACCACACGGAAGGCAAAAATATGATTGGCGCGTTTTACCAGCCAAAGGCGGTAATGTGCGACTTGGCTGTTTTGAAAACTTTGCCAAAAGAGGAATTTCGTGCCGGCCTTGCCGAGATTGTGAAATACGGAATTATATACGATTGCGATTTTTTTCAATGGCTGGAAAAAAACGCAGATGAGATTATGGAAAAAGACATTGCCGCTTTGAAATACATGGTCAGGCGTTCTTGCGAAATAAAAGCCGCTATTGTTGGCGAAGATGAGTTTGAGCTTGGCATCAGGGCAATTTTGAATTACGGCCACACTTTTGGCCACGCCATAGAGAAGATTACCGATTACAAAAAGTTTACGCATGGAATAGCGGTGGGCTTGGGGATGAGGGTTGCCGGCAGGCTGTCTGTGATAATGGGTCGCTGGAGCGAAAAGGAAGAGAGCAGGCAAAACGAGCTTTTGAATAAATTCCGTATTCCTAAAACTCTTTCTGAGCACAAAGCAGAGATTTCGCCGAGGGCAATGTGGAATGCTATGGGTTTGGATAAAAAAGCTGAAAAGAAAACACGTTTTTATATTTTACCTCTTAGGATAGGTGAGGTAGAAAAAACTTCCGAGCCAACAAAAGAACAAGTGCTGGAGGCATTCGAAGCAATTATTTAAAGTGGAGAGTTGAGAGTTGAGAGTTGAGAGTGAAAAAAAAGGAACCGTTGCGGAAAAGTCTTATAACTTTGCCGTAAATACTGTGTTATTGTATAAATATTTAAGTGAAACAAAAAAAGAATTTGTTTTAAGTAAACAATTTTTAAGAAGTGGAACAAGTATAGGTGCAAATGTTAGAGAAGCCAAGCAAGCTCAAAGTAAACCTGATTTCTTAAATAAAATGAACATTGCATTAAAAGAAGCTAATGAAACTTTGTATTGGATTGATTTATTATTTGATTCAGATTACATTAATATTGAAAAGAAACAAAACTATCATAAAGAATGTAATGAATTAATTAGTTTGCTATCAGCCATAGTTAAAACAACAAAGAATAATTTAGGAAGCAAGTATGCAAGATAACTCTCAACTCTCAACTCTCAACTCTCAACTAGTATTACTTGCCGCATTGTTCCTTACGTCCTGTACCGGCTACGAGCGTGAGAATTTTCGCATGGAAGTTGGCAAGGAATATGCTTTGAAAAGATGGCCGGACAGCGCGTATATAGATACATTGGAGCGTTTTTTTGCAAAAGAATACGTTAAAGAGCGAAAGCAAAAAGCCGAGATAACCATGAATATGGGCAATAATGTTATGAGCTTGCCCAAAAAAGATGAAAAAAAACCTGGCAAAGCCGCTGAAAAAAAAAGCCAGAGCAAGCCTGCGGAAAGCATCGGTTCTTTTCCTGACAGATTTTTTCACGCACTTTATACGCTTTCGGAGAACCCCGGAAACGCTGAGCATGGTAGAAAATACAAGGCCAAAGGCGGTGAAAATCTGGATGATTTGCTTTTGAGAATTTACGGAGCGCAAGTGAAAAGAGTTCCGAAAAATTTGTCCGAGAATATGATAAAAAGGCTCAATCCCGGCGTGGATGTCAGTTCTTTTGCCGAAGGGGAAATGGTTTTGCTGCCAAACGTCAAGTGATGGCGGCGGCTATAGAGACGCACGCCAGCGAACAGCTAAATAATATATGAAAGGCGAAAACAACGCACCTATGAAATCCGCTGTTAAATCGCTCAAATCATTTCCTGAACGCCTTGGAACAAATGACTGGTGAAATTCATCGCAAACTCCAAAAGCAGTGCATATCGCTATTACTAATATGCCCCAAACAACAGGACGGGCTAACCATCTTTTGCTCGGTACCCATAAACAGAGCGAAAGCCCCAAAACAAAATATGCTATGAAATGTTTTATTTTGTCGCTAAATTCAAAAGCATTCAGCAATGGGCTGTTTCCAGGCAATGCTGAGAGCATAAAAATTCCCGCCATGACTATTATGGCGGGAATTTTTCTTAAAATG
>WQTK01000265.1 GCA_009786285.1 Candidatus Fibrimonadales bacterium | reverse complement strand
GAAATTCTTGCTCTTTATTTACAAGCTCATTTTCCCGCAAAATTTTGTCAGAATCGCTGCCTAAAGCAGGGTTTATAAGGATCGACTATTTAAGCGAACCAATGACCGCTCAACAGTGGAAAGATTTGGAGAAAAATTTGAAGAATTTCACAATAGGCCAACGGTTTGGAACTTGGTTTTTAAACTTGGTTCCTGGAGCTGGTTCTCTTGCGATTATGCATGACTGGAAGGGTGCTATTCCTCAGTGGTTACTAAGTGGTGCTGGAGTGGCAATTTTATTATTTTCTGATGACAATGAGTTTATGTCTATAGTTTATTCATCTTTTCCATATGCTTTAAGTATTGTTTTTAGCACAATCCGTTCCATAACTTACGACAGGCCTAGTGATGTAGCTTATAACAAATACGGCTATTTTAATGTGGCTGTTTTGCCTAATAAACGAGGTAATTTAAATGCATATTTGTTGTATAATAAAGCATTTTAACAAAGGTTGAGCTTGTACATCCGTAATCACGGTTGCTTTAACTTTGTCGCAAGCTCCGATGACAATCAGATGAACCAGCTCGGAAAAAATGCACATTTAGTTAAGCCACAGTTGTCATTGACTCTGAAAATACAAAATCCCGTTACCTGAGGCATAACTAACATTTTTTCTAAATTCCCAGCTATGATAAAAGAAGCCATTTCTCAAGTCGCTGCAAAGCAGAACCTCTCCCCGGAAGTTGCAGAAGCGGTGATGGATGAGATTATGGGCGGCCATGCGACGGATATTCAAATTTCCGCATTTTTGACCGCAATGGCTGTTAAAGGCGAAACCATAGAGGAAATAACCGCAAGCGCAATCGGAATGCGCAAACATTGCGTGCGGGTTTTGCACAATATGGAGTGCCTGGAAATTGTGGGCACAGGCGGAGACAGGGCTAATACATTCAACATTTCAACTACCACCGCTCTTGTTACTTCTTCTTGCGGAATTCCAGTTGCAAAGCACGGCAACCGTGCTGCAAGCAGCAGGTCTGGCTCTGCGGATGTTTTGACTGCGCTCGGCGTTAAGCTCGACATTACCCCCGAACACAGCGTTAAGATTTTGCAAGCTATAAATTTATGCTTTTTGTTTGCGCAAAACTATCACCTTTCAATGAAATACGTCGCTCCTGTTCGCAAAGAGCTTGGCATAAGAACCATATTCAACATTTTAGGCCCCCTTGTGAACCCCGCCGGTTCAACCATGCAACTTTTGGGCGTTTACGACGACGAACTTTTGGAGCCTATGGCACAGGTGCTTTTGAATTTGGGCGTTAAAAGTGGAATGGTGGTTTTTGGCACGGATAAGCTGGACGAAATTTCTATGAGCGCATCGACAAAAGTTTGCGAATTCAGGGACGGATGGCTTAAAAAATATGAAATAACCCCTGAGCAATTCGGCTTTAAGCGTTGCAAAAAAGAGGACTTGCTCGGCGGAACTCCCGAAGAAAACGCTAAGATAACCACGGATATTTTATCCGGTGTCCGAGGCCCGAAATTTGACACTGTGCTGTTGAACTCCGCCGCTGCCATTCACATAGCAAAGCCGCAAATATCAATGCAAGATGCGATTAAGCTTGCAACCGATACCATAGATAGCGGAAAATCGCTTGAGCAACTGAAGAATTTTGTAAGGCTGACCAATGAACAAGCTTGATGCAATAGTGGAGAGCACAATAAAGCGTGTTGCCCAGTCAAAAAAAAGCGAATTCCCATTTGAGCAGGCACTCCGGAAAAAAGGCATTTCCTTCATTTGCGAAGTGAAAAAAGCATCGCCCTCCAAAGGCACTATTGTGGAAGATTTTCCCTACTTGCAAATAGCAAAGGAATACGAAGAAGCCGGGGCTGCGGCAATTTCCGTTTTAACAGAGCCGCAGTTTTTCAAAGGCAAAAACGAATATTTGCGAAGCATTGCAGATGAGGTGAAAATTCCCGTGCTTCGCAAAGATTTTATAATAGACGAGTTTCAAATTTACGAGGCAAAGTTTTTAGGAGCCTCTGCTATTTTGCTTATATGCGCAATTCTTGAAAACGAAAAATTAAAACGCTACATTGAGTTGGCTAATTCAATAGGCTTGTCTGTTTTAGTAGAAGTCCACAACGAAAAAGAAGTTGAAAATGCGTTAAAAGCAGGAGCAAAAATCATAGGCATAAACAACCGGGATTTAACAACCTTTAGCGTTGATGTACAAACCACAAAGCGTCTTTGCGCCTTGATTCCAAGCGATGTATTGAAGGTCAGCGAGAGCGGAATCAAAAACCCAGAGGATATATACAGCGGCGTGGACGCAGTTTTAATAGGGGAGTCCTTTATGCTGGCTAATGATAAGAAAAAGCACTTGAATTTTCTATCTTCCCTGCAATGCCATTAATTCTCCTCCTCCTTCTGGCGCTCACTCCTGCCCTTGCCACGCAGGCAGACTCCCTGCTCAAATGCTCGGCGAACTACTTTGGCAAAGACTCTGAATTCAGGTTCAATTTCCAAATGCTCACACGAATCTCAAGCACTGGCGAAGAAATGCAAAAAAGCGGAACCCTTATAACTTCAGCAAAAAACAGATTCGCCCTCACAATGCCCGATATGCAAATTATGAGCGACGGCATAAACCTGTGGCAATACAACCCCCTGCAAAAGCAAGTGCTAATAAAATTAATCTCGGATTTGGAAAACAAATTGCAGCCAACCGAAATCCTTTTTCGCTATTTGAACACAAAAGCCGTCAGCGCAAAAAAAGAAGTCTGGAAAAACAAAAGCGTCCATTCCTTGAGCCTGAACCCGGACAAATACAAAGACCAATTCAAATCGATGGAAGTATGGCTAAACCAAGCCGACTGTTCCCCTGTTCGCTTGCACACAATAGACAACTTTGGCAACGACACATGGTACTCAATTGAAAATTTGAGCAAAGGAAAATTTTCGGAAAAAGAATTTAAATTCAACGCTCCGCCAGGCACAGATGAAATTGACATGAGGTAAAAATGGATTGGCTAAAAAATAACGCATACCCCGGACGCGGCATAATAATGGGCCTTGGCCCAAACAGCGAGCGCGTTCAAATCTATTGGATTATGGGCAGAAGCGAAAACAGCAAAAACAGAATCTTCGTCCAAAACGAAGATGGCTCCGTAAGCACAAAAGCCTATGACGAAAAAAAAGTCACCGACCCAAGTTTGATAATATACACCCCATTCAAAATAATAAATAACACATATATAATCAGCAATGGTGATCAAACAGATACCATAGCAGAATTCTTGCAAAACGGAAAAACTGCGGAAGAAGCTCTTAAAACCAGAACTTATGAACCCGATGCGCCAAACTACACCCCGAGGATCTCCGGCATTTTTTACCCGAACAAATCCTATGCTCTTTCAATCATCAAAGCCACGCCAAAACGAGAATCAATTTTCATAGACAAAGAAGCTGGCACACCAGGCTTGGGAGAAATGCTAACAACCTACGAAGGCGACAGCGACCCTCTGCAATCCTTCATCGGCTTGCCGCGCCAAATGCCGATAAAAAACACAGCGCAGGAAAATCTGGACTTTTACTGGGAAATGCTAAACGCGAAATACAGAGTTTCGCTTTTGGTCAATTGGGAAAAATCCATTATTATAAGGAACGCAAACGTATGAATATGCAGGAATCAGTTGAATATTTAAGCGAAATTGCAAAAAAAAGCGGTGCGGAACAATTTGATATTCTAGCGGGAAATCAAGACAGCCGAGGCATTTCCGTTTTCAACGGAGCATTGCAAAATACGGAAATATCAAACTCGCGCGGAATAGGAATTCGCATTTTCAAAAACCAAAAACCCGGCTACGCATCAACGGAAAAATTTTCAAAAGAGTCTCTATCGCAAGCTCTATCCGATGCAATGTCCAACAGCGAATACACAGAGCCCATATGCGCAGACCTGCCAGAACCGGCTCCGCTCGGCGAAGCGCTTCCAACCTACAACCAGAAGCTCGAAAGCGTGGATGCAAACCTATTGCTTAGCACCTGCCTTAGCATTGAAAAGATAGTTCTCTCGGCAAGCGAAATAAAAAATGTCCCGGACTTGGGCGCGGAAATTTCCTCTTCAACGACAATTTTCGCAAACAGCAAGGGAATTTTCTTTGAAGACAAAAGAAATTGCTTTGGCATAGGCGCAGGAGCAGTAGCAGAGCGAAACGGCGTTGTTAAAATGGGCTGGTACAGCAAGGGCGGCAAAGATTTTGACGAGGTTTTCGCAGAGCAAATAGCCGGCGAGGTTATTTCCAGAGCAAAGGAACTGCTCTCTCCAAGGCCAATAAAAAGCGGCAAAATGCCGGTGGTTTTGGCAAAAAGAATATCGGCGGATATTTTGTCCATGTACTTATCTTCTTTTTATGCGGAAAATGCGCAAAAAGGGCTGTCAAGGCTAAAAGGCTGCTTGGGCGAAAAAATAGCAAGCGAAGGCTTTTCTCTTAAAAGCGAGCCTTTGCTGCCGGATTTGCCGGGTTCGCTGCTTATGGATAGCGAAGGAGTTCCGGCCGCAGCGCTGGGAGTTGTTGAAAACGGAGTGTTTAAGAGCTTTTTATACAATCTGGAATCGGCTTCAAAGGAGAAGCGCAAAAGCACAGGGCATGGCATGAGAGGCTTTTCCGGCAAAGCCGGGACAAATTTTATGAATGCCGTTGTTTCTTTGGGCGAGCTGTCTGGGTCTGAGATTTTGTCTGTGTTTCCGAAATGCCTGCTTATAAACCATTTGGAGGGAAGCTCCGGATGCAACTCGGTCAGCGGCGAAATAAGCATAGGCGCGCAAGGCTTTTGGTGCGAAAACGGCATTCCGCTCCACGCCGTGGACAACCTCACAATTTCAGCGAATTTCTTTGACCTGATAAAAAACATAGCTGCGATAGGCAACAGATACAGCGATTCCTACTCCAGCATAAAAGTGCCGAGCCTTGCGATAAGCGAAATGTCGGTATCTGCGTAAATTTCTAAATTAACCTTAATGCGCAAAGACAGTATCAGTAACTATGACATATGGTCAGAGTCTTTTAGGCAATGGGCTGATAAAGACTTATCGATGATGACTATTTTGATAGTCGTAGCCATAATCATGCTGCTGGTCACGGCCATTGTACTTTACGAGATTCATCGCTCAAACAAGGCAAAGCGAGACCTGCGGGATCTGGGTTGGAAAAAATTTGAGTATAACGCAAGCCGTTTAAATTTAAGCCACAGTAACATAGCCGCTTTAAAGGAAATAGCGCAAGAAGCCGATTTGCAAGACCCCGATTCAATGATAAAATCTCCGCATGTGTTTGAAAGCGCGCTTGAAAAATATTACAAGCGCAAAAGAATTGAATCATTGTCAAGCGCAAAACTTGCTGAAATAAGAAATTTGAGAAAAGTACTTGATTTTTTGCCTTTGTCAAAAGAAATAGCATATATATCTACAAGGCAGTTTAGCCCCGGCGAAAAATGCATAGTGCAGATTCCGGATACCGGCCCGGCTACTCACAAGGGAATGTGCCAAATTATCAGCTCGGATGAGCTTAGGTGGGTCATAGCCCGCCCTCAAGGGCCTGAGGTGGCAGCAGGAACCTGGATGCGCATGAACCTGACAAGGCCAGGCGACGCGGAATACACTTTCAGAACGCAGGTACTGCGAGATTTAAACGGAGAGCTCGTTTTAAACCATGCGATCCAGTTAAACCGAGCCCAGCAAAGGAATTGGGTACGCATAGATGTTAGCATTCCGGTTGAGGTCACTCAAATGTACAGCAACGGCGCAGGCGATATTTTCTTTGGCAAAATAATTGATATGTCTGGCGGCGGATTTGGCATGGCGCTTCCGATTAAGCTGCTTTACGGCTCTAACCTCAAGCTGAGTTTTGAGCTTCCGGGCCATGGCCATGTGGATAATTTGCTGGTAAAAGTGGTAAGAGTGGCTGGCCAATACAACAATGACGCTTCAAAAACTGTGCATAGCGTGGCTTTTGAAGGCGATGTTCGCGTTGTACAAGAGCAAATAATACAGTATGTTTTTGAAAAACAAAGGCAAGATTCCCTGCTTAGACGCTCTTAGCCGAAAATTTACTATATTTACTTTGTGCAGCTACACAATATAATTTCAAGAATACGCGGCGAAAGCAAAACGATTGGGCTTGATATTGGCCATCGTTTGGCGAGAGTTGCCGTTGTTGGGCATAAGCAAGGCGCAAAAGGAACTCTGCTGGCCTTGGAACAGGATACTGTTCCGGAAGGCGTTATAGTGGACAACGAAATACGCAATGCTTCTGCTCTAATAGACAGAATTCATGGCTTGCTCGCCAGAGCCATGCCTGGGGGCATAGATGGCGATTTTGTAACCTCGGTAAACTGGACTTCCGGTATCTTGTGCGATAGAATTCTGGTAAAGCCTGTGCCAAAGGTTCCTGAAAATGAGCTTATACTGCAGACTGCCATGGGCAGAAATCCTTTTGACGATGCTGGCAATGTTTTGGATTTTTCAATTTTGGAGCGCAGAGAAGAAGGCATAGAGGCAATGATAGTCGCAGCTAAAAAAGAAGGATTGACTGCTTGGATAAACCTGTTTCAAGCCCTGAACATAAAGCTTGCAGCAATAGATGTTGACGCTTTTGTTTTAGGCAACACATATTCTTATTCTTCCACAAAAGCTTCTACATCCGGCTTGCCATCGGAAGAAGAAGATGATGATTCGGTTCTGCTTTTGAATTTGGGTTACAGCAAATCTTACGCTGTTCTTTTGCGGAACGGATTCTTTAACACAGCCCGTTCAATACTTGGCAGCGCGATTCACGATTTGCAAGAGCAATTGTCCGGTCCTTTGAATATTTCTTCCGAGCAAGCATGCAATTTGCTTATGGGAAGCAAGGTCAGGGAAACTAATTTGGATGACTCAAAAATTAAATTCGCCATAGAGTTTATTTTTGAAGAAATGGCTATGAAAGTTGACACAGCGCTTCGCTATTTCGGTTCTTCCGATAATTATAAAAAACCGTCTAAAATAATAGTTACCGGGGGCGGCTCAAATATAATAGGCTTAACCTCGTTTCTCGCAGACAGATTGTCTCTGGACGTGGTGCAGTTGAATCCGTTTAAAGCCGTGCAAATAGACAACAGCCGCTTTCATGATGTAGACTGGAATGCGGCTGCCAGCACATACACTGTTGCTTTGGGTCTTGCCCTAAGGAGATTTTAATGGCAAACCAGCAAAGAGAACTTCCGCTAATTGAAATAAATCTTTTGCCGAGCGAATTCAGGCGAGCCAAGATGGATTTGTCCTGGCTTTCCGACAAGCGAGTTGTTTGGTCAACCATTGTGCTTATTATGGCTGCCTTGTTTTTGTCTGGCATATACTATTACGTGATGGAAACCACAGGGGATTTGGAAAAATCCGTTGAGCTAACCAAGCAAGCTGTTGAAAAGGAGAGGCCGTTGCTTGATAAAATAAACGAGCTGAATCAAAAATTGGCAGCTATAAAGCAAAAAAGCGATGCGCTCCGTTCCATACAGGTTAGCCGCAAGCGCTGGGTGCTTTTGTTTGAAGACTTGTCCACTGCGCTTGAGCCTGGAACCTGGATAACGGGAATAACGCAGGAAGGCAGCCAAATGGACATAAACTTTACAACATGGAACTTTGCAGAAGTTGCCGTATATATGCTTAAGCTGGAAAAAAAGGAAAGCATTACGGGAATTACTTTAACAAGTGTAAATGCCACTAAAGTGAATAATGAAGATGCTTATAATTTTTCGCTTAAAGTTGCGTTTAACATGAATTTAGGCATGGAAGACGGGGTTCGCTAGGAGGATTGTATGGCTGATTCAAAATTTGACATAAAGGACAAGAAGAATATATACCTTATAGTGGTGATTCTTATTTGCGTGGGCGCAATCTATTTTTTTTACGATTCTGTTTGGGCAGAGTTTCAAAACAAAAAACTGGCGCTTGTGAATGAGCAAAAAAGCGCTCAGGCTGAGCTGGACCAGATAAATGCGCAGAGACCCCGCATTCCAATGCTGGAAACAGATTTGGCAAATGCGGAAATTGAGTTTGAGAGGCTAAAGGAAATGTTCCCGGAAGACGAGAAGGTTACGTCTCGCTTGCAGGATTTATATGCTGTTGTCAGGGCTTCGGGCGTTTACATTCAGGTGTTTAAGCCGGCAGGTTCGCAACCGAAAGAACATTTTGTGGAGAACAATTACACTTTTAATGTCAATGCCGGCTATCATATGCTTGGCAATTTGTTTGCGGAAATAGCCAACTTCAGTTATCCAACAACAATAGATAATCTAAAGCTCACTCGCTATGGCGCTATAAACCAGGAAGTAAAAAAAGCAAACGATCATGGCTGGGAACCTATAACTATGGGCGTTTCTTTTGATTTAACTACCTTTACCTCGAGGAAGCATTAATTATGAGAAATGGATTCTTGGCGTTTAATATTCTGGCTTTTGCGATGCTACTGGCTATGCCGGCAGCTTCTCAGGATATAAACGATTTTTCAATTATGCCGCCGCGCCTGAAAAGTGTTTCGGTGCAAAAGAATTCCGAATGGGAAGAGCTTTTGATAGTTTTTGATGCTCAAATTCCAAGGGAAGCTGTTCCGGAAATCACAGATTCCACAATTGAACTGTCGTTTCAAAACGGTCCGGAGTTTTCCGGGGTGTTTCAAACCGCAAGCAGTACTTTCGCAAAGGGTTTGTCCTGGAGCCAGGGCAAGCTGTCTGTGCATTTGCATCGAGGCAAAAAACCGGTTGTCATGATTTTGAAAAACAGATTGCTCTTGCAAAATGAAACCTCTCCGGGCAGGCTTGAAAACTGGCAGGCAACTCCAACAAGCGTAAAAAGCTCAAATTACTATTTGCCAAGCTATGAGCCTTTGGCTCTTGGCGCGGCGGACTTTGCAAAGCGCATTGAAAGAAAAGTCGCAGATCCTGATATTTCGCAGACAATACAGGTTAAAAGGTCAGAGGCATCCTATTTGGTTGCCGAAGAAATAACTTCTCTTTTCCCGTCTCCGCACGAGGGCAAGCCATTGGAAGCTTTGGAGTTTGGCGATCGTTTAAAGGTGCTGGACAAACTTCCTTCGTTTTACAAAGTGCGTTACAATAACAGAGAAGGCTATGTGTACCAGAGAGACGTTGTTCAAGAAGCGGAGCTTACAACTTCGCAAAAAGACAAGCTTCGCCGTTTGAAAAAAGACACCCCGGGCGGAGTGGATAGCGTTGCTATAAAATTCGGCTGGAAAGACAGCGATAAAATAATTTACAGCTCATACGGCTTTAGGGATCCTTTTGTAGAGATTAAAAGCACAAGAGATGATGGCATCAACATTGACAATTTGGTTTTGGCCGGCGTTATTTATGAAAATGAAATGCCCATGGCTCTTTTTTCTGATAATAAAACCAGAGGGCTTTCTTACACTCTTTACGAGGGTGACACGGTTAAAAACGGCAAGGTTCTTAAGATAACAAAAACCGATGTGCTGTTCCTGTTGCAGGAATATGGCGTAAGCCGCCGCCATAAGGTTTCTTTGCCCGATAAATACGGGGGTGAAAATAAATGAAAAGGAGTTCAATGAAAAAAAGCTTCGCTGCGGTTGTTCAACTGCTCGTTTTGTCTCTGACAATTTCTTCTTTTGCGGCCATTCAGGGCAGTAGCAAAAGGTATGATATTTCATGGGTGGAGGCGGATTTCCAATCCGTGTTTCATTCAATATCTGCCCGTGCCGGCGTTGATATATTGCTTGCCCCTGATGTCCAGGGAAGGCTGTCAATGACGGTTTCCCAAAAAACCTGGCCGGAGATAATGGACATAATATGCGGCTTGTATGATTTGACATGGCTTGTTGAAGGCAATTACATAAGCGTTCAAAGAACCGCTACTTATCAGCAAAAGATAATAATGGAATCCGAGAAGAGAGAGCAAAGCGACATGGTTGCGCCGCTCCAGAGGCGCAGTTTTCAGATAAGGCACGCTTCTGCTAGTGAAATGGCAGCGGTTTTGGAAACCATCAGGTCTTCGCGCGGGAGAATTTCCGTGATAGAGCGCAACAATGCGATAATAGTTTACGATACCGAGAAGCGCTTGGAGCAAATGCAAAACACTCTGAATGAACTGGATATAGAAACCATGCAAATTGTCATTACTGCGAAACTGGTTGTAGTTGACAGCAAGCTTGCGAACGAATTGGGAGTTGACTGGACAAATGTAAGTGTTAGCGGCGGCAGGGTTGAGGCAAACTTTTCAAATACGCCGAGCAAGAGCGGCATAACAACAACTGGCGAACAGGCGACCTCCGTAGTTGAACCTACAACGGCTTTGGAAATTAAAGCGCTTGACAAGAATATGGGAGCAAAAATTACGAATATTTTATCCGATTCCCGTTCCGAAGTTTTGGCAAGCCCGCAAATTTCAACGCTGGACCATACGGAAGCCACTATTTTCATGGGAGACCAGATTTCCTTGAGAGTTATGGATGCCAGCGGCCAGTCTGCGCAGCAGTTGGTGGAAACCGGCATAAAACTCACAGTTACTCCGCACGTTGCCGGCGACAACAGAATTTTGCTTGAATTGCATCCTGAAAACAACGGATATTATTACGATAACAACAATATTGTTATTAGCAAGCAGGAAGCGCAGACAAAAGTAGTTGTTTCTGATGGAGAAACCGTTGTAATAGGCGGTTTGACAAAAAATGAAGAGATGGAAACGGAAACGGGAATTCCGCTTTTAAAAGATATTCCTATTTTAGGCTATTTGTTCAAGCATACGAGAAAGGAGTTTACTAAAAAAGATTTGATTATATTTGTAACTCCGCGCATAATGCGCAACTATCTAGCTGATACGCCAAAAGCTGTGGCTGCGCCTGCAGCAAGCAAAGGCACTTCAAGCAAAGATGAAGATGATGGCTGGGATGAATGATATTTGGGATCATTTACCTAATTCTACCATTTTTTATGGCTTTCCCGGCCTCGGTAGCTTTTGTTAAATGGAGATACAAGTCATTTAAAAATAAGCAACTTGCGCTTGAGTTTTTCGGTTTTCTAACATATTTGCTTTTCCATCTCTTTTATACTCACCAGTATTTGTTTTTAGGTGGCGAATACAACTATACCGCTAAAATAATAGATCCTTTCTTTTATATGTTTTTAATCCAAATGGAATTGTATTATTCCATTAACGGAAAAAGGCAGAGAAATCTTATAGTTTTGGTTATTGAAAATGCGTTTTTGCAGACTTTTATACACACTTTTGGGTTGGATTTTTATGGCGGTGAACTGCTAGATTTATTTGCTTTGGTGTTTTCAATTTACGTTGTGTTTCGCATTGGCGAGGAATATTATTTAGCGGCTTATATTCCAAAAATTTCGAGATATTTGATTATCGCGCTTGCGTTTATTGGCATTACGTTTGAGGTTTACATTTTCAGATGCTTTGTTATTATAGCCATATTTTATGTTAGCTTGGAAAAAAGGCATCAGAATCTTCGCAAATCGAATATAAAAAACCGCAATCTTCTTATGGAGCAAGAAGGTTTTAGAAACATGATGCGAGAAATTTCGAGTTCAATTAAAGATTTTTCGAATAAAAAAGTCGCAACCGATTCTTATTTAAACAGTTTGTGCGGTTTTTTGTCCGTTAAGGGGGCAGCGATTTACGAATGGGAGAGCGAAAAGAAATATTTTTCCTGCGTATCTGTCACCGGCCTTTATTTTCCGCTTGGCATTGGCAGCGAAAAATTATTTACCAGAGCGGATTTGCTGCGCGAAATGTCTTTTAAGCAACATATAAAAGACAGCAATTCTATAATTTGGAAGTGCGGGCACGGCAGCAGAACCGGCGTATTTTTCAATCATGTCACAGACAATCTGGAAGAAATTATTGGGAAGCTGTTCCAAGAAGTACATTCGATAATACTAATTCCGCTTTTGCAGGAATCCGAGCTGTTGGGCGTTCTTGTTTTGCAAAATAAAATAGGGAGCGATCATTTAACGGAAACAGATTTTAACATAGCGAAAAGCTTTGCCAATTATGCTGCAATCATTTTAAGCACAAGCCGCATAGCGGAGCAGAAGCATGAAAATTTGAGAATGTCCATGGAGCTAACTTCCGGCAATGTTATTCAAAAGTCCCTGTTTTCCAAAAATATTCCCAAGGTGGAAGGAATAGATGTTTCTTTCTTTATGTCGCCTGCGAAGGAAATTGGCGGCGATTACTATGATTTTTTTGAAAAAGACGATAAGCTTGCGATGATTATAGGGGATGTCAGCGGCAAAGGCGTTTCTGCCGGCATTTTGGTTGCCATTATGCAAACTTATTTGCAAAACGAATACCAGAGGCAAGATGATTTAAAGAAGCTGCTTACAGGCTTGAATAATTATTTGTCTTACAGAATAGAGATGGGAATGTTCATAACTTTGTTGTTTTTTGAGTGGGATCCCAAGAGCAACAGATTGCATTATGTCAGTTGCGGGCATGAGCATATTTTGCATTTCCATGCCAAAGACAAA
Source organism: Candidatus Fibrimonadales bacterium (assembly GCA_009786285.1). Classification (GTDB taxonomy): domain Bacteria; phylum Fibrobacterota; class Fibrobacteria; order Fibrobacterales; family Fibrobacteraceae; genus Fibrimonas. Next base: position 490 of record WQTK01000265.1, on the reverse strand, counting down.
ACCATTAAACGCATTCGTTCCGGCGGCATTGCTCTTATGATGGATTCGGACATAGAGCCTTACATAAAAGACTGCGAGCTTGTGGTGGAAAAGGGCGATTCTGTGATTTTATACACGGATGGCGTAACCGAGGCGTTCAATCCCATGAGGAAGATTTTTGGATTAGATAGGCTTGTTAACTTTTTTGAGGGAGTTCATATAAGCAAAGATGCTGTAAAAAGCTTGCTTCCGAAAGTTCTTGAGGATTGGCGCGGCAACGCTATGCAAACAGATGACATCACCTGCATGCTGATGCAGTTTTAATTTAAATGTATTGGGGCCATGCTTAAGCTAATCTGCAAGGTACGGGGCACTTGCCGCATGGGAAAATCCTCTGGCAGAAATAGGAATTCTCATCCACGGGCTCTGCGAAAAATTGCAGCGCATGGCAAGCCATAGCCGGATTTTCAGGAAATAATTCTTTGTAAAGAAAATTCACCGTTTTCAATTT
>WQTK01000264.1 GCA_009786285.1 Candidatus Fibrimonadales bacterium | reverse complement strand
GAAATTTGTTCAAATTCACCATTTTGATTTTGCTAACCACTAGCCACTAGCCACTGACCACTAGCCTAGAGGAGTTAATCAGCGTTTACTATAATTTCCAGTAAACAACTCTCTCTTTGTATGTTTGCGGCAGAGGAATGTGAGTCGCCATCATCCACCATTGATCCGTTTCGGTTGTGGCATTCCAAAATGCCTTGAAGACAGGCTCTTGCAAATCTTGGGAAATATATGCGAAAGGCTCGTCCAAAAACAAAAACGGCCTGCCGCTCACAACAGCCCACGCAAGCCCAATCCTCTGCAGTTCGCCGTTTGAATGCCCATTTTTTTTCAGAAGATTTTCCAAACCCAAAGCATCAAACAAATTCCGTATGGTAGAACTCCATTCCTTTCCTTTTATCTCCTGCTCAAGCCAGAAAATAGGAGGCAAAAATAACCTTTGCGAAAGATAAAAAGAACCTGATTTGGCTTTTGGCGGCATATAAATATTGCCGTTTTGAGGAATTTCCAAACCCGATAAAATACGCAGCAATGTTGTTTTTCCGCATCCGTTTTCGCCTTGCAGTATCAACGGCCTGTTCAGCTTTATTGTATTGTTCAAAGACTGGAATATCCACGGCTCGTAGTCCCCGTATTGAAAAGCCATCTCCTCAATTTTAATGCAATCCTCATCGTGCGTTGTAAAAAATTTCTCCGTGTGCTCCATATCTTCCAAACAGGTAAGGCCAGCATACGCCCTTCTTAAATCCCTTAGATTGGAAAACAACTGGGAACAGTCTTTTAGCGGTTTATAACATATAAAGAGCGCCACGCAAAACAGAACTATTACCATTCTATCTTCTATTAAAACAGCACAAATAGCCAAAACAACACACATTACCAAAATGGAAATTGTTTCTATTGTTTGCGTTATGGTTGCGTCTCTAACACCTATTTCCGTGGATGCGTTTCTCAAATTGCGGATTTTTCCAAAAAGCATGGATAAATATTTTGAAAGCTCCGCATGGTTGTTCCAGCATTTGCGAAGAGCCGACCACCGCCACAGATTGGAATCGTAGTCTCCGGAAAACATATTAAACTCATCAATATCCTTGCCGGTCTTCTTAATTGTCCTTTGCAAATACAGAACAATCGGGGCAAAAATAAAAAGCAGCACAATGGTTAATTTCCAAGAGAGAATGAATAAAACCGGTATAAAAAACAACAACTGCGAAACTGCCTGTATGGAATGCGTAACAATTTTGCAGCCTTTTGGCAGAGTGGAAACAGAAATGTTCGCGTTGTGCAAAACGCCGTCTATTCCGGGCTTGTGAAACTGCAATGGGTGCAAATTTTTCACAATGCGTATCCACCACGCCCGCAAATGGCTTTCCAGCTTGTGGTTAAGCCTTTCTTCCGAGCGCGCTCTGAGAGTAATAAATAGATAGCGCAGTGCTATTATCAAAACCATCATGAATAACCAGTGGTGAGTTCCAAGGTTTTTTAAAAAATTTATATTGAGTATGTATTCTTGCGATTCAATTAGCATTAACAATAACAGGCGAATGCCTCCAAGCAAAAGCAAATCGGTAAAACTTGCAAGAACCGACAGTGGTACAATTAATACCCAGCTATATAGCCAAACATTTTTTAATAGTTGCTTAAGAGACATGGGGTTAATTTAGAAATATTACATTCTGCCCGTTCACTTTGCACTTTCCCTGCATTTCCATTTCCGTTAGCATTGCCAAAACTTCATTTACCGGTTTCCGGCTTTGCTCGCAAATTTCGCTTATTTCAAGGATTGTTCCTTTTGCGGCCCAGTTTGGCACATTTTTTGGGACATGGGACACGGGACACGGGACATGAGAAAAGAGGGAGTTCAGGCCTAGTATTTCGGGGAGTTCATCGACATTCCAGATTATTTGCGCCTGTTTTTGGTAAATTAAATGATTGCAGCCCGATGATGTTGGAGTCATAGGGGAGCCTGGCACAGCAAGCAAAGGCTTGCATTCCCTAGCGCAAAAATTTGCTGTGTGCATTGCGCCGCCCTTGGTTCTGCTTTCAACAACAATAACAGCGTTTGACATTCCAGATATTATTGTGTTTCTTTTCACAAAATAACCCTGATAAGCCAGCGAGCCTGGGGCGAAAGGAGAAATTATATTGCCGCCGTGCTCTAAAATTTTTTCAGCAAGCACTTTTTGATAGCTTTGCAATGGCATATCCAGCCCTTGGGCTATGACGGCGGTAGTTGGCAAATCGTTTTCCATTGCAGCTTCGTGGCAAAGCGAGTCTATGCCTTGGGCAAGGCCGCTAACTATGCGAACTTTATAGCCCTTCAAGGTTTTCACCAAAGATTTAACCGTGTTTGATGCAAGCCCGCTCGGGCTTCTGGTGCCAACCATCGCAAGGCAAAACTCATCGCCAAAGTTCACTGCGCCGTTTGCCCAAAGTTTTGGCACGGCGTATTTGGATTGTGAGAGCAGTTGCGGATATTCAGGCGTGTTAAGGGTTAGGCAATTCAACTTCCACCCTCGGCTTTAGCTCGTTTAATTTTACGCAATAAACTTTTGTTCTTGTTATTTTTGGGGAAAATGCCATAATTTTTTTTGCGATTTCTGCGGTTAATGTTTCCAAAAGACTGAATTTGCAGTTTGCGGCAAAGGCTTTCAATTCATCAGTTAAAATAGCATAATCAACGGCATCGCCTATGAAATCGCTTTCTGCTTTGTATTCAAAGGAAAATCCAAATTCCACCTTTTGAGGCTTATAAAGTTCATCGGGATAAATCCCGATGATTGTTTCGCATAAAATTTTATTTACAGATATCCAAGCCTTTACCATAGGAATAGAGTTATGCTAACAACTACGGAAAGTCCCGCTGCGCCAAACCATATTATGCGGCTTTTATTGTAAGAGTCCTTGGTAGCTTGGTTTACTTTTTTATATTGATTGAGCTTCCAAAGTACGTTTACCTCTTCGTTGCCATCCATAGCGCGAGGGTCTCCATCAGGTGCCCAAGCTATGTTGTAGATGGCGTTATGAACGCAATTATCGTAGTTGTCAGGCATATTGACAGAGCAGGCGGTTTTTATGTCTTCTTCAAACGCTGTCATCGCATTCTTCGTGTTCTTTAGCGCTTTGTCTGCGTCTGCGTACTTCATGTTTTCCATAAAGCCTACAATGCCGGTTCCAATTGCGGCTGCGGCAAATACCATGCCGGTCCAGAATAGATATTCATCCGTGTTTCCGAAAATATCCGTTGCGCTGTTCGCTGCTCCATAACGGGAATAATCACGCTTTTCCTGTTTTCCCCTTTCTTCTTCCATTTCATCTTCATCTTCATCTTCGTCGTAATAAGCGTCATCATCGTCCTCTTCCTCTTCCTTTGGCGGAGGCGGTGGGGGAGGCGCTGCTTTTTTTGCGGACGGGTCCGGAATCTCGCCTTTGCGAAGAGCTGCAATTGTAGCATCCTGGTCTCTTTTGTCCCATGCGGCTTTGCCTGAATATTTGGCTATGCGAGAATTTAAATCTTTTTCTGTTTTGCCGGAATTGCTAGTAGCGTCGTTTTGCGTAACGCTTCCTTTGCTTAGAACTTGCAGAGGCGTTTCGTTGTAAAACAATGCAATGTCGTAAATAGAGGCGAATTTTCCATTTTCGTTTGGAGTGTCCCAAATTTTCAATACGCCGTGAATGCCTTCTTCGTTAAGTTCAAGCTCATTGCGAGACACGGAGCCATAGCCAATCCTTGTGCCTGCGGCTTTATACTTAACTCTGGAGTTGCTGACTTCCACATCTGCGGTAACGTCTTTTGGCCCCCATTTGATTAAAGTTATCGCTGAGTTCGGAATATACTCGTATTTCAAGTTAAAGTCCAGCTCCGCAGCAGATGCGTCAGCCTCGGCTGCAAGCTCTTTGAGCTGGTTGAAGTAGTTCAAGGCTTCCTTGTTCAGGTCGTCTCTTTCTTTAGCCTGTGTGTTGGTCCAAAGGTTTTGGCGCGCGGAGTAATCGTTTGGAGTTTCATTGGTTGCTTTTGCCAGATTTGCCGGGAACTTTGACATGATGGCATCTCTTTCTTTTTTACTGTCCGAGTCGTAATTTTTCAAGGCTTGCTGCACATCATTTTTAACATTTTTTAAGGCATTTGCGTCTTTTGCAGCAAGAGCGGCTTGCAATTTGGCTTTAAGGGGCTCTACCGGATTGGCCAAAGCTTTCCTTTCGGTCAGGGTTATGTTTTCTTGATTGGCAGAAGGCGTAATTGGCTTTATAGCAGTGTAATAGCCGTCTTTTGATACAACAACAGATACGGTTTTGTTTGAAGAAACAGGGAACGATACCGGAGTTGCGCCTTTGTTTGCGCTGCCAACTGTTACAGTCGCGCCTTGGGGGGTGGATGTTATGGAAATTTTATATTCCCTGGCAACCTCAGGTGTTAGCTCTTCCCATTTGCCGTTCAGGTTTACGTAAACTGGATCATCGCCTTCAACGAAAATGTCTTTGCCATCGTAATACACATTTTCCAGGTCATCGTTGCCGGAAGTGGATTTGGATGGGAACAGCTTCAGCTTCAGAAGCATTTGCATTGAGCCGTCTAGGCTTATTTTGCCCAAGTCTTTGGCTGCGGCTGTTGGGCGGCCTTGGTAAATCTGGTAGGTGGACTCTTCGTCGCCAAAAGGGTCTTCAAACTTTTGCCGGACATAGAGCCGCCCGCTTTGCACGGTGACCTGTTCAGGCTTAACCGGTTTCAAGCCGCCGGAAAACTCTGCGGCTATATAATTATCCGGATCTCCAGGGTCTGGAGAGTTGTCAAAAGAATCAACTGTCCACTTACCCGCCCACGCAGTAGCGACAAGCAGTAGTAAAGCCGCTACCAAAAATTCAAATTTCTTCTTCATCTTTTGCTCCATACTATACCGAAAAACTAAAAATAGTAAAAAAAAAAGCTCTACTATCTATAATCCAAAATTTCCAGTTTTATCACTCTTTTGGGTGTTTGCACCTCGACCTTGTCCCCTCTGGTCTTGCCTATCAAGGCTTTTCCTATGGGGCTAACCGAGCTGATTTTGCCGTTTACAGGGTCTGAGCCTTCCGGCGAAACCAGCTTATATTCAATTTCCTTGCCATTTGACAAGTCTTTTACCTTTACCGTAGCGCCAAACAGGATGCGTGCGGCAGAGGCGGTATCATGCTCAATAATAACCGACCTGGCAACTCTGTCTTCCAAAAATTGAATTCTTGATTCAATTTTGCCCTGCTGATCCTTGGCGCTGTGGTATTCAAAATTTTCGCTCAAATCGCCTTGAGCCCTAGCTTCGGCAATTTCTTGCAAAATACGTGGCCGCTCAACCTTTTTCAGGCTGTCTAGCTCTTGCACCAGCAGCTCGTAAGTCTCTTTAGTAACAGGGATAGTGTCCATCAGAATAAATATAGAAAATTAATTTCCCAGCCATTTCATGGGGTCTTGGGTTTTGGTTCCTTTATATACTTGGAAGAATAGTTTGTAGCCGTTTGCGGATTCCGCATTGCCAACCGTGCCTATTTCCTGGCAGTTTTTTACCACGTCGCCTTCTTTGACTTTTATTGTGGCTAAATGCCCGTAAACGCTGAAGTAGGTACCTTGGTGGTCCAGTATCACGGATGGGCCGTGCCCGGGCAGGTTGGTGGTCATAACAACCGTGCCTGCAGCGGCGGCTTTGACGCCTTCTCCTTTTTGCCCCCTGATTTCCGTTCCCAAGTGCATAATTTTTATGTCTAGAACCTTGTTTACATGGTAGCCGTAATCGCTTATTATTTCCCCTTTTAAAGGTGTGCACTTAGGCCCTATGGCTATGGGTACCTGCTTTTTTTTATCTTTCTCTGTTTTCTTTTTTGCCTCTGCTATTTCGGCTTGGCGTTTTTTTTCAAGAGCTGCTATTATGGAGGCTAGGCTTTGCTGGTTGAGCTTGTATTCTTCAATGGCTCTTTCTTGGGTTGATTTGTCTTTTTTCACCTTTGTCAGCACTTCGTTTTGGAATGACAGTTGGTTTTGGAGCCTTTGCTCTTCTTTTGTTTTGTTTTCGTGCAGCGCAGTCATTTCTTTTTGCTTTGTTTCCAGCAACTGTTTTTTCTCGTTTTGCTTTTTTATTGAGGCTTGGTAGTTTTCAACTGCGACTTTATCATTTTCAAGGAGCCTCTGTACCCAGTATAGTTTGCGTTCCGGGTTTTCGTTTTCTTTTAATAGATTGAATAAAAGTTCCCATTCTTCTTTTTTGCCGTGTATATATAAGCTCCTGAGCCTTGAGGCTATGGCTTTTTTTTGCAAGTCTATGTTTTGTCGCAATGCCTCTATTTCGTTTTCAATCCCGTTTATTGTGAGCCTGAGAGAGTTTTCTTTTTTTTGCAGGTCACTCAGGTATTCTCTTGTTCGTGTTAAGCCGTGGTCAATTTCCACAATGTTTTTAAGCACTCCGGTTTCTTTGTTTTCCAGTTCTTTTACTTTTTTCTCCGCCGCCTGCATATCTCTTTCAATTTTTTTCAAAGCATCCGTGTTGCTTTTAATCTGCTTGTCCACAGAAGTAGCAGCATAGGTGCTAAGAAAGGAAAAAGTTATGGCAATTACTAAGCAGTTGAGAGTTGAGAGTTGAGAGTTGAGAGTTATTTTTTTACAATAAAATGTGAATCTATTTATGATAGATAAGCCATTATTTAATATCCAATTCTCAATTCTCAACTCTCAACTCTCCACTTAAATTCCACGAAATAAGAACTTTCTCACAGTGAAGAAGCTTACTGCGGCTTCTGAGACTGCCACGAAGAGCAAAACAAAGATGCTTGCCATATAGCCTTTTTGCATGAACTCTGCGATTAGCGGGAATTCTGTGATAATCGGATGTTTTATAAATTCGAACAGAAGGGCAGCCAGACCTGCGCCTATAAGCCCTTGGAGCAGGCCCTCCAGCACAAATGGAAATTGGATGAAAAAGGGAGTTCCGCCGGAATACTTTATGTTGTTCACAAGTTCTTTTCTTGAAATGAGCGTTAGCCTCATTGCGTTTCCCATAATCATCCACAGGATAATCAGCATAAAAGCCGATACAGCCATTGGAATAGCGAAGAAATGCCATTTGAAATTTTCCCATCTTTCAATCCATTGGATTGGTGCTTGAACCACGGAGATTTCGGGCATGGCGAGCAGCCTTTCCGATGTTTTTTTAATGGCTTCTATGTTTTGCGAGTTTGCTCGTATTTGAATGCGAAGAGACGCAGGCAGAGGGTTTCCTTCAACAAGGTATAACATGTCTTCCGGGAAGCTGTTTTTAAATTCTTCCAGAGCTTGTTCGTCAGACACGTAAATGAGCGAGCTTACGCTTTCAAATTTTTCTGCTATTTTCAAAATTGAATCTGCTTGCGCGGGTTTTGGTGTGTTCAAAAAGAATGCTTCTATTCTATATAGGGATGCGGAGCGCATTGAGAGGGAAACGGAAAAGCTCAAAACGTTCATGCTTGTTATTAGCAAAAAAGAACATAGGAAAGTAGTGGCAATTGACGGGATTATCACAAGGCGGTGCCTTGCGAGTCCTTTGAAAGCCTCTGCTACCAGGTATGGGAAACGGTGAAACATTTTTGTAATGTAGAAAAAGTCTGAACCCCTATTTTTAGTATTAATGAATTTTCGGGATTGCTAAAGCTGGGGTAAAAATTACTATATTAACGCAAAGAGAGGTAAAAATATGGCAACAGCGATAATGGCAAATGAGACGGAAATAGCGAACGCTATGGGAGTTTTAGGGCTTGGCAATTTTGCCAATGATGTGTTAGACGAAATAGAACTCGATAGAGAGTTAGCCATAAGCATGGCGGAAGCGGAGAGAGGAGAATTAATCTCTGCTGAAGAAGTGGAGAAAGAAATAAAAGAAAAATTCGCAAGCGGATATTACACGAAAGAGAATGCAAGAAAACGGATAATGGCATATGGGAAATGACAGTCTTAAAAGAAAAGCCTCATCGCTAACTCCTAGATGTAAAGAACAATTGAACAAGGCAATGACTTTTATAGCAGCCGATTCGCCAAGGCAAGCTGAAATAATGGCAGAACAATTTTCTGCAGTTCGCAAAATAATGGAAATTATGCCTGAGATAGGTTCAAAGTACAAAAATGGAATAAGAAAATTTCTGTTGGGGAAGTTTCCGTATTACATATACTATAAGGAAAAAGAAACTGAAATAGAAATCTTGGGCATTTGGCACACAAGCCGTGGAACGGAGTTTGAAGCTTAATGCTTTGTGCTCCTAGCTACGTTGCTTTTGTCTGATTTTAGAATTTTCCTAATATGGCTAACTGTACTTCGCAAAAATAGCTGTTTTTGCTAACTGCACTTAGCGTTTTTTTGTATATTAATGCTTATGGAACAAGTTTTAGTGCACCAGAACCCGCATTGGCAGGGTAAAAGATATAAGGAGCTTTTTAACAGAGAGCTTTTGCAGAGCCTTTTGCAAAAATGCAAAACCCGGCACATTCAGGTATTAACCGGCATCAGGCGTTGCGGAAAATCATCGCTATTCAGGCTTTTGATAAACGAATTGCTAAAAACCAATTCGCCAAAATCCATTTTATCCATAAATCTTGATGACCCTGTATTTTTTGAAGCGTGGAACAATCCGGCTTTTTTATACAATATTGTGGAAACCGCAGAAAAAATCACTGGGGTAAAAGTAAAGTATTTGTTTTTGGATGAGGTTCAATCGGTTATCGGCTGGGAAAAATATGTGAAAAGCGTTTACGACAGTTCTTTATTCAAAAAAATTTTCGTCACGGGTTCCAATTCATCTCTTTTGCAAAATGACTTTTCAACCTTGCTTTCCGGCAGGTATTTTTGCAACACGGTTTATCCGCTTTCTTTTAAGGAAATTCTGAGCATAAATAAAATTCAAAATAATTACGATATGGCAAGAAGAAAAACAAAAGTATTATCTTTGCTTGACGGATGCCTTGAATGGGGAACTTTCCCGGAAATTTGGCAGATAAAAAATCATCCAATCAGGTTGGAGCTTTTGAAAAATTATTTTGAATCCATTGTTATGAGAGATTGCGTGGCTTATCATAAAATAACGGACATTGCAACATTTAAAAGGCTTCTGCTTTTTATAATGTCTAGCTTGGGCAGTCCATTTTCTTACAAGAGCTTGGCAAAGGCAATGGGAAGCAACGAAAATACCATAAAAAAATATCTTTATGTTTTGGCGGACAGTTATATAATAAGCGATATTTTGAATTTTTCAAATTCGCAGAAGGAAGTCGCACGGAATTTACATAAATTATATTCAATAGATAACGGTTTGGCGAATGCTTTGTCTTACAAGTTTGCTGAGAGCAAGGGCAAGTTTTTGGAAAACTTTGTGTTCAGCGAGTTGAATAAAATTCCGCATGGCGAAGTTTCTTTTTGCCGCAGCTCAAACGAGTGCGATTTTATTTTCAAGCAAGGCAATGAGGTTTGCGCTATTCAAGTTTGTTATGAACTGAATGCGGAAAACAGAGATAGGGAGATTGGTGGATTTTCTGCGCTTGGCAAATCCGTTAAATTGAACAGAAAGGTTATTTTGACTTATAATCAAGTGGAGAAGATTGGCGATGTAGAGGTTTTGCCGGCATGGCAGGAACTATCCTGATTCTGACAAAAAGAGTTAAATCGCGAATTTTTCTAAATTCTGTGCCATGGAACTCAAAATTTGGCATATAGCGATAAATAATCAACAGCAAGGGCCTTTTGGCATGGACGAGCTTTTGCAAAAGGGGTTAACCCAAGACACCCTTGTTTGGAAAGCAGGAATGCCTAGCTGGGTCAAGGCAAAAGATGTTGCGGAACTGGTCGGTACTTTTAAGCCAGCAGAGCCGGTTAAGCCTATGAGCTATGTTGAAGCGGAGAGCCCTAAGGCATCTGGCAATAACAATTTTTTGACAGCGGGTTTGATTTTATTAGTAATTGTAGTAATTGTTATAGCAGTTGTTTTTGGGGTTTATTTTGTGCAAAAAGAAAAGGAGTTGGAGCAGGCACGTTATAGAGCGGAACAAGATCGGCGAGAGCAATTTACAGATGGCAGAGACGGCAAAACTTACCGTAAAGTGAAAATAGGCAGTCAAGTTTGGATGGCGGAGAATTTGAATTACGATGCTAACGGAAGTAAGTGTTATGACAACAATCCGGAAAATTGTAGGAAGTATGGCAGATTGTACAATTGGGAAACGGCAATGAAAGCTTGCCCCGGCGGCTGGCATTTGCCAAGCGATGCGGAGTGGACAACATTGACTAATTATGTAGGCGGAGCTGATGTGGCCGGTTCCAAGCTGAAGGCTAAAAGCGGTTGGAATGACAACGGCAATGGAACGGACGACTATGGCTTTTCGGCCCTGCCGGGCGGTCGCGGCTACTCGGATGGTAGCTTCATCTATGTCGAAAGCTACGGCTACTGGTGGTCTGCTAGCAAGAACAATGCTTCCATCGCCTACTACCGGTACATGGACTACTACAACAGCCTTGTGAGCAGGTACAACATCAATAAGACGCATTTGCTTTCTGTGCGTTGTCTGCAGGACTAGGTGCGCCTAGTGCTTGCGTAGCAAGCATAAGGCGCCGCCCATAGCGTAAGCAATGGGCGTTGACTTTTAAGGTTGTGAGCGTTTATTTATACATTTGGCTTTATACATTACAACTATGAATGTAGAGCTTTCTATATTTACCAATATATAACGGAGTTTTTATGTTTGCTGTGAAAGGTGTTTATGATGGAAAATCTATTGTAACAGAAGAGCCTGTACCTCTAGCCGAAAGTTATGCTGTAGCTATAACATTTCTATACCCTGTAGAAAAAAAACAACAAAGCGAAAATGTTGTAGAAAATATCAGAAAATTTAGGGAAAAATATAGTAAAAGCAGTTTAGTTAAACATTTAAAGAAAAGTTTGGCAGAAGGGAAAAATATAGGGTTCAATGTGCAAGAAGTGATAGATGGAAACGAAAGCGAGGAAAATAAACAAACTCGCCACAAATTGGAACAAAATGCATGGGCAGCACATGTAGCTGATAATGGTGCAAAATGGAAAACATAGAACAAGTAGTTATAGATACAAATGTAGTATTAAGATTTTTGCTAAATGATGATGAAGAGCAGTCATATCTAGCTAGCCAAGTTATAGCTAATGCAAATTGCATTGTTCCTATTGAGGTAATAACTGAGGCTATTTTTGTTTTGAGCAAGGTTTATTCTTTTGATAGAACTATCATTTGTGAAAAAATAAAAGATTTTGCAAAAGTAAAAAAATCTATGCTTTTGGAAAGAGAAATTGTTTGTCATGCTTGCGAAGTTTATGCAGGTTCGGCATTGGATTTTGTTGATTGCTTAATAGATGGCTACACAAAGATTAAAGGATGCAAAGCTTTTACATTTGACAAAAAATTGAGAAGGACTCTTGGCGAAAAATATTTCCATTATAAAAATTAACTCGGTTTACTATATTCCCAAATATGGAAAACGTCTGAACTCTGATACCCCTGATTATCCGATTTTCAAGATTTCAGAGTACAATTCTGGCTCGGACAAATTTTTCTAAATTCTGTGCTATGGAACAAAAAACTTGGCATATAGCTATAAACGGGCAGCAACAAGGTCCATTTAGCACAAGCGAGCTTTTGCAAAAGGGCTTGACCCAAGATACACTTGTTTGGAAAAAAGGAATGCCAAATTGGGCAAAAGCAAAAGATGTTCCGGAAATAAACGCAATTATGCAACCTCCGCCGCTGCCGCTAACTCCTCCACAACCTCCGCCGTTGCCACCTCCTTTGCCGCCTCCTTTGCCACCTCAGCTTCCTCCACCATTGCCGCAATCCAATTCAAATGCAGCTAAACTTGTAACAGCAATGGCAATAATAGCTTTGGCAATAGTTGCATTTTTAATGTATAACAAAGAATATAAATACCCGCCAATAAAAACTGTAACCATAACGGAAAATGGAGAAAAATATCAAATAGAAGCAATAGAAGGGCACGTGATTGTTATATTTGAAGACTATGTTTCGCACTCCCAAGCTACTCGGCAAATCAAGGAAAACGGAGGCGAAATTATTGAGCAAAATTCGAAGATAAATTATTATTTGGTTAATGCAGGCAATGGAAATGAGAGTAATTTCATAGAGCAAATGCGAAAGAATTCCAATATCAGTTTTATATCGCCAGATGCCATTGAATACGCTAATTTTGCAAAGCCTTATGCCATAGATAACTTCAACGGCTCGCACGGAAAAGATGTTGTGTATAGTCAAAGGGAATGCAACAATGCGGAATGGAGCATTGGAGAGTATAATGCCGGGTATAAAAATGATGAGAAAAAATTTGCGACTTCCGAAATAAACCGTTCTCTAGATTTTATACTAGAAAGCGACCCCAGCACATCAAAAGTGATAAATATGTCATTTGGTCCCGGATTTAAAGATTTGAATAACTATGTACATACATATAAACTGTCGCTAAAAAATTTGATAAAAAAAGCGTCTAAATACAAAAATATGGATTTTGTAATTGTAAAAGCTTCTGGGAATGATGGTTTGAAAAATTTGGATATAGAAATTTTAAATGATTTAGAAAAAGAATTGTCTTATGACGAAAAAGAAATTTTGCATAAGCATTTTATTCTTGTGAGCGCAGAAGATGCTAGAAGAGACTCTAGGTATTCCAATGATGTATCTAGAGAATATAGCGGGTCTTTGGTGGCTAAGGTTAATATTTCCAATTTAAGCAGAGACGGCAGGTCATTGCATGGAACTTCATTTGCATCTCCACAGCTTGCGTGTTTTATAAATTCTGTTGCGAACAAGCACGACGCAAAAGTTGTGGAAACTATGCGCATTCTTAAAAACATAGTTTCGCAAAATCCAGCCAAGTCAATAGCATACGAAGATTTAGACAGGGCAATGGCGGGCAAAGCAATGGCAGGGGTTTTTGTGG
>WQTK01000263.1 GCA_009786285.1 Candidatus Fibrimonadales bacterium | reverse complement strand
CGCCAAAGAAGCCGGCTTCCGGGTTGATTGCGTAGAGTTTGCCGTCTCTGAGTTTCATCCAGGCAATATCATCGCCAATGGTCTCGACTTTCCAGCCGGGGATTGTTGGAATAAGCATGGCAAGGTTGGTCTTTCCGCAAGCGCTTGGGAAAGCCGCAGCCATGTATTTTACCTTTTTATCGGATTCTCTGGTGATTTTCAAAATCAGCATATGCTCGGCGAGCCAGCCTTCGTTGCGGGCCGCTACGCTTGCGATGCGGAGTGCCAAGCACTTTTTGCCAAGCAGGGCGTTTCCGCCGTAGCCGGAGCCATAGCTCCAAATTGTTTTTGTTTCCGGGAAATGAGCTATGTATTTCTGCTCAATCGGAGCGCAGGGCCATTTGCCGCCGTCTGTTTCGCCTTTTGCGAGCGGTTTGCCTACGGAGTGCAAGCATGGGATGAATTCGCCTTCGCTGCCCAAAACATCCAAAACTTTTGAACCGACACGTGTCATAATGTGCATATTTATAACAACATATGGAGAATCGGTTATTTCAACGCCTATTTTTGCGATTGGAGAGCCAATTGGACCCATTGAGAACGGGATAACATACAGAACTCTGCCATTCATGCTGCCTTTATAGAGGCCAGTCATTGTTTTTGTCAACTCATCCGGATCAATCCAATTGTTTGTTGGGCCGGCATCGTCTTTGGACTTGCTTGCAATATATGTACGGCTTTCTACTCGCGCTACATCAGAAGGATCGGAACGGAACAAATAGGAATTCGGACGTTTTTTGAGTGGTTTGGCGAGACCTGCATCTACAAGTATCTTTACCATTTCGTCATATTCCCCTTTGGTACCATCGCACCAATAGACCGAATCTGGTTCTAGTAAGGCGGCCATCTCGTTTACCCATGCATTCAGTTTGGCATGGCTTGTTGGTGAGCTGCTCTTGGACATAATTATCTCCTCGGTGATAAAAAATAGTTCAGGCTTTAATATAGAAAATGTAAAGCTACTTGTTTAGTGAAGAGTTGAGAGTGGAGAGTGGAGAGTTAAAAAAATGAAATAAAAACTTTTAAATTTGCCAAACTCTCAATTCTCAACTCTCAACTCTCAACTTGTTTAGACCAAAAGTTTGCCAAAAGCCTTAGTCTCTTCCTCAATATCCTCTGCGCCAAAGATTGCGGAGCCTATTACAAAGATGTTTACACCGGCAGCCTTGGCTGCAGGCATGGTTTTTAGGTTTATTCCGCCGTCTATCTCTATTTGCAAGCCCGGCTTCATAGCTCTGAGGCGGCTAACCTTGTCCAAGCAATACGGAATAAGCAACTGGCCGCCAAAGCCGGGGTTTACGCTCATAATTAGAACCAGATCCGCAAGGTCCAGAACTTCTGTTATGGACTCTATGGGTAAGGCTGGGTTTATGGCAACTCCTGCCTTGCACCCAAGCTCCTTTATTTGGTTCAGCAATCGGTCCAAATGCTTGGTAGCCTCGGCATGAACGGTTATGTATTGCGCTCCGGCTTTTGCAAAAGCTTCCACGTGCAGCTCCGGGTTCTCTATCATCAAATGGCAGTCCAATGGAAGTTTTGTGCATTTGCGAATTTGCCCGGCTATTCCGGGGCCAAAGGAAATATTGGGAACAAAGCTCCCATCCATTATGTCTAAATGAATCCAATCCGCGCCTCCCCTTTCGGCAGCTTTTATATCTGCTTCCAAATTGAGAAAGTTCGCATTTAAAACGCTAGGAGCTATGATCATAGGGGTAATTTAGTAAACGCCACTGTTGAAATGCCAATGTTGTTTACTATATTTGGGAAAATGTTTCAGAGAATTCAGCTTAAAGTTCTTGTTATCGCAGCGGTTATTCTGGTTGCGGTTTTGATTATGCTCAATTTTAGAACAAAACCTGCCCCAAGCGAAGAGCCAACACCCGAAGCTAACTCGTGCGATGTTTTGCTTTTAAACGAAAACCTCAAAAAAGCCATCAACGTCCGCAAAGAAATAAAACACCGCACAAGCATGGCAGATGAAATATGGCTGGTTCCAAACGGAATGTCCATTCCCAATTATATGTTACGTGCTTCCAAAGAAATAGAGAGGTGCAGTGGCAGAGTCCTTGAAATGCGGGAACTCAAAAACTCGCACGCCCTCCTGAAATACGAAAGCGAACAGGGAACTTATCCATCCATCGAAATTCGAGTGATAGATTCGCTATGGCTGCCGAATTCCTCAAAATTAGCGGTTGTTTTGGCCGTGCGGGAGCTGAACAAAACTTTGAAAAATAACCCTGAAATTCTGGAAAAGCTTGATTTTGCCTATAACCTGCTAATTCCCTCCTCAAGGCCAGAGCTTCTGGATGCAGGCAAAAAAACAAACGCAAACATAATCCCGTGGATTCCCATGGAAAGCAGCGAAATGATTTATGACACAGAGAAAAAAAGCCAAATATCGCTAGGAATAACAACCGAAAAAGAACTGGCTGAAAAACTTGACTCGCATTTGAAAAAATTTGGCGGCGCAAGCGGGTTCGCAGCCTTTTACGGGGAAGATTTCCTGGTGCATTCGGCTTCCGTTGAAATACTCGGAAATGTGCTGCGCTCGAAAAACCTGTGGTTTTTGGATTTGACAAAAAAGGGAACAGCCAGTCTGTCGCAAATAGAATGCGCAAAAAAAGACCTGAAATGCAACAGGGATTTGCTGGTAGCGGAATCAGAGACCCTTATAAACAATGCGTTGAAAGCAGCGCGCACAAAAGGCAAAGCTATTTTGCTGTTTGAGTTTACGGAAAAAAGCATAGGTCTTTTGGAGAACCTCCCAAAGCTCGCAGAAAAACAGGGAACAAGCCTGGTTTTCGCAGAGGAAGTATTTTAAATTTCTACATTCAAATGAAGTGGTTGGAGTTTTTGTAAATAGGCTGCAGTATGGCCGGGTATTGCGTATAGTTCGCATATTGGCTTATTTGCCCGTTTTTTATTTCATATGGACAGACCGCCCGTATTTTAACGAGCTTGCCGCCGCAAACATAAGCCTTATTTTGATAGTTGCCTGGTATTTGTATTTCAGGGTTCGCCAATTGGACGAGGAAAAGCCATACTACCAGTTGTGGCTCTCTTTTGTGGAAGGAATTTTTGCGTTTGCGGTTTTGCTTTGCATATTTATAAGAGACTCGCTGGTAGAAAACAGCGAGCCCGAAAAGTTGCTAGCCATAGGTTGCGTTATGGTTTTAACCAGGGTTGTTTCCAGAACGCTTTATCTGCTTTCCATGCTGCGAGAGGGAAAGTCGCTTTGGGCAAACGGCTTTTGGTCCAAAGCTTCTACAATAAGCATTAATGCGACAATGCTGGTTTATGTGTTGGATTTAGAGGATTTCCAGCAGATAAGCATGGTGTCTTCCATGCTTCTCATGTTTGCTTCCGGGGTGTCTTTTTGCTACCGTTATTACCGGGATCCTGCGCATCGCAAGCCGCTTTCCGTTTCAAACCAGTTGACCATGAGCCGCATAGTTTTGACTCCTGTGTTTTTATGGGTGTTTTTTTATGACAATAATTTGAACTATCAGGATAACAGCCTTACTTTCAAAATACTGGCATTGATGATGATTATTGCTTTTATGGTGACGGATTTTCTGGATGGGTATTTGGCGCGCAAGTGGGGGGAAGTCTCTACTTTAGGCAAATATCTTGACCCTTTTTCCGACAAAATTTCAAACATGACCGTGTTTTTATGCTTTTTAGCCTCGGATTATGCGCCCATTTGGATGGTAGCGCTGATTTATTTCAGGGAAGCGAGCGTTGAGACTTTGAGAACTTTGGCGGCTGGCGAAGGAATTTCCATGCCGGCACGCAGGAGCGGCAAATGGAAAACCGCAATTCAGGGTTCCGGCATTTTGGCGATATTGGTGGGTGCGTTGATTCCTTTCAATTTAATCCCGGGCTGGGAGGATATTTGGGCATATTTGCCATACTCTATTATGGGAATAATAACTTTTGTAACCGTAGCCAGCGGCATAGATTATTTCGTAGCAGAAAAGGACGTTTTGAAGAAGTATGTGTGATTCTGAAAATCGGAAATTCAGCTCAATTTATCCCTAAAACTCTCATAACCAAATTCCCTGACAAGGCTGAACTTGCCGCCTTTCCAAATTCCTATTGACGGATGCTTTACGCCGTTGAAAAAAGTTGTTTTTACCATTGTATAATGAATCATGTCTGCGAAAATTATTTTGGAACCTATTTTCAAAGGCTTGTCAAAAGAATAATCGCCGGCAATATCGCCAGCCAAACAGGAGTTGCCGGCCAAGCGGTAAGCGTACTTTTTAATGCCAAGCATATCGCTGCCAATTACCATCGGGCGATAAGGCATTTCCAGGCAGTCCGGCATGTGAGCCGCTATGGAAACATCCAAAACGGCAATATTTATCTCGTTGCGCACAATGTCCAAAACTGTGGATACCAGCTCGCCGGTTTGCCAGCCAATAGCTTCGCCGGGTTCCAGAATAATTTCAATCCCCGGATATTTTTTGTGGAATTTATTCAAAATGCCAATGAGTTTTTGAACATCGTAATCCGCTCTGGTTATGTGATGCCCGCCGCCAAAGTTCATCCACTTCATTCTTGGAATCCATTTTCCAAAGTTAGCCTCCACTCTTTCCAGCACGGCTTCCAAAGCATCTGCGTTTTGCTCGCAAAGCGCATGAAAATGCAAACCTTCAATTCCGTCCAAAAGTTCCGGCTTAAATTCCTTTATTGTGATGCCAAGCCTGCTGTAACGGCTCGCCGGATTGTATAAGTCCACGTCAACAGTTGAAAATTCCGGGTTTATTCTTATTCCCGCACTCACTTTTTTGCTCAAAGTTTCTTTTTTAAACAACTCCCACTGCGAAAAGCTGTTAAAAGTTATGTGGCTCGCACGGCTTAAAATCTGCCCTATTTCGCTGGCTTTGTATGCAGGGGCGCACACGTGCACTTCTTTTTTCATTTTTTGGCTGGCTAACAATGTCTCGTTCAAGCTGCTGGCTGTGGCTCCGCTCAAATACTGCGAAATCAGCGGAAATGTTTTCCAAAAGCTAAAACCCTTCAATGCGCATATCACTTTGGCGCCGCCCTCTTTTTGCACTTTGTTTAAAATCTCCAGGTTGTATATAAGCCTGCTCTCTTCAAGCACATAGCAAGGCGATGGAACAACGGAGTAATTTATCATAGGTCGTCTAGTTTAATATATGTATTTTGCGTTGGAGGGCATTCTATAGCCTTTTTTATGGAACTTATTATGGTTGCCACAGGCTGAGACTCGTGCACAAAATCCACGTTATTCACGTCTATTATTAGAACCGGGCTTACTTTATAATGAAAAAAATAACGATCATACAGTGTGGTTAGCCTGTGCAGGTAGTCTTTGGTTATGTACTTATTGTTAACTCTCGGGTAGAGAGTCTCTTCGCCGGCCCTTAAATAAACAACAAAGCTTGGAGTGACAGGTCTTGTGTTTTTTTTTGCCGATTCCACAAGAATATCGCGTATTTTTTGGTAAAGTTTCCATTCTTGCTCGTCTTCTATGGTTAATTCAGCGAAAATATCATTTTTTTCAAAGATAAAATCAGATACGCAGAGCTTGCATTCCGCAAATATATCTGGTGTGCCCAGTTTTTTTTGCAGAGCTTCAAACTGCCTGTAGCGAGACAACATAAAAGCTATCTGTGTTTGAAACGCATATTTCTTTTTATCCTCATAAAATTGCTCTAAAAACGGGTTTGGCTCCAACTGTTCGCAGAAAGTATGAAGGGCTTGCTTGCCATACTCCTTTTCAAGAGCCTCTATTAGCGCAGACTTTCCAACGCCTATAGGCCCTTCTATCGCTATGAAAGAGGAACTCATGGGGGGTAATATAGTAAACAAAAACGGCAGGGCCGCTTGCGCAACCCTGCCGCTCAAAACAGCAAACTATTTCTTTTTGCCGCCTTTTTTTGTTGTTGCATTAGCTTTTAGAGCTGCGCCAACTTTGAAAGCAACTGTTTTTGAGGCTTTGATTTTGATTTTCTCGCCTGTTTTAACATTGCGGCCTTCACGAGCCGGACGATCTTTGACCCTAAAAGTGCCAAAGCCAATCAACTGAACTTCGCCATCTTTCTGCAAACCAGCTTCTATAGCTTCCAAAACTGCATTAACTGCGCGTTCGGATGCTGCCTTGCTTTCAAGACCCGCGAGGTCTTTTACCTTTTCAACCAGATCAGGTTTTTTCATAATTATCTCCTTTATATGGAATTCCAAGCACAAATTTAGAATTTTTTTTTGAAAAAAGCAAGGGTAAAAATGAAAAAAATTTTCAAAAAACGCAAATTTATATGCTTTGGGGTAAATAATTGCAAAAAAACAGTGACTTTAAGCGTTTTTGCTAGCTATTAACCGCTAATTACTACTTTCTCTTCCTATGAATAAAATCCCCTTAATGCTTTTACTGCTTTTTGCCTTTGCCGTGCAGGGCCAGCAACAAAAGCGCATAGCTATAATAAATACAGTGGATGACGGAGAACCTCAAATCGCAACCTCAGATCTTACCCATTTAACAGACCGGCTGCGGGAAATAGCAACCGATAACTTGTCTCAAAGAAATTACGCCGTTATGACCCAGCAAAGCATAGTCGCTTTTTTGGGTTCTCAAGAGGAAGCCGCTAGAAAATGCAGAGAATCGAGCTGTTTGGCGCAACTTGGCAGAGAAGTAAACGCAGATTATGTGGCACAAGGGCGTACTGGCCGGTTTGGCGTGGACTTGGCAATTAAGGTGGAACTTTACGAAAGCGGAAAAGGAACCTTGGTAGGTTCGTTCACAGGCACGGCCAAAGACATATACGGCCTGCTCTCCGTTATAGACGAAAAAGCCCCGGCAATGTTCGCAAAAATGCCGAAAGCCTCCGGCGGCAAAGCAGGACAGCCTTCAATCCAAGGCGGAATAAGCGGCGTACAAAGCGGAGGAGGCAAAAATCTATATGTTGAACGTTACTATTTGGCAAACATCACAACCGAGCCGCCCGGCGCAGCTCTGAGCTTCAACGGCATGCCAAGCTGCCCAAGAACACCTTGCGGCGTTCAATTGCCTGAAGGCCGGGTTCGCATAGTTTCCGTGCTCGACCAGTACGAAACAACAGACACAACAATTTCCATAACACGTAACAACCAAAGCATAAACATTGACTTAAAACCCAGCTTTGGAATTTTGGAAATAAAACCGGCATATATCGATGGCATGGGCAGAGGCGAGCAATGGAGCCTGACAATCAACGGCAAGGCATACAGTTCGTATGAAAACAGGCTTGCTCCGGGCAGGTACAAAATTGATCTTAGCCATGAATGCTATGAAGACATAGCTTTTAACGTTGGCTTGAACAAAGGCAGCCATGAATCTTTTAACATAGCGCAATATATAATTCCAAAGCAGGGAGCCTTGGTTTTGAGCGCAGAACGCAATGACGAGCCAGTGAGCGAACCTGTTTACATAAATGGCAAGCATGCAGACGAAACACCTTTCAGCGGCACAGTTCCTTTGTGCGCAAAAATAGAAATAGGCAGCGACTTGGAAGCGGTAAATGTCAACTTGCAACACAACGCAAGAGTTTCGTACACGCATAGAATAAAGAGTTTTATGAGGATTGGCATTTCCATTGAACACCGGGAATGGGCTGAAAAATTGCTTGCGAAGCTGAATAGATTTGAAAGGTATGATGTTTCCATTATTAGCAAAAGGTTCTTTGATCCAGGCGACTATGATTACATAATATCCGGCACGAATTACAAAAACGAATGGGTAAACCCAAAAGACGGCAAAGGATATTATTCTCAGTCCATGGACGTGGTTATTTTAAAAGACAATAAAACTTTGACCAGTTACAGAACCAACTGCCCTAATGAAAACAGCAATAGTTGCGATGCCAGCGAAGATATTTTGCAGACATTTTCAAAATTGGCAAGATTAAAAGCTTCTGTAATCGATGTAAACAAAGGAGACATAACAATAAACCGTGGCGCAAACAGCGATGTCAAAAAAGGTGACGTGTATTTGGTTTTTGACAAGGAAGGGAAAAAAACCATAGGAAAAATCAGGATTAAAGAAGCTGGAGAGCAAACTTCCGTAGCGAAAAAAATAAGGGGAAAAGTTAGCAAAGGCTCAAACCTTCAAGAATCGGACCCATTCAATCCGGCAAATTTTTATTTAGTGCTTCAAACGAGCGGAGTAACAAGCACTTCCGGCGATTATGACAGAGAGCGGTACAGAACTCGGTATAATGTTTTGCTGGGCGGAGAAGGCTATGATCTTAATTCTCTATGGGGCGTTGGTCTTTTTATAGGCGGCGGCACATTGGAAGGTGACATTGGAGAATTTATTTTGGGCGGTGATTTTAGAAAACTGATTTGGATTTTGGAAGAGCGAATTGCCTTGCCTTTTTCGCTTGGACTAGCTTGGAGAATGCAATGGGCATATATTAAGAATAAAGTTGTAGCTAATTTTATCAGCGATTTTGAGAAAGAGCCTGATGATTATTTGGACAAGTCGCGTACCATGACCAAACACAATTTTGATATTATGCCCGGAATAGATTTGCAGATTTTTATAACCGACGGATTTTCCATTTATGCCGGTTATATGTATCGTTTGGCTGTTCCCGGCGATTGGAGTGTTTCGTATAAAATTCCCGACAAGTATTACAAAGACAATGAAAGCGGCGACGATTTTAAAGTTCCCGATGAATACAACCCCATGAGAGACCCTGTGGAGCGCTTTCCTTCTGTCAAAATGCCCGGAGTGCTGAGGTTTGGCATAAAGGTGCATCCTTTTTGATAACGCTACAGCATTTCTTTGAAAAATTCCCATTGGGCGTTTGTCATTTTTTCCAAGGTGTAATTTTTGCTGTGCTCTGCGCACGAACTGCGCATTTGCTCGTATTCCGGCGTTGAAAGTATTTCTTTGCACTTTTGCATTTGCGCTTTCCAAGCTTCCAAATCTTTAAACGGCAAAACCCAGCCGCATTTTTCCTTTGCGTTGTTGATTATGTCTTGAGGGCCGCCTTTGTCGGTTACCAAGGCAGGAGTTCCGCTCGCCAAGGATTCAACTATCACGTTGCCAAAAGTGTCTGTCGCGCTTGGGAATAAAAAGAAATCTGCGTTTGCGTACAGCTCGGCAAGTTCCTTGCCTGCTTTTACCCCTGCGAAATGGACGTTTGGGTATTCTTTCATGTTTTCTTTTAAAGAGTCAAGATACCAGCCGCCGCCGACAAAGGTAAGCTCGGCATTTTGGTTTTCTTTGCAGAATTCCTTCCACAGGGTTTCCAGAAACGGAATGTCTTTTTCAACGGAAATGCGGCCTACGTATAGGAAACGCGCTTGTAGGGGCACAAGATTTTGTGTCCCTACAGATGCGTTTCGCAACATCGGCGAAAAATTTTCCAATGGAATGCCTCGGGGCAAGACTCTTGTTAATTGCGGCTTGATTTTTATTTCCGTTTCAAGGATTTTGCGGTATGCCTCGCAGGGGCTGATTACCGGGGTGGAATTTTGATAAAACACTCGCATTAGCCAAAGCACGTAGCGGCGCATCCAGGCTTCTTTTACCAGCGAGCGTGTATAGTTTGGAACGTCTGTGCGGTAGTGGCTTATAACTTTTATGCCTATAATTTTGCCTGCCATGCCGGCTAGCCATGCACCGGGGCTTGGGGTTTCAAGTTCTATTAAATCTGCAGGGTAGCGTTTTAGCATTTTTAAGATTGGGGCAAGATAGGGAGTTGCGAGTTCGGAGTCTGCGTAGCCAAGCTGCTCCATGCTTGCGGCACGTGGAAAGAGGACAACGTAGCTATCTTCAACAACGCCATTTGTTCTGGTGTGGAACGCACTGCCCCACAACTGGGCTTTTTTGCCCTTAGATTTAAGGTATGGCACAACGGAGCGCAGGCTGTTTGCTATGCCGTTTACCTCGTCAAGGTTGTCCGAATAAAAGATTATTGAAATGTCTTCTTTGTTTTTTTCCCGTTTGGCATAGATCTTTCGCAATTTTAAGATTTCCGGCAGGTTTATCACCAGTTGCAAGAACATTCTTATTACAAGCAGTGTGGTTCGCACGTTTCCGGGCTTGTAGTGCGGGCCTTGTTTCATAGGCTTGAACACAGAGGTCACCCTTCGCCCTTCTATTGGGAGGCGTGTGTCACCGCCATTTGGCGGTTTGCGGGGAAAAATCATTGAGGGATAAGGTAGAAATTTCTATATTAATGTTTATGCTAGGAAAAAGAAAGAAAACTGGTGCACAAATAATGCTGGATATTACTAAAAGAATATCCGGAGAGATGGATAGTTTTGGCAAGCGCCGTTTGCCAATTGCGTTTATTTGCAAAATTTGCATAATTCTTTTTTCTTTTTCAATATGCTTTGGATTTTATGGGCTAGTCTCCAGAATGAACGATATTTCAAAAAAAGAACATAGCATAGAAATGCTCAAAAACGAACAGAAATCCATGGAAAGCGAGCTGGATAAAAAACAAAAGCTGAAAATAGCGTTGATAGATGATTTATTAGCTATAGAAGCTGTTGCTCGCAGCTATGGAATGACCAAAAAAGAAGAAAAAGCTTTCTATTTTTTGGATTAGCTTGGAGCCGTAGGGGTTACTCTCCAAAATATTTGGCATTTTCATCTAAAGAAGCAAAGAAATTGGGGTATGTTGAATAAGTTAAAAGATACGAAAATGCAAACATATGTTGGCAAAATGCAAGTAAAACGCATTATTTTCATTTTTTTTGTACTCTTTTGCGAAAAAAATTGTATATTTATGCTGTAAATGTTGATTTTCTTTCGGCATTTATTTTTATTAAATTACTTTTAGGAGTTAAGAGCTTAACTTTATCTGCTGATATTTTTGTATCTTTTATAGGAGAAGTGTATTATGGTCGAAAAAAACGACTACGGAACGAAGATGGATGATGTCATCTTGGAATCTCTGAAACCACAGGTGGAGGAGATAAAAAAAAGGCTTGCGAGTGGCGGCAGTCTCTCGCACGAGGACATTATTACCCTGACCCTCTACACGCAGGGCAACCACATAAACCACATTGATATGCGAGTAGATGCATTGGATGGAAAATTCAATGCTCTTAGCGAAGGTTTTGCCGGGTTGCGTGTGGATTTTGAAAAATTGCGAGCCGATGTGCGTAGCGAGATTTCGGAGTTTGGAACTAAGTTTGAGAACAGGTTAGCTGGCCTTGAGGTTAAGCTGGAGAATAGGCTGGCTGGTCTTGATGTTAAGCTGGAGAAATTTCGTGGGGATTCTTCCCGAATGACCGCTGTAATTGGTAGCATATGTGCTACCTCTATAGCAATAGCGACCCTGATTACGAATATTATGAGCAGGTAGCTATTCCACTCTCCAAAACAACACTCGCATTGTATTCATCTGTATGTCAACAGAGCCTTGAGTTCCTTGCAACCTTATGGTTTTAAGCAGCCTGCCACGTGAGTCAAAAATTCTCAGGTTAGCGGACTTGGCATCGCCAAGGTTGTAGGTGAAAATGCCTTTGCTGTTCAAACTGAAGGATTGCTTGCCGATATGCGAAGCAATGGAAAGCTTGGTTGGAACATCATCGCCATACCATGCCATGGATCTCGGTTTTGTTACCTCTATCGGCGCCGATTTGCGGCTTGCCCCTTCGGGATCATTTGCGCTGCCGTCATCCTTTGGAAAGTAAACTCCAGATGATGCGGTAAGAGAGCCTCTGCCGTCGCCAAGCATTTGCGCTTCTCCGGAAAGCGTGCCGCCGGAAAGCCACGATGTTCCACCCACCTGCGCATTCCCCCGCACCTTTGTGCCGGATCCGTAAATAAACGATGACCCGTGAACTCTGGCGTTTTCGGAGACTTCTCCCTCCCAAACAACTGCGCCATCCGAGACTACCGCATTGCCGCTGACCGTGCCGCCTTTCACAACTGCGTATCCTTCTATGCGGGCACTGCCGCTAACTGTGCCGCCCATGACCTTCGCATTTGGCCCAACGAACGCAGATGCAGCGACATTTGCCGTGCTTGCCACGAAGCCGCCGCCATTTGCGTGCGCCGCTCCGGCTCCGGTTATTTGCTGAAAGCCTTCTGGTTTTGCGCCGGTAATTTCCACCATATAAGGAAATCTATATATGGTGTAGTAGTACTGATCCCATTTAATTTGATGGTTTGCTGTGGGCGTGGCTGCTACTACCAAGTAGAGCTGCGTTTCGCCGCTCTCCAAGGTGATGGAGAGGTCTGGGTTGCCATCAGATGCTCTCTTAAGTTCGCTGTACCGGGCTGTCACTGTTGCGGATGCAGAAGTTGCGTCGCCCTTTACGGCAACAAGGCCGTAGCGCCAGTCGCTGCCGGGGTCGTCTAGCAAAAAGTTTGCGTGCGGTTCCAAATCGGCCTGTTTAGTGTAGTTTGGAATGTTATTTTTTGTTTGAACATCGCCACGGAAACGTATCTTTACGGTGTTGGACTCGTCCGGGTAAAGACGGATTATATTGAATGCGTAGCGTTGAGGGGCAAAAGCGAAGGGAACAACAAAGCGGCCATTCGCGCCTCCGGTGCTGTCAAGTGCTTCAAGGTATGTGAACCTGTGGTATCTATGCCTCTCTATCACGCTGCTGGCATTATATGCGTTGCGGAACTGAGCTTTGCGCTTGTAGTCGTATATCACGTTCTTCATGCCAAAGTCTCCTATCATATCTCCGAACTCCTTTTGGCTTATGCTGTGAACACGCATAATCTCCCCGAATGGGTCTGCGCTGTTCCGGTTTGGGTCGGTGGGCCTGTAGGCGTTGTTCCACACATAGTTTATAAACGGCATGCCCTTTGTATCCGTAAAGTATTCGAGAAACAGCCAGTTGTTGTAGCGGGTGTGCGCATAGCCCAGATGGAAATGCGCCTGCCGTGTGTACACCTCGGT
>WQTK01000262.1 GCA_009786285.1 Candidatus Fibrimonadales bacterium | reverse complement strand
CTTTACGGGGTCTATAACGTGTTTATACCTTGTTCTTTTGCCTTCCGTTTTTATCCCGTTTTTAATTTTAACATAGCCTATGTCTGGGGTAAGGGTTATAATGGCGGAGTCTCCGTTTTTCTCCCCAGGTCTTATCTCAACGAGTACGCAGTTGTCATTAAACGAGAGAGGCGAAATTTCCGCCCCATACCAGGATTCAAAATAGCTGCTGCGCCATTCCTTGGGTTTTCTCGGTCCGAGGAAAAAAGAGGTATCCAGGTCCAAAACTCCACGCAGGGTGTCTATGCCCCTGCTTTTCAGGGAATCCGTCATATTGCTAAAGACAAAAAGCGCGTTAGGATAGTATCTGGCCGAAACATTTGGATCTCCCCTACCCTCCAGCCTAAGCATCCCGGAAAAAACATTGCCTTTCTTGATGCCTTCCAAATGAACCAAGGTTTTGGGGGCGTAGCTAAGCGGAATGCTTTGCAGGGCGGTTGCCGTTACCAGAAGCTTTATTGTGGAGGCCGGCGTGAACCATTCGTTGCCGTTGTGACTGTATATAACGGAATCCGTTTTAACGGAGCGAACCGAAATTCCGAGTTTGGCTTCAGGAGCAAGGGAATCCGCATATGCTACTAATGAATCCAAGAACGGACTGGCGAAAGAAGCCGTAGCCCACAGCAAAAATAAAAATCGCATTTGAAAAATTTAGTAAATTAATACTTTGTAATATACACGGGTAGGTATGGAAGACTTTAATTCATCTAGCGAAAGGCTGTGCGTGTGTTTGTTTGCTTTCAAAAGCGAAGACCGGCAGGAATACAAGAAATCGTTGAGCGATTTCCATGTACGTGTTATAGACATAGAAAACGATAACTACTGTCAGGTTTTCCTGGAATCAGTCAAGTTCAATGGCATGCTGATTGACATTCCGACCTATATAAAGTCATCTCAGCAAACAAAGAGCCTCATATCGAGCCTTAGCGCGATATATCCGTCTGCGAAAATTCGCCATAACAAGGAGAATTCCCGCATGGACTTAATTTTTTCAGGCGAAACCAACATAATTACGCTATCTGAATTTTTGGAGCGTTGCCGCATGTTTGCCGCCAGGAAAATCAGAAAGTACGATAGAATAGTAATTAATTTGAATGTACGGGTGTTTTATGAGGCAGAGGGCAAGCCGTCAGAGGTTCTTTGCACAAGCGCGAATATATCCGAAGATGGCTTGTTCGTAATAAACAGAACGGGGAGTTTGCCAATGGGAGCGAGTGTCAAGGTTCAAATTTTAGAGCTTGGGGCAGAGGGTTTCCTTTACGGAACGGTTATGCGTTCTCTTGAATGGGGCGAAAAGCGTTTCCAGGCTCCGGGTTTTGGAATTCGCATAGACGGAGCGGACAAGGAAATTTTCACAGATTATATTGAGTTAATCAAGCAAAAACCCGCCCATGCTTGAGCATGAAGCTAGGCTAGTGGGGAGTGGCTAGTGGAAAAAACAAAAAGTCCCCCGTAAAAGTGTAGTTACTCTACAAAAAGTCCCCCGTAAAAGTGTAAATTGCTATATTATCCCATATGGAAAGAAGTCTCATAAAAAACCTCTTGGGCTGGAAAAACTCCGCTTTGCGCAAACCTTTAATCCTTTACGGAGCAAGGCAGTCTGGCAAAACTTGGTTGTTAAAGGAATTCGGGAAAAAAGCATACGAACAAACTGTTTATCTAAATTTCGATGATGAGCCGGAACTGGGCGATTATTTTCAAAAAAATTTAAAACCTGAGCGAATAATAGGCGCATTGGAAAGCCATTTTGGCTTAAAAATCACTCCAAGCAATACTTTAATCATTTTTGACGAAATTCAGGAATGCCAAAGAGCAAAGGACTCTCTAAAATTCTTTAATGAAAACGCACCGCAATACCATATTGCCGCCGCAGGAAGTTTTTTGGGAGTCGCAAGCGGAAAATTCCCTGTTGGACAGGTGGACAGTTTAACTCTCTATCCAATGTCTTTTCACGAATTCTTAGAAGCAATAGGACGCAATATGCTGCTGAAAAATATAGAAGCATTGGATTTTCCTTTGCTGGAAAGCCTGCACACATTGCTAACCGATACTTTGAAAACATATTTTTATGTTGGTGGAATGCCTGCAGCCGTTAAAGCTTTTGTACAAACAAATGATTTAACAATAGTACGTGAAACCCAAAACGAAATTTTGAGAAATTATAAAAACGATTTTTCAAAGCACATATCGCCGCACGACATTTCAAAAGTCCGCATGCTCTGGGATTCAATGCCAGCTCATTTGGCAAGGGAGAAAAAGAAATTCATTTACAAAGATGTTAAATCCGGAGGCCGCGCAAGCGAGTTTGAAAACGCTTTGGACTGGCTTGTGAACACAGGACTGGTGTATAAAATTTTACGAACATCAAACCCCAAAATACCTCTTGCGAGAAGCCAGGAGCGTGAAGCGTTTAAACTGTTTATGTTGGATGTCGGATTGCTTTGCGCTAAAAGCAATATAGATTTATCTTTATTTTACGTTTCCGAGCCTAAAATTTTTGATGATTTTCACGGCGCGCTCACAGAGCAATATGTTTGCCAGCAAATCAAAAGCACAACTTCAAATCCTCTTTTTTACTGGGGCAGAGAAAAGGGAGATGCGGAAGTGGACTTTATAATGCAGCACAAAAACACTGTTATTCCAATAGAAGTAAAATCTGGCAAAAGCACGCAGTCAAAATCGCTGAATGTGTACATTAATGAGTATAATCCGAAAATAGCAGTTAGGGTTTCGCTGAAAAACTATGGCAAAAAAGGAAATTTGTTATCGTTGCCGCTGTATTTGCTAGGATATTTTAACCTTGCTGAATGTTAATTACTATATTCCATTTAATGGATTCTTTTCTCGTATCTCCTAATGGGCCGCTGAATGGCTCGGTGAAAATTTCCGGGGCTAAAAACGCCGTGCTGCCGGTTATGGCTGCAGCCATGCTATCAGACGGAGTATCCAAAATAAGCAACGTTCCGCTTTTAAAAGACACTAAAACAATGGCCGACGTTCTTAGAGTAACTGGATGCCGCATAAAACAGGAAAACAACGAACTTAGCATAGACGCAAGCGGCATAAATTACCTTGAAGCTCCGTATGAACTGGTGAAAACCATGAGGGCAAGCTTTTACGTGCTTGGGCCTCTGGTTGCTAAATTCGGGAAATGCAGAGTCTCTTTGCCGGGTGGCTGCGCTTGGGGGCCGAGACCGGTTGATTTGCATTTGAAAGGGTTGGAAGCTTTGGGTGCTAAAATAAATATTACGCACGGATATGTTGAAGCGCTCTGCGAAGGACGCCTCAAAGGAGGCACATTTTCTTTTCCCATAAGCTCCGTGGGCGCAACCGCTAACATTCTTATGGCCGCCACACTTGCGGAAGGAACATCCGTTTTGCAAAACTGCTCCATAGAGCCGGAAATAACCTCTCTCGCAGACTACCTTGCCGGAATGGGCGCAGACATTAACGGCATAGGCACGAGAACCTTGATTGTAAAAGGCGTTGAAAAATTAAATCCGGGCAATGCGAAAACAATAGCAGACAGAATTGAAGCCGGGACTTTTTTAGCGGCTGCGGCAATAACAAGAGGAAAAGTGAAAGTAACAGACATGGTTCCTCAGCATCAAAACCCGCTTTTGGAAGTTTTCAGAGGCATGGGATGCGAAATTTCTGCGGGCGATGACTGGGTGGAGCTAGCAGCGCAGGATTTGCAGCCGGCGCACATTACAACTCTGCCCTACCCCGGATTTCCAACCGATATGCAAGCGCAGTTGATGGCAGTGCTTGCAACAGTAAAAGGCGCCTCTTCCGTGCGCGACACAATTTACAACGACAGGTTCAAACACGTTTCCGAGCTTGAAAGGCTTGGGGCTGATATTTCCCTGAAAGAAGACACGGCATTAATCAACGGCGGCGGCGAACTGACCGGCGCTCCGGTTATGGCAAGCGATTTGCGGGCAAGCGCGGCTCTTATTTTGGCTGGGTTGGTAGCGAAAGGGCAAACCGAAATAAGCCGCATATATCATTTAGACAGGGGCTACGAAAATTTTGAAGGCAAGCTAACTGCGCTCGGAGCGAGCATTGAAAGAAAGTTAGATTAAGGAGCTTGTGTCTCTGGCTTGTGTGCTATTTGAACTGTGGAAGCTTATGGATGATGCAGGAGTTGAACCTGCGACCCGCTGATTAAGAGTCAGCTGCTCTACCAACTGAGCTAATCATCCGTGTGGACAAATATAGTAAAATCTTTAACTTCCCGGAACTCTTTGTAAACAGATGCAAAACGAACATAAGCCACAGGGTCTGTCTTGGAAAGTTCCTTCATAACCAAATCGCCAACAACAGAATAAGAAACCTCAGCTTGCTTCAAATGAAAAAGCTCATTTTCAACCAAAACAGCCATTTCATCTATCTTTTCATAGCTAACAGGACGCTTTGCGCAAGCTTTTCTTATTCCGGAAACAAGCTTTTCGCGCCTGAACGGCTCTCGCCTGCCATCTCGCTTCACAACGGTTATGGAAACCTTTTCCACATACTCATAAGTTGTAAACCGGTTTGAGCAATCAATGCACTCCCTGCGCCGCCGCACGGAATCACCACTCGCTCTGGTGTCTATCACCTTATCGTTGTCTGCCTTGCATACCGGACAAATCATGTGGAAAATTTAGAAAAATCAAACAAAGGTCTTGTACAAAGCAACGCCAGCCTTAGCCATATTATCACACGCCACGTTGTAATTCTTCAAAATAGAATTCCATTCTCCGAATCTCATTTTCCTTTTTCTCTCAAGAACATCCTGCCTGTAAGCAGCCGCGCCACCCAGAATTTCAGAAGCACTGGCTAGGGCATCTATATATTCCGGCAGCAAATTCAAAGCAGGCATGTCGTCTTCCGGCGCATTGCCACGCTCCTTTGCCAAAAATTCCTTTTGCTCTTCGCACTTTTCCAGCAAACTATTCATCATTCTGGTAATGCGAATCCAGTCCACCTGCGGCGTGAATAAGCATATAGGCCACAGCTTTGTTATGGAAAACTTGAACATGGAATCATGCGCCGCTCTCTGAAGCTTCACCATCTCCCGCAAATTAGCAAGAACCGTCCCTTTTAACGAACTCATTTAGGTAATTTAGTAAACGTCGATTAACTTCTCTTAGTTGAGAATTGAGAGTTGAAAGTTGAGAGTTATTTTAAAATATAACGGCTAAATTTGCTAAAAAACATAGTCTTTCAAGCTTTTTCACTCTCCACTCTCAACTCTCCACTTTCAACTAAACCATTAAATCCGCGTTATTTCAGTAGGGTGTTTCACAATTCTCGGTACTGGTAAAAAGCTTAGCGTTTTGTAGATTTTCATGTAGGCCTTTTCGCACAGATTCACCAAAGGAGCTATGAAACTCGGCAAACCGGCTGTGCTGAAAGGAATGGAAAACCTTGAGCCTCTGGCTCTGTTCCATATAATAAAACGGCTGCTGTAATTCTCAAAGCCAAGCTCTTTGCACAACAAAAACATCGATTCAGAGCCATACCACGCAGGCGCAACAAAACCCTGCGCCGGGCCAACGCCTAATTTTTGCCATGCCTGCAAAGCCTCGCCCAGAAGCATTTTAGAATCGCTCTTTGAAAGCCCGGCAAATTCTGCCTCCGAATTTGTCAGGCGCAAAGCTATTTTGCCAAGTAAACCCCTTTTTAAAGAAAAATTTGCCTTGTGCTTATAGCCATGCAAATACAGGCTGTGCCCCTCTTTTTTCCATTCCAAAAGCTGCCCGGCAAATTTCTCAAGAGCCTCCACCCCAAGCTCCCCGAAAAAGGGAATAACCATTAAATTCCATTTAATGCCGCCGCCAAATTCTTGCAACTCCCCGGCAATCTGCGAAAAGTTGCGCACCCCCACATCGTGATACTCATGAACCGGAGAGCAGCGCATCTATCTCTTCTTGGCTTAAAATTCCGTCTTGCTTAGGCTCTTCCTTGCGTTGGGGCTCAGCCACAGCCACCGGAGCCGCAGCGGCAAGAGGCATAGCCATAGGCGATGATGCCACAACCATAGGCATTTGAGCCATTACGGGAGCGGTAAATACGGGAAGCGTAAACTCAGCGGCACCTCCGGCATTGGCTTTTCGCTCAATCTGGTAAAGCGCCATAAAGCTATCTATTGGCAAATCATAGGAATAGCGAGGGTCCGCAATAGATTTCTCCCATGCGCCTTTATCATCAAATAACCATGAAAAGAACCGCGGCTGCATAATTCTTTTTACTCCAAAATGGAAATATACAAAAAATTTTTCTACATTTCTTCCTATGAAAGTCGAATGGATTAATGCCTTTATTCTTGCAACAGTAGATACATTTCAAAAGATGCTTGCGCTCAAAGTAGAAGCCGGCAAGCCCCACCTTTTAACCGAAGAAGTGAACATAAAAGACATCTCCGGCATGATTGGCCTTACCGGGACAATCAAGGGAGCCGTGGTTATGGGCTTCACAGAAACGAGCGCGCTGAAAACGGTAAACAA
Source organism: Candidatus Fibrimonadales bacterium (assembly GCA_009786285.1). GTDB lineage: Bacteria > Fibrobacterota > Fibrobacteria > Fibrobacterales > Fibrobacteraceae > Fibrimonas. Next base: position 6,253 of record WQTK01000262.1, on the reverse strand, counting down.
GTTCCTGTGCGAAAAATATACCCAGCTTGGCCCGGACGTAAGCGACGCGGTTGGCGAGTTGGTGAATATAATAGCCGGCTATGTCAAAAAGTTCATTCAAAACGAAAAATTCGGAATTTCCTTGCCGTCAATAGCCAGAGGCCCAAAGCATATGGTGTATATGCCCAAATACGCGCCAACCATAGTCATACCGTTCAGTTCCCCCGAACTCGGCGACTTTGTACTGGAGGCTGCCCTGGCAGAAGGGGTTGCCGAAGGATAAAATGCCTGAGCCTGCACCACAAGGTTCCTATTCTTTAAGCAGCTACCTGCAATCCGTTCAGCGGCTTGTTAAAACCCAAATCCCAAAGGTTTGGGTTTTTGGCACGGTTTCCAGCTTGCAAGAGAAGGGCTCAATGGTTTACATAACCCTTGCGGAGTATAAAGACGAATCCGTTAAGCCAGAAGCCACGCTTGGAGTCACAATGTTCGCCCCTCAGTATGCGGCTCTTTGCCGCCGTTTGAGCGAGCTGCCTGCGCCATTCCAAATCAAAAAAGATTTAAAAATAAAGGTTTTGCTTGAGGCAGATTTTTACATTCCGCATGGCAAATTCCAATGCAAAATACTGGATATGGACGCTGCATATACCATAGGGGAAATAGCGATAACCAGGCAAAAAATTTGGGACGCTCTTGTGAAAGAGAGCTTGCACCGCACAAACGGCAAGCTTCCAATGCCGCTTTTGCCGTTTAGCATTGGCCTTATAACATCTGAGGGCAGCGCAGCTTACAACGATTTCGTTTCCACAATAAAAGCGTCTGGCTATGCTTTTAACATTACAATGATTTCTGCGAAAATGCAGGGGCAAAACACGGAAAATGATATTATCGATGCTCTTTGTAAGTTAAAGGAATGCAATGACTTAGATGTTGTTTGCATAATAAGGGGCGGTGGCGCGAAAACCGATTTGGCATTTTTTGACAGCTATGCTCTTTGCAAGGCGGCGGCGCTTTTTCCTTTGCCGGTGATAACAGGAATTGGCCACGAGATTGACGAGAGCCTTTTAGACAGGGTTGCTCACACGCATTTGATAACTCCAACAGACTGCGCAAAATTTTTAATATCCATAGCGGACTCTGCTTGGCAAAGGCTGCAAACCTTTTCTTATGATTTGGAAAACCTGATGCAGATATTTGTAAGAGAGCGTGATAAACTGGGTTACAAAGTTTTGGCTTTATCAAACATATGCGGCAGCAGGTTTGCCCAGGAGAAAGAGCGGCTTTTCAGAGACGCGCTTGGCCTTAAGCGTGGCGCGCCAAAGATTTTGTATTCCCAGAACCAGGAACTCCGGTTGCTGGAAGAAAGGGTGAAGTTTGCCAATCCCGAAACGCAGCTTAGGAGGGGCTACACCATAACCAAGAACAAGAGCGGCAAAATTTTGCGTTCTGCAAGCGATGTTGAAGCCGGTTCTGTTTTGACAACAGTGTTTACGGATGGGGAGGTAGATTCCAGTCCCTTAGCCGCATTTTCTTTGCCGTAAGCCCGTTTTTTTTGTCAAAAGAAACCAAGGCCATAGTCTCTGGGTGGTCCAAATCAATATTGCCAAAATCCGTAATAACCAACTCCTTTTTGAACATAAAGGCAGCCACGCTCACAGGCTCCTCCCCTGCGCTCTCCAATGCGAGCTGCGAGCCAAAAAACCTCAGCTTGCACCCCTCATACACCAAATCAAAAACATAATCCTGCGGGTTGCCGTTAAATAATTTGAGCTGCGCAAAAACATCCTCCCCTATAAGCTCTTCCCCCAAAGGCCCAAGCCAAAAAAAATTCCCCGTGCTGTCCAAAGTGGAAAGCATATCCTCCCTCAACTGCCCGCTCAAGCTATCTCCAACTGCCAGTATGTTTTTGCCCCTGTACCTGGCTGCGCTTTGGCGCTCAAAAGCCAAAAGCGAATCCGAAGGCGAAATCCATATTCTGAGACCTGTTCTGACATTATTTGTGTCAATATTGTCGTTTGGCAGAACGGCAAGCGCGCTCAGGCCGTTTTTATGCGGAAAAATCCAAACCGCAAACTCGTTTACATGGGTAAGCATTGGCACAGGCTTGTAAAATTTGCCATACCAAGTCAGCAAACCCGTTACCAAAAGCAAAGTTACGACTCTAATCCAGTGCTTGAGCCCAATTTTTTTACTATCTTTCCCTGAGAAGTTTGGATAAAGAAGTCCCATTATGAGAAAAATAGCAAAACTGATAGCGGTTGCGGCATTTTTTATGCCTGTGGTTATGGCTTTCGCCGGTAACGAAATTCCCACAGACATAGATTCGCTTTTTAGAGGCAGGGAGTTTCAGCTTCCGTCTTTGGATTCCTCTTATAGGACAAATAGCAGCGCAGTTCCTCAGGCAAAAAATTCAGGCAAAGAACAGGAATCCGTATATACCCTGCAATTTGCGATTGTCGATGGCTTTGATAAAGCAATGAACATGAAAGCAAGGTTGCAAGCACAAACCGGCTACGATATTGACATGAAGCACGAAGGCACCATGTACAAGCTTACCGGCGGCATTTTCAGGAAAAAATCCGATGCGGAAGACAAAGCCAGAGAGCTTTCCATGCAAAACATATCTGCGCATGCTGTAAGGCTCAGATAACGGAGTGCCATGCTAACCCTTATTATTCCATGTTATAACGAAGAAAGCTCTTTAAAAGCGTGTGTGGAAAAGTGCTTGGAACTGAAAAACCATGTCACGGATTTAGAACTCATAATAGTAGATGACTGTTCAAAAGACAGCAGCTTGGCTGTAGCAAACGAGCTGGCCGGGAAATACAGCGAAGTCCGGGTTCTAAAGCATGAAGTCAACAAGGGCAAGGGAGCAGCCTTGCGTACAGGCTTTGCGGAGGCAAAAGGCGATTTCATAGGCATTCAAGACGCAGATTTGGAATACAATCCCTTGCAATACACAGAGCTTTTGCAGCCAATTCTGGAAAACAAGGCCGATGTTGTTTTTGGCAGCCGTTATTTGCGCCCCAGTTCGCACAGGGTTCTTTATTTTTGGCATACTTACATGAATCAAGGGTTGACTTTTGCCTCGAATATGTGCACAAACTTGGACATTACGGACATGGAAACCTGCTATAAGCTGTTCCGCCGCGAAACCCTGCACGCCATACTTCCAATGCTAAAAGAAAACAGGTTTGGCATAGAGCCGGAAATCACCGCGAGAATTGCGCAATCCGGCGCAAGGGTTTTTGAATGCGCCATTGATTACCAGCCTCGTTCTTATGAAGAGGGCAAAAAAATAGGATGGAAGGATGGTGTTTGGGCATTGTATTGCGTTTTGCATTATTCTGCGAACACTGCGCCTATTCCCATGCAGATATTGCTTTACTTTTTTATAGGCTCGGTTTCTTTGCTTTCCAATGTAGTTGTATTTGCCTTTTTGAATTCTTTTTTTGAAGTGCCATCGCTTTTTGGATTGGAATCAGATGTTATTATTGCATACATAGTGTCCACGCTTTTGAACTATTTGCTTTGCATTGCGATTTTGTTCAGGCACAAAGCAAGGTGGAGCAGCTCAGGGGAATTCATCATTTATTTAATAGGCGTTATAATAATGGGGTTTGTTGACTATGGGCTTATGTGGAGTTTTTCTGCACTTGGCATATTCCCTGTTATTTCCAAAACTCTTGCGGCGGGCCTTGGCTTTATTCTGAATTTTGTTCTGCGCAGAAACATTGTTTTCCCGGAGAAGAGGAAGAAAATTGAGTAAGTTGCCGTCTGTAAATACTGTGAAAGCCTTATTGCCTAAATTCATTCAATATTTTTTTGTTGGATTGTTTTGTGCTATTGTGAATTGGTGCGCATTTTATGTTTTCAATTACAGGCTTCAAATTTCTTATTTGCCTGCGGCCATAGCAGCCTTTTTTATCAGCGCGACTGTAAATTTCTTTTTGTGCAAAATTATATTCAAATCCAAGAAAGGCAGAAAAAGAATTACGGAATATGTGATGGTTGTGATGGTTGGGGCCATTGGGCTGTCCATAGATCTGGGAGTAATGACTTTATGCATTGAATTTTTGGGATTTCCCAATATGTTTGCAAAGATAACCGGCACGGGAGTTGCCTTTATTTTCAACTACATAAGCAAGCAATTTTACATATTTTCTCATAAGTGAAGAAAAACTTTATACTGTTTTTCCTGATTACAATGAATTCTCTACACAGTGTGTAGAGAATTTGAAAAATTTTATTGCATATTTTGTAGATTACAAGTTCAAGGAGCAAAATGAAAAAAGATTTAGTTAAAAGTGAAAAGTTGTTTTTTGCAAATGTTGCCAAAACTCTTGCCCAAGGTAGAGGCCTTGTTTGCAGTGTTATAAATTCCGCTATGGCGAAAACATATTGGTTAATAGGCAAGCAAATTATTGAACAGGAACAAAAAGGCAGTGGCCGGGCAGATTATGGTGATTACTTGATTGTCAATCTATCTAAATATTTAGGAGAGCAATTCGGCAAAGGTTTTTCAGAAGCCAACCTCTGGAATTTTAGAAAATTTTACACGGTTTTTCCTGATTACAATGAATTCTCTACACAGTGTGTAGAGAATTTGAGTTGGTCTCATATTAGGCTAATTATGCGGCTCGACAGCAAAAGCGAGCGGTTGTATTATATCAGGGAAACGAGTCAACAAAATTGGAGTGTTCGCATTTTGGAGAGAAATATAAGAACAGGATATTTCAGGCGATTGCTGTCTTCTCAAAGCAAAAAGAAAAAAACAACGTTAAAGGCTATTTCTAATTTAAACATAAATGATTTTATAAAAGATCCTTATGTCCTTGAGTTTTTAAATGTGCCGGAAAATGCAACATCAAAAGAAACTATGTTGGAAACGGCAATTATCAACAATTTGCAAAAATTTTTGTTGGAGTTGGGAAAAGGGTTTTCATTTGTCGGCAGGCAATTTCGCATAAGCACCGAGACTTCTCATTTTTATATAGATTTGGTTTTTTACAACTATCTTTTAAAATGTTTTGTTATAATAGATTTGAAAACAACTAAGCTTGAGCATAAAGACATCGGGCAAATTGATATGTACGTTAGGATGTTTGATGCTTTAAAGCGTGGCAAAGAAGATAATCCGACAATAGGCATAATTTTGTGTGCGGATAAAGACGAGACTATAGCAAGATATTCTGTTATGAAAGAGAATAAAAAAATCTTTACGGCAAAGTACAAAACTATTTTGCCAACAGAAAAGGAGCTGGCTGAGATGATTGAGCAAAAAAAGCAATTGCTTTTGAAAGACAGTGCTAACTTAAAATGGTTCGTATAGCAACGACTATCAATCTTTTACGCACCTGACGGAAATCATTTGCGTTTTGGGACGATCCGGAGATTCTTTAAGCTCTCCACTATGGCCCCAAATGCGTCGGTCAACGCCAATGGTTTCATTATCCTCGGAGTCTCCTAAACTCCACCAGAAACTGTCATTGTCAAGATCAAAAGAACCGGCGTAGTGACCGGCCGGCAAGGCTGAAAAACCCAAGTCGTCAGTGCCATTATTACCTTCTCCCCAGCCACTATTTGCTTTCAATACACTTGTAACATTAGAAGCATTAATATTTGATGCTGAACTTATTAAATCTTCCCAATCACCCTGGTTAGGAATATGCCAACCTTCCGGGCAAATACCCTGATGCGGATCACCTATGCTGTCACTGCAATCTTTTTCATTGCAGTCTTGCGAAAGATTCATAGCCGTTGCCCAATCGTACAGCATGCCATACACATCACATTTGTTAGAATTATCATCATAGCACTTGCTGGCACCTACTACGTCGTAATTCAAATTCTCAGCCATCCATGTCAGTGTTCCTATCGTAACTTTTTTATAAATCTTGTTATCTCGCCTGTCACAAAATTGAGTTGACAAATCATAAGTGTTTCCGCCGCACTCATTAATATTATAAAGTATATCATTAAAACAATAACTCGCCGCTGGATTGTACAGAGCATTATTACACCACCCAATCTTCGGCATAATTATCGGAGGTTCATTTCCACATTTAATCTCAACATGAGTCACAAAATCCTTCACATTGCAAGATTTGCCATCTGCGCCGTCTTTACCATCTGCGCCCTTGTCGCCACTATCACCCTTGTCGCCTTTATCGCCTTTGTCACCTTTATCACCCTTGCCGCCATTGGCACCATCTTCGCCATCTTTTCCGTCTTTGCCATCGGCTCCGTCTGCCCCATCTTCGCCCTTGTCGCC